>JBBQGT010000031.1:0-27080 GCA_038323265.1 Tepidiformales bacterium
CCAATGCCTTCACGTCGGCAGCTTCGTAACGCCGCAGGACGAGCCTCGCTGCATCGAGCCGTATGGGAAGTCGGAGTGAGCCGATGGATCACCTCCCGTCTCTCCATTTTGGCTCGCGGGGCGGCCTGCGAACATAGGGACCGGTTGCGATACCGACAATAGCACACGCGCTGCGCTGGTTAGGAGTGGAGCAGCGGATGCTGTACGTGGCTCGAGCTCGTCGCCTGCGAGTCCGATCGGTGACAGAGATGAAGTGCGGTTAGCGTTGTCGTAAGCGTAGGCCACCTGGTTGTTGCCGCCCCGGCAGGTGATCGGAGTGCGTGGCTTGTGGTTCCATCACGAACTATCGGAATTTCTGAGTGTTCGCTAGGCAGAACGGCGACCGTCAAAGCTGGTGCCTCGTGCAACTCGGGATGCTTCGGCGTCTGGATCTGCCGTTCACTCGATTGCCACTTTTCTGTCACTTCGCAACACCTGTCGGAACGTTTTTGGGGAGCCGCGAAGGACTCGCCGGAAGGCTCGGCCAGGAACTGAACCTGCCGTATTGCGTTAAACGCTGACGGCGAGACTTTCTCGCCTGTCACTTACGCTCGCCAGATTCGCAGCCATCACACTCGTTTAGGGGTTTTCCCCTGCGAATACTTTGCTGTACGGCTGTCAGGTTCTGGCGCGACAGCCGATATTTGGAGTGTGACAAAAGCAGTCCGTCCGCCGCTACGCCGCGATGAAGCTTTCATCATGGGGATGTTCGCACTCGGTGCGATCGGGTTCACCTGCGCGCTGTTCATTCGCCCGACCGAAGACGTCTTCGGTTTGGCCTGCGTTGTACTCCTGAGCGCCCTCAGCGAACGGCTGCCCGTGAAGCTCTATTCGGATGGCCAGGTTTCCATCAGCTTTGTGGGCACGCTCCTGGCCGTGCTGCTCTTTGGCCCTGCCGGCGGGGTGCTTGCCGCCAGCAGCGTCGCCCTCGTCACTTACTTTATGAGTGATCGCCAGCCGAAGAAGCTGATCTTCAACTTCGGACACAACAGTCTGTCGGCGTTCCTGGCAGGCTCGGCGGTTGTCGGCCTGGACAGCGTTCTTACGTTTGGTGACCCTGTCCGGCCTCTGCTCGTCGGGGCCGCTGGCGCATTCATCCTCTTCGCGGTGGACGCCTGGGCCGTCTCAGCGATTATCAGCCTCACCTCGGGCCGCTCCTTGCGCTCCGCCTACCGCGAGAACTTCGGCTGGCTGCTGCCGCACTACCTGGTCCTGGGACTGGTGGCCGGTGGGCTTGCCCTGGTCTATCACCAGCTGGGCGTCGCCGCCATCCTCGTGCTTGCTCTGCCGCTCCTGCTCAGTCGCTATTCGATCGAGCAGTTCGTCGAGCGCACCCGCGATAATGTCATCCGGCTCGAAAAATCGAACGACCAACTTCAGCATGCGTTCGTCGAAATACGTGACATGTCAGACGAACTGAGCGACGCCTACACGGGCACGCTTGAATCGCTGGTCACGGCGCTAGACGTGCGCGACCAGGAAACGCGCGGGCATTCGGTGCGCGTCGCCACCCACTCGCTCGATATCGCCAGGATGCTCGGTGTCTACTCTGAGGAAGAGTTGGCCACCGTGTATCGTGGCGCGCTGATGCACGACGTTGGCAAAATCGGCGTCCCGGACGCAATCCTGCTGAAGCCTGCCAAGTTAACGGACGATGAATGGGAGTTCATGCGCCGCCATTCCGCGCTCGGCTACCGAATCCTCGCGCAGGTGCCGTATCTTCGTCCCGCCGCCAAGATCGTGCTTGCTCACCATGAACGCTGGGACGGCGACGGCTACCCGCGGCGCCTCAAGGGCGAAAACATCCCACTCGGTGCGCGTATCTTCGCCCTCGCCGACACCTACGATGCGATCATCTCGGACCGTCCCTACCGCCGCGGCCAAACTCCAGATGCGGCCATGCAAGAGATTTTGCGCTGCGCTGGATCACAGTTCGACCCAAAGGTGATTGAGGCCTTCGAAGCGGCGTTCCCGCGTTGGCGAGAAGAAGATCCAGGTGCGATTACGCATCCGCTCTATCTCCCATCCTGGAAGAAGAAGGAAGACGATGCACCAGGCCGAGCGGCGAGCTAACACTCGCGAAGCCTTGTTGCGAGCGGCAGCCTCGGGGTTCGCTTCGCGCGGATTCGATGGCGTCTCGTTGGACGCGATCGCGGCAGATGCGTCGTCGAGTTCGCCGGAGCAACCGCGATGGCAGTCCAGGGGCCTCTCGCGGCCCTGGAACTGGCCCAGATGGTGGGCAAGCTGATCGACGCCGACACCGCTTTATGGCCGGCTTGAGGCGCGTGACGCGCCGGCTGAGGGCTGACGCCGGAGTTACTCGCGGGGCTCCTGGCCAAGCTCCTTCATGATCGACTGGAAGACTGAATAGTCTTGCGCGCCAACGATGCCGTACTGGTCCTGGAAAACGAACGTCGGAATCGCTGTGACCCCGATGCCGCGCGACCAGTTGATGCCGTCGATGACCTGGGCACGGTATTGGCCGTTTGCGAGAGCGTCCGCCAACGCACCGCCGTCCAAACCCACACTGGCTGCAACCTCCACCAGGATGTCCGGGTCAGAAATATCCACCAGGTCTGTGAAGTACGCCTTAAAAAGCGCTCGGTGGAAGTCCAGCGCGTCGCCGTGCTCCGTCGCAAACTCCCCGGCTTCGAGTGCGGGGATCGAATAGGAAGTGCGTTCGCGGCCACGGGCGAACGTGATGCCCTGGGACTGGCCCCGCAATTCAAGCGCCGAAGGTGGGTCACCCGGCTGACTGTGCTGGCGCCGGGGCTTGCCTTCCGGAGGCACGCTGGGATCGAGCAGAAATGGCGCGAAGCGGACCGTTACGTCGTATTCCCGGACCAGTCGTTCGACCTCAACGAGGCCGACATAACACCACGGTCAGATAAAGTCGGAAGCGACGATGAGCGAAACGGGCCCCGAAACCGGTGAGATTGTCATGCCCCTAGTTTACAGGCTGGGCGCGGCCGTGCTTTCGGCAAGGCGCCTGACATCGTCCAGCGTCCGGCTGCCGGGCTCCAGGCCGCTGGCCGCCATCTCCACTGCCATTCGCCTCACCGCGCTGTTGTACGGCGTCGGCACCCCATGGAGCGCGCCAATCAGTTCGATTTCGCCGTTCAGGTAGTCGACCTCCACAGTGGTGTGGCCGCGCATCACGCTCTGCAGCGTGGAACTGCCCGTGCGGGCCAGCCCGCCGACTGGCTGCGCTTTGTAGTGGCTGTTCACGCGCGCCGTGTATTCCTCAAGCGGCGCGTAGTCGATTTCCGCCGCATCGAAGCATTCGGTCGCCTCGTTTCGAAGCGAGTTAACAAAGTCGCCGAGATCGCCCGAGGCGCCCCAGGCGTTCTGCCCGGTCACGATCTCGAGGCCGTTCGCCAGGTTCATCAGCAATTTGCGATGCTTCAGACGCATCACCTGGGGGTCTGGTTCCGCGAGAAAGTTCGAACCTCGCAGGGCGGCACAGACCGACTCAATCACGTGGTCCGTCCCAGATGGGTAACGCCCGGAGTGCAGCGCACCGCTATAAGGAGCCGCAGAGGCGATTACCTCGCCAGGGTCAACGAAGGTGGCTGGCAACGCGATAAGCATGGCGTACACGTTGGTGAACCGCCGTAGAGCCATCCGTTCGTTTTCGATGCCGTTCTGAGCACAGATGACGGGCACCTCGGTCCCGGCGGCGAGCTCAAGGTCGTGAAGTGCGGCTTGCGTGTCCTGCGTCTTCATCGTCAGCAGGACAACGTCGCCCATGCGCCAGTCAAGTTCGGATGGATGCCCGACGGCTAGGATCGGAAGCAGGTAGTCTCCCGCCGGTGTGCGAAGGTTGAGGCCGTTCGCCTGTATCGCCGCGAGATGTGCGCCGCGCGCGATGAGCACAACCTCGTGCCCGGACCGATGCAATTGTCCGCCAATCGTGCCGCCTACGCCGCCGGCTCCGTAGATCACAAATCTCACAGTGGTCCTCCGAAAGTTGAGCCGTGTTGCATCCAGCGATCGGCCCTGGTCAGGATAGCCGACGGACGATCCAGTGGGTGACGCTAGCCAGTGAGGGGGGCGCTTGCCTCCGGTACGGCGCCTTCCGGTTCCTCACGGCGGCGGCGCGGAATGAACGACCAGACAGCCTGGACGATGACCACCGCGCCACCGGCGAAGAGCACGAAGTCTCCCGGGCTGTAGATATTCTTGCCATACAGGGGAGCATCTACCGTGTAGCGGTCCGAGAGCGGGTAAAAATGGATGTCGTCTCGCCGCAGCAGGATGTCTTTGCCGTTGTCGAGTTGGCGGCCAATCTCTGCTTCGGTGATCTCGGGGAATGCGCCCGAGTCGTGGACGATCGCGTAGGAGACGGGCATCAAGCCCCCGTGGGCGGCGATCGGGAGAAAGTTCAGAAGAATGCCGGCGGCGATCAGCCATGCGCCCCAAAATCGCCAGAAGCAAAGGGCGATGCCGATGAGGATGGGCGTCGTGACGAAGAAGATGCCGCGACGAACGTTCGCCTCAAGGCCGTCACGGCCGAGGTACGAGATCGCCATCTGCTGCGACACGAGGATCGCAATGGCCGCCAAAAGCAGCAGCACCTGGCGGCGACCCAAAGTCGCCTTTGTTGTGTTCCGAATGGGGCGGGGGCTCATTTGGAAACTCGGCACCCCGCGGCTTCATCTACCAGGACTGAATCGGGGCAGCACCCGCAAGGACGACGGTGGCGAGGGCGGCGACGGCGACGAGCGTGGAAAAGATTCGAGTCATGGGGTTCTCCTCCGTTGTTCTCCCATTGGGGAGTTCGCGGTGAGAATATCAAGGGCGTTCTCGCGAAGTTCTCGCGAAGCCAAAACGCGCGAGCGGCAATTAGCCCGCGAGTCCGCTGGCAATCTGGCCGCGAAGCCGCTTGAAGCGCTCCGGCAGTTCGTCCCCCACCTCATCAACGTAGATGCGGTGATAGTCATCGAGGAATTCAAGCGCGGCGGCGGGCTGGCCCGCCTGCGAACGGTACGTGGCGAATTGGTAGGCCGCTTCCTCATTCAAGCGGTTGGAAGCGAGCAGGCGCTCCATGCAGCCGGCCGCAGCCTCGAAGTCGCTGCGCGCGGCGTAGTAGCCGGCCAGTGTGGCGACAGCTTCGTCGGCGTGTTCTCCGGCCCGTTGGCGTACGGCGCTGGCCCACTCGGAATGGAACGCCTCGGCGAACGGTCCGCGGTAGTGTTCGAGCGCCCGTTCGTAGGCCTTGGCACGGTCTCCCGAACCTTTCGGCAGGCGCTGAGCGGTTGTCAACGCTTCTTCGAAGGTCTCGACATCCCATGCGAACTCCGCTTCCGGGTTCAACAAATAGTTGCCGTCCTGCCGGACGACGCTCTCCTGAAAGATGGCCTTGCGTACCCGGTAGAGGTTGCTATGGAACGCGCTGTTGCACTTCTCCGGCGAAAGGTCCGGGTAGAGCAGATCGACCGCCTCTTCCTTGCGGATCCCGGAGCGATGCGCCAGGAGGAGAAAAAACAGCTCCTTGGCGCGCACGCTGGACCACGCCTCATCCGTCACCTGGCGCCCACCAACGGAAACGGAGACGAGCCCAAGGCTTCGCGCGACCACAGCCGGGACCCGGCCGGGCGCGCTCTGTCCGACGTCCGAATCGGTAGCCAACGCCCGAAGTGATTGCCGTTCCAGCATCTCGCGGAAGGCAGATCCCGCGAAGTTCCGCGAGGCCGCCCACTGGGCGAACATCGGGTGTTCTCGAAGGAGCGGTTGGAGGGCGTTAGCCATCCACGGCTCGGTGACCAGCGCATCAACCTCGCCGAGCGCTTCTTGTGCGTCCGCGCGGCGGCCCGCCCTGAAGTAGCACATGGCCATCCGGTAGTAAGCGATGGAGAGCGAACTGCGCGCATCCATTTTGGCGAACAGCTCGGCCGCTTCCTTGCAGTTTTCGAGTGCTTGTGCGTGGTTGGCCGCGACGGAATCGACAGCGCTCTGCTGGAGCTTGCAGAACGCCATCTCGTACGCATTCCCGCTGGTCACCGCAACGAGCAGCGCCCGCCGCGAAAAATAGTCCGCTTCGGTCACGTCGCCGCTACAGAGCAGTGCAGCGGAAAGGCCGGCAATGGCGAGCGCCGCGAGCGTTTCATCGGGCGCGTCTTCGGCGCAGATCTTGATCGCTTCCTCATAGTTGCGGCGGGCATCGTCGTACCGGCCAAGGGCGTGCTGGGCCTCAGCCAGCGAGGCTGTTGCATAGGCTGTGTTGCGCGCGTTGCCGCAGCGTTGGCCCTCGCCAATCGCCTCGCCAAGCACGTCCACGGCGCTCTGGAAGTCGCCTGCCTGGATGTGGGCCATGCCAAGGTTGTTCAGAACCCATCCAAGGTTTGATGAGCGCCCAACTGCCCGCCAGCCATGGGCTGCCTTCGTCAATGTGGATACCGCGCCCGGCACATCGCCGCGCATCGTGAGCAACTGGCCGAGCGTGGAGCGCGCCAGAAGGCCGAGAGGGTGGATGTCGCCCGCGTCGCACTGCTCGATTGCTTCTGTGAGCAATCGCTCGGCGCGGTCCAATTCACGCGTCACCGAAAGGTGAAGTTCTGCAAGGTGGAAAGTCAGTTCCGTACCGACCACCGGGCAATCCAGGCTTTCGACGCGCCGGAGCTCCGAGGCCTCGGACAACAGTTGGTCGTATTTGCCAAGCAAGCGAAGCGAACGCATGCGCGCCAGTTGAGCATGAACACGGGCGGCGCCGCTCACTGTCGAATCGGCGAGGATTGCGGTTGCATCGGCCAGTCCCTGGTGCGCGCGGTCTTTATGGGAAAACACCCGCGCCCGGATCGCCAACAGGAGCGGCCGGCTCTCCAACAACTCGACGGGCATGTTCTCCAGCGCGCGCCAAAGCAATGAAAACGACCCCTGGAGGATCAGCGGTGAGCCGTGCTCCTCGATGAGTGAGGCCAACGCTTCGTAGAGGTCCGCGTCCCTCGCGAGTTCGATCGCGTCGGGGAGGCGGCCAGCCTTCAATGCGACCGAAATCGCGTCGCCCACCGTCGCTTCGTACTGTTCCCTTGCCGTGGCCTTGTAGAAGTGTTGGAGGAATCCCCGTAGCAGCGGGTTCAGGCGGAAGCCGCCGTCGCTCAACGGTTCGCAGAGGAACTCGTGAGCGTCCAACCACGCGCGCAGTTCGTTCCAGGCCGGCGCGCCCAGTGTGCCGACGACGGCCGATGGCTTGACTACCGGGGGCACCGAAAGCCTCATGAGAGGAAGCTGCAGATTCTCTGGCACGCCCGCCCAGATTTCCGTTTTCACATAGCGTTCGAATGCTTTGAGCGTACGACGATGGCGGATTTTTCCAGGAGCGCCGCCGGCGGCGAGCAACGACATGACGCCAATCGGCCAGCCGTCCGTAGCCTCCATCAGCTCCGCCGGCCGCCCCGAGTGTCCTGCTGCCGCGATTGCCGCGGCCAGTTCGGCTTCCGAGAGCGCGAGTTCTTCGGTCCCCAACACGAGGCACTCGCCGGTTGCAATGCGCTGATCAAGCGCCGTGCATTCGATCAATGAGCGGCCCGAGAGGATGAGCTCTACGCCGTCGCTCGCGTTATCTATAAGCCAGCCAATGAGGTCGGCGCCCGCTCCTCGGACTCCTGATTCCTGGACGTTGTCGAGGATCAGAAGGAGCGGAAGCTCGGAACGTTCGGAAGCTGAGTGGATCGCGCCACCGAGATAGGCGGCAAGGTCACCGGAGCGGTTCATGGACGAAGGCTGGAGGTGGCATTCGGGGCCAAGTAGCGCCAGTGCGATCTGCTCGGCGAGCACCTCGGGAGTGTTACTGGAGCTGTCCAGTGACACCCACGTGACCGCGTAATGCTCTGCCAGTTCGCGCGCAAACGAGCCGAGGAGGGTGGTCTTTCCATAGCCCGCGGGCGCCTGCAAGACCGCGAGTCCATCGCCGATATTCTGGTGGAGCCGTTCGAGCAGGCCGGTGCGTGGGACCAAGTGTTCGCGCCTCCGCGGAATTGCGTATCCGTCCACTCGTTGAAGCCCCTTCCGCCCGGCGTTCTTTAAAGCCTTAGTGACTTAGGAGGATTCTACTCTCTTCGAAGAGCGCATAGCCATCGCACAATGTGATTTCTCAAAGCTAACCATTAACTTTCAACGTGGAACACCTTTTCGCCCGCGCGAATTGGCACGTTCAACCTGTTTTCGGCCGGCGGGAGCGGGCAGGACCAGCCGTCGTTGTACGCGCAGTACGGGTTGTAGGCGTAATTGAAATCGAGTCGTAGGTTGCCGCCTTCAAGGGCTTCGACGTCGAGGTACCGTCCCGCGCCGTACGTCTCCACACTGCGGCCCGCGTCCTGGAACGGCAGGAAGAACGAATCGGAGCCAGGGTCTCGGAAAATCGTCAACTGCACAGGCCCGCCTACCACCGGCAAAGTAACGCAAGCCCACCGAAGATAGCGCGCCGCATCGCCCGTACTGGTCTGCATCTCCATGAGTTCGGGGTCCTCGAACGGCTCCGGTGTTACTTCGAACGCCAGCTCCAAAGCTTCGGGATAGTAGTTTAGGCCCGCAAACTCGCGCTTCTGCTCCGGCAGCAACGGCGAATCTGGAGAACTGCCGTAGAAGGCGTCTTTGGCTTTGCGAAAGTCGTCGAGCGCGGTCACATTGGCCATTCCGGGATGGGCGTTTCCTGGTACGGAGGGTCGGGAAAGTACTCCATCGCTTTTTGCACCAGCCGCGCATTGCCCGCGCCCCAGAGCCGCCCCGCGATGTAGAGCGCCATATCGATCCCGGAGGAGACCCCCGAGGATGTGATCACCTTCCCGTCGTCGAGCCAACGTTCTTCCACCACATTGACGGTGGCGAGCGCCCGCAGGCGGTCCATCGATGCCCAGTGCGTGGTGGCGCGCTTTCCTTTAAGAAGGCCCGCCGCTTCCAGGACGAAGCTGCCAGTGCAGACCGAGGTCATCAATTCCGCCGTTTCGGCCGACTTTGAGAGATAGGCAAGCATTGCGGGGTTGGTTGATTCGAGACGAGTGCCCTGCCCGCCCGGCACCACCACGATGTCTGGCGCCGGCGCGGTCTCGAACGAGTAATCGGAAACGACCCGCAGACCCTTAGCGCATCGCACCTCGCCTCTACGCTCGGAGACAAGATGGACGGTGCACGAATCCGGGATGATCGCGGCGGCCATGGTGAAAACCTCCCACGGACCGACGAAGTCCAATTCTTCGGCGCCCTCAAAGGCAACGATGGCGATCGTACGAGGCATAGCGGCTCCAGTGGTCTTAATGCGTTGGTTTTGGGGTGAAGTGTAACCGCAGCGCAAATTCATGGCCCGTCCCCGAGATGGGGCGTCCTATTGGTTGACTTTGACGGAAACTCGCGTGTTATGGTCGTGCGACCGTCTCGCCCCTAAGAACGAGGTTCAGATTTGAAGCGTTTGACTATTTTCGTTGCCGGACTGGCACTGGCCGCCACTGGGTTGCTGGGTTTCCTTGGCTCGTCCCAGCCTGCCGCAGCCGCCGGCCCGTGCACGGTTTCGGGAGCAGGACTCGATGCCGAAGAGTCGCAATTCCTCGGCCTCCTGCAACAATGGCGCAGCACCCATGTCGCTCACCCCACCGCGCTTGAGTCCTCCGGCGCCCTAAATGCGGCAGCCGCCTGGTTCGCCCAGTGGCAGATCGACACGGGCGGCAACGGCGGTCACTCTGACTCCTTCGGCCGGAACTGGGCGGGGCGAGCAATCGACTGCGGATATGACTCCTACTTTGCGAACGGCAGTGGCGAAGGTGTCTACGTTGTGTCTTCAAGCGCTGCACTCGGCATTGGGCCGGCGCAGGCGATTGCGGGTATTACTTACCCTGGCAGCGGGGTGTACATCGATAGCGTCAGCGCAACCTGGCCGGCCAAGTGCGTCGGCGTAGCGGTGAAGCGCAACGCGGCGGGCACAACCGTGGCCTGGGTGGCCGTCATCGCGCAGTTCCCCGCGGCTTCTGTCTGTCCCGCTGGTTCCGGCTCCACTGAGCCCCCGCCCGGATCGACCACCGCCAGCGCGAGCGCATCTTCCACCGCGACGAAGACCTCCACACCAACCAGCACACCAACAAAGACGCCAACGCCATCGCCAACCCCCTCCCCCACACCGAAGCCGCGTACGGACGGCGCAGCGATCACCCTCACTTCGGGCTGGAACCTGGTGGTCCTGCCGGCGGGCAATTTGGAGGAGGTGCTGTATCGCGCGAAAGGCTGTTACCGCTCGGTCTACCAGCAGCAGGGGGACCACTGGGTGCGTTACGCGCCGGAGGTCCCAGCATATGCGCGCAACCTCGTGACATCCGACGGCGGCGTCTTCTGGATAGAAGGCACCGCCCAAGATTGCGGGCTGGTCCCGCTCTAGGAAGCTTCGCGGATTAGAACGCGCCGACCAGCGTCGTGAAGCCGGGCGATCCCGCGATCGCGCTCCCAAGATTGGCGAGGGCGAAGATGCATACAGCGGCGATCAACCCGAGGATCAGGGCGTACTCGGCGAGTCCCTGGCCGGACTCGTCGCTACGCTCCCATGCGCGCTTCCTCGCATTGGCTAGCCTGGTTGAAAGTCTCCTCATGGATGCGTCCCTGCCCCTCAAGTGGTGTTCCTCTCCCATATGAGGATTCGGCAAGTATGACTTTGGGGAACCGCCCCGGGGAGAGGCCAACAGGTGGCGCAAGCGTGACGAATTTACGCTCCGATTACAAAGCGCAGGAATCCAGGTAGCCCATCACGGTCGCCGGGTCGGCGGTGATGACCGTCTCGGCGCCAGCCTGGCAGACGGCGAGGAGTCGCTCCAGCGTTAGCTCCGGACCAACGTCCCGCAAGGTCCAGGCCGCAAGCGCTACCCCATGCTTCGCCAGTTCATCGCCCAGTACAAACCCCAGGTCCGACATGTGGCGAATGGTGCCGATGTCCACCATCCACTCGGTCGCGCCAGGTACCAGACCCAACACGTCAAGCATCCGCGTCGCGAAATACTGGCGAGGGCTAAATTTGCGATGGTGCGCGATTGGCGCGTCGTCCCACAACCCGTAGACGCCCATCGTGTCTGGGAAGTACCCGAGGTCGCGCTCCGGGGAGAAGTGCCAGTGCATCGTGGGGTCGAATCCAACGCGGTGGCCCAGTTCAGCAAGTCGGCGCAAGTTCCAGTGCGCTTGCGAACCGATCAGCACCCGGTCTCCGAGTGGCTGGAGGGCGGTGCTCAGGGCCACGAGCCGCTGCTCGCTGATGGGGCGCATCAGCTTGAGATCCACCTGCAACACGGAGTCCGTCGGCCGCAGGAGGTCGACGACTTCGTCAAGACTGCAGAGAGTGCTCGAAAGGTCCTTCAGATAGTGGATACCGCGCGCTGTCGGCCAATCCAGGTTAGCTAACCTGCCGCTGCCAGTGGTCTCATCCGCAAGTTCGCTGCCGTGATACAGCACCATCGAGTCGTCGGACAGGAACTGGACGTCGATTTCGAGCCGTGGGACGTTGAACCGGGCGCACTCATCCACCGCGGCAAGTGAATTCGCAACGAATTTTCCGGAGAAGACGGCGGAGTGGCAGCAGAGCGTTCGTTTTCGGCCGGCGATTATCGGGCGGAGGTCAACCACACACCAAAGTGTATCCGCCGAATGCGAACGATCGAGGATGAAAGAAGGTCCGATTGGCGTTGATGGCAGACTTCGGCGAAGATACCGCGCCATGACCGATGACCTTGAGCGCGCGCGCTTCCAGATCTACGCCCTGCAAGATGGCGCCGTGCGCGCCCAGGCGCTGACCTTCGCGCTGCGCACGGGAATCTTCGATCGCCTGGAGGCGGGCGCACTCTCCCTGGACGAGTTGCGATTCGAACTCGGGCTATCGAAGCGGGTGCTCCCGGCGTTGATTTCCTTCCTCACGGCGCAGGGGCTTCTCTCAAGGGACATCGATGGCAAGATCGCCAACTCGGAGGCCGCCTCGACATTCCTCGTTCGCGAGAGCGCCCGCTACATTGGGGGACGAGGGATGCTCTACAGCGGTTTTTGGGAAGCGATCCGCAGCCTGCCCCAGGCGCTCGCCACCGGCATGCCGTGGACTACCGAAGGCCAGCACGACATGTTTGAAGGCTTCGGGGCGGAGGAGCAGCGCTGGTTCGCAGAAGGGATGTTTGCGAACGCCGTCCACGGCGGACGATCGCTCATGGAGGAAGTGGACTTCAGTGAGTTCGAACAGCTCCTGGACGTTGGCGGGAGCGCCGGCGGCTACGCCACCGCGCTGCTTCAACACCACGCTCAGCTGCGCGCCACGATCCTTGATGTCGAGGGTGTGCGCGCCCTCGCCCTTGAGCGCGCTGCCCAGAACGGCGTGTCAGACCGGCTGACCTTCGAGACCGGGTCGTTCTTCGAGGACGTATTGCCCCGAGACCACGATGTACTGCTGCTCTCCAGCATCCTGCACGATTGGGGAGACGCCGACGCGCGAACGATCTTGCGGCACTGCTTTGCGGCCGCCCGGCCCGGCGGCGCAATCGTCATCACCGAGCCAATGCTCGCCGAAGACTTCAGCGGCCCGGACCACCCATCGGTCAGTGGCCTCGCAATGGCCGTCCTTGGGGGCGAAAACCGCACCCGCAGCCGGGTCTGCGCGTTGCTCACCGAAGCAGGATTTGTGGATTGCTGGCAATCCGAACTTCTACCCCAGAACAGCGTAGTGACTGCCCGTAAACCGGGATAAGCGCAGGCCTACGGCGTACCGATGCGCTCTTCAATCCACGGCACGATCAAGTCGATGATCCGTTCTCGCGGGTCCGCCAGTTTGCGGCCCTCATCACCGACCGGGTGCAGGTAGTGGTCGGCCCACGGCAGGTCAACCAACTGCTTATCGGCGGCGGCACTCTTCTCGAGCAGTTCCTTTTGCTCGGAGGGAAAGATGTCGCAATCGCCGTCCGCGTAGACGAGCAACGTGGGGATCGTGACGTGGGCAATGGTGTCCGGCAGGTCCGCCTGGCTCGAGAGCCCGCTCCAGGTGCTTAGCCACGCACCGGGGGTCATGATTCGCGCCAGCCCGCCGGGCCCGTAATTGCCGATGATCGGGTTCGCCGGCGAAAAGATGCTGCCCAACGGCCTTCGGCTCGGGTCAATTCGCGGGTCGAGGTAGGCCGGGTTGGCGAGCGTCCGGTAGATGACCATATAGCGTCCCAACCGCGCTTTTCGAATCTGCATCCCGGAGTTGCTCCAGGCCAGTTCGCTGAAGCCCGGTTCGCGCACCCGGTCGCGGGCATCGCGGTGTTCAGCCAGGTATGCGCGCGCCCGTTCGTCCAGTCGGCGGTTCCGTTCGCGCTGCCGCTGGCGGTACACAGTCACCCAGGCAGGGTCATATGCGCTCGCCTTCGGGAACGGCTGGTAGCCGTTAGCCGGGTTGTACATGTCCCACTCTGGATCCGTCGCCACCGGGTCGTCTTCGTCGATGACTGCTGGGTCCAGGACGTTGAGCATGAAGCGCCCTTCGCCCAGGTGCGCGGCCGTCGCGATGTAGAGATCGCCCTCCGGCATGCTTTCCGCGGTGAGGTCGATTGGGTCGCCGCCTGGCGTCTGCCGCAGCCGTTCGGCGGGCGCCCGCGAGGCCTGCGACTGATAGAAGCCGAGCAGCGAGCCGCCGCCGCTGTTGCCGAGCAGCACGATCCGTTCAAAGCCGCGCTCTTTCAAAAAGCGCATGCCCGCCGCGATATCGAACAGCAGCCGCTCGTGGATCATGTGCGTGTCATTGTTCAGGTAGCGGCTGTTGTGGCCGAAGACGGCGTAGCCCCGAGCAGTCAGGCCGGGCACCACGTAGTGCCGCGTGAACTCGCCGCGCGGATGCATCAGGTAGACGGCGGTCTTTGGTTCGTGGTTGGCAGGTCGATAGAGCACGCCAAAGCTCTGGCCCGTGTCCGTGGCCTCCAGGTAAACGATGTCCCGCCGGACGGTTGGGTCGAGTTCCGTGAAGGCAAACGGAAGGCGGCGCACCCGTTCTTCGAAAATTTGTGTCATCGCTGAACCTCCGCGCGCTGGTGTCCAGTCGCGGGCGGATTCTAGCGGTTCCGCGAGTTGCCTACTTCGCGTTGTCCCGGATCCGCTCGGCGATCGCCACGCGCGCCTTCTGCGCCGCTGGTTCGTCTTTGCTGAGCACCTGGACGACCACTACGGATCGCCCAAACCGGTAGACATCCGTCCACACCTGATTCCCCTGGGGGTCCGGTTTCGCGGTGATGTACGCCTTCGACTGATCGCCCACGTTCGTTGCCGTGGTGTCCTTTTGTGAGGAACTCGCACCGAGCAGGTCAGGCGGAGGATTACGCAACGCGGTTGAGATTGATGTCCACTGCGCGGTTGCCGCCGCGGCGTCGCTCAAGACGGTGGCTTCGATCTTCGCGCCCATATTTGGAGCAGCAGTCTGCTGAAACAGCGCCCGATGCGCGTCCTGTCCCGCCTGCGCCGCAGGGTCGCGCTCCGATTGCCCGAGAGTGAATCCCAGGCCGGTCAGGTCAGGGATTAGCCGGGCGGCGGTCACGCTGGAAGGTGCGGGCGCGGTCGCCTGCGCGGTTGTCGGGGAGTCTTTGCCATCGCCGCAGGCCGTAACCAGCAACGCAAGCGCAGCCAGGGCGACCGCTAGCGCAGGGAAGCGACCTGTGCGATGAGCTCCGCGGCCTGTTGAGAGTTCAGATGGTCGGTGTTGATGCAGAGGTCGTAAGTGCAAGGAAGGAGCCATCCTGTGTCGTAGACGCGTTCGAAGTACTCGATGCGTTCGTGGTCTGTGCGCTCCACGGTCTTCAAAGCAGTTTTCTCATCGACTCCCATACCGGCCATGATGCGCCGGGCCCGGAAGTCGGGTGAGCCCGAGATGAGCACCTTCACCGTATCCAATCTGCCTCGAAGGATCACCTGTGCCGCGTGCCCCACAATTACCGAGTCGCCACGGTCCGCTACATCGCGGATGACATGCTCGAGGAACTTGCGATAGTCGCCCGAGGTGAAGACAGGGTTCGTCATGACCGGGATGGGGTCCGCCCAGGCCGCCGCGGGCATCGTCGGATTGCGCGCCAGCGCCTCGAGGATTCGCGTCATGAACGAGGGCGTGTGTTCCGCTTCGCTCACCGTCTCAGTCGAGACGCCAGCCTCTGCGGCGGCGTCCTGGATGAGCTGGTAGTCGATGTAGCGAAAGCCGAGGCGTGACGCCACGGATTGTGCTACTTCCTCTCCCGAGGTCCCGACCTGGCGGGCGATTGCGACGATGCGAGTATTCATCTGGACGCTCCGGATGCGAGTTGCCCGGATTGTAGTCCAATCTCTATGAATGCGAGATTCGGCCCTGGAATGGGCCAGCTACACTTTCGAAGCGCTCCAGCAAGTAAGGGTCGAAACGCGTGCCGCCAAGTCCCCTCATCACCTCGAAGGCGTCAACGGCGGGCATCGCCCGGCGGTAAGGCCTATCGCTGGTGAGGGCGTCGAACGCTTCGCACATGCCGATGATTTGCGCCTCAACTGGCACCTCGTCCGCTTGCAGCATCCCCGGGTAACCCTTGCCATCGATCCGCTCGTGGTGACAACCGACCCACCAAGCCGCCGCTCCGAGCCCAGGAATCTCGCTGATGATGTCTCGTGCGAACGTTGGGTGCATCTGCACGGAGGACATCTCCTCGATGCTCAGGATGTCCGGTTTGCTGAGAAAATGCGCGGGCACGCCCATCGTGCCAACGTCCTGCAGTAGCGCGGCCACCTTCACGAGGTCGGCGCGCCGCTCAGTCATATCACAAGCGAGTGCGACGCGGCGGGCGAGTTCGCCGACCCGGCGTCCGGTGCCCAATTCGCGGCCGTTTCGCACGTCCACCACGTCGCTCAGCACGGCGATGAAGTCGAAGAGTTCGTCTCGCGCGAGTATTCCGCCGTAGTTGAGGGCCATGAGGGCGGACGAAAGGTCGTTATCGTAGAACCCGAGCCAGAACTCGTCGCGGCTCGCGATCTCGGCCATGCGCTCTGCCAGTGCCGGATCCAATTCGCTGCCCGCCATGTCTCGCACGAGCGAAGGCCCGCGTCGCCGTACGAGCAGGGGCGAGCCCTCGGCGTCGATCATCGATTCCACGCGGTCCGCGACGGCGACCACCCGCGCCACCATCGGCAGCCCCTCGCCCGCGACGGAGCCTGGTAGCCCGCTGCCGTCCCAGCAATCGTGGTGACTGGCTACTGCGCGGGCGACCTTTTCGCTAAAGCCCATTTTGCGGACGATCGAAGCGCCGAGTTCACAGTGCCTGGTCAGAGCCTTAATCACGTCGGTCCAGCCGCCGGTCGGCACGCCCGAGAGTACGTCGGCCGCTCTGGTTTCGCCGGAGATAACTTTCGAACCGCGGGCCGTCTCCACGCGCATGCCCGGGGCAGACCCCGCCATTCCCACATCGTGAAGCAGACAACCGAAGAAGACTTCCTCCACCTGCTGCGCTTCGAGCTTCAATTCGTTCGCAAGATAGACGCCGATGTAGGCAACCCTCTGGGCGTGTCCTGGCCTTCGCCCTTCAGCGAGGTCAAACGCGCGGCTGAGTGCTGCCAGCACCGTTCCCCTGCTGAGCTTCGGAATGCCAGAGAGCCCAACGTCCTCATAGAGAGTTGGATCGAGAGAATCAGCCTTCACGGTCTGAATCAGTGCCTTAGAAGCCATGCGTCTGCTCTCCTCAGCGGGTGAACCGCTACGGGGAATATCGGTCTGCTTAACGCGGTGCTATAGGGAACAAGCGGTAACTGGAGAGATTAATCAGGAAGAGTCGTAGTGGAGCCGCGTACCCATACGGTTTGGCTATGAGGGCCACACGGGCAACCACGAATGTTATGGCTCCGAACTCGCCGCGTTGGTCATCCACGTCTGGCGGGCGTACACTGGAGTTGTTTGGCTACGCCCCGCGAGACGCCAAACCAACCATTTCGCGACGACAGGTGGCCATGGATCGCACGCGCCTGAACCGGTTCATCAGCCAAACGCTGCTGGAGCTTCCACTTCAGGAAGTGACCGCGGTCGAACCGTCCCAATCGGTACGCTCGGCCCTCGCCCTGATGCGTGAAGGCTCTCGCTCCTGTGTCCTTGCAATGACCGGCAGCGATCTCGCCGGCATATTCACCGAACGCGACGTTCTGACGAAATGTATGGAGGATGATTTCGACTGGGATCAACCGCTCGAAGCCTCCGTCCTTACCCCTTCGCCTCGCACGATTGCGGCCTCGTCCACGGTGGCCGAGGCGATCGCGACGATGCAGAAGCATCACTACCGCACGCTTCCGGTGGTTGATGGCGAAAGAGTTATTGGGCTCATCCGCATGGGTGACCTGATGACTCACCTCGCCGAAGCGTATCCGGAAGACATCCTGAACTTGCCTCCGCGCCCTCACCAGGTGATGGAGAGACCAGAGGGTGGATAGCACAGGCTCATGACAACTGAAACCAGACTACCGACCGAACACGCCGTTGAAGAACTCGACCGTGTGACGATCCGCTTCGCCGGAGACTCCGGCGACGGAATGCAGCTCACCGGCACCCAGTTCACCAAGACAACGGCCGTTTTCGGCAACGACCTGGCTACCCTGCCGGACTATCCAGCCGAAATCCGAGCCCCTACCGGCTCGTTGCCGGGAGTCTCGGGCTTTCAGCTTTCGTTTTCGAGCAGTGACATCCGCACACCGGGTGACCAGCCAGATGTCCTCGTTGCGATGAACCCCGCAGCGTTGAAGACGAACGTCGGCGACCTCCGCGCTGGCGGCCTGCTGATCGTCGATAAGAACGAATTCAATTCGACGAATCTCAAGAAGGCGGCCTACGCGGCCAACCCGCTCGAAGATGGCTCGCTGGCGAAGTTCCAATTGGTACCGATCGAAATCACGCGCCAGAACGAACTCGCGCTCGAGGACTCGAGCCTCAGTTCGAAGGACAAGTTCCGTTCGCGCAACTTCTACGCCCTCGGGCTCATCCTCTGGCTCTATGACCGCTCGATGGACACCACCGTCCGCTGGGCGACCGAGCAGTTCAAGCGCCGCCCGGAAGTGTTGGACGCGAACCTCAAGGCGCTTCGTGCCGGCTACAACTTCGGGGAGACAACCGAACTCTTCCGCGTTCGTTACGAAGTGGCGCCCGCGCACGTGCCGCCCGGCAAGTACCGCCACATCAGCGGCAACGAAGCGACGGCCCTGGGCTTTATCGCTGCCTCCGTGCAGAGCGGCCTCCCGCTCTTTTACGGCAGCTACCCCATCACGCCGGCCTCGGACGTCCTCCACGAGCTTTCCAAGCACAAGAACTTCGGCATCAAAACGTTCCAGGCGGAAGACGAAATTGCGGCCATCGGAGCAGCCATCGGCGCCTCGTACGCCGGCCACCTGGCGCTTACAGGCACCAGCGGCCCTGGTCTGGCGCTCAAAAGCGAAGCCCTCAACCTCGCGGTGATGACCGAACTCCCGATCGTCGTCATCGATGTCCAGCGCGCTGGCCCCTCGACCGGCATGCCCACCAAGACGGAGCAATCCGACTTGCTGCAGGCTATGTACGGCCGCAACGGCGACTCGCCAGTGGCGATCATCGCTCCGGCGACACCCTCCGAGTGCTTCTTCATGGCGATCGAAGCGTTCCGCATCGCCCTCAAGTACATGGTCCCGGTGATTTTCATGAGCGACGGCTACCTCGGGAACGGCTCCGAACCGTGGCGCATCCCGTTGATGTCCGAGCTGCCGAAGGTTGAATACCACTACGCGCCGATGGATGGCAGCTTTTCGCCGTACAAGCGGGACCCCGAGACGCTGGCCCGGCCCTGGGCCGTCCCCGGCCAGAAGGGCCTCGAGCATCGCATCGGTGGCATCGAAAAGTCGGCAGACACCGGCGACATCAGCTACGACCCCCGCAACCACCATGAGATGACGCTCGCACGCGCCGAACGGGTGGCGCGCATCGCTGGCGACATCCCGCAGATGGAGATCAGCGGGCCTTCCGAAGGCGACCTCCTGCTCCTCGGCTGGGGCGGGACCTACGGCGCCATTACCACCGCCGCAGAATCCGCCCGCAAGCGCGGGCTCAAGGTTTCATCTGCGCACATCCGTTACCTCAACCCATTCCCTTCGAACCTCGGCCAGGTGCTCTCAGGCTTCAAGAAGGTGATGATCCCAGAGTTGAACAACGGCCAACTTTCGCTGCTCATCCGCGGCAAGTTCCTGGTGGACGCCGTGGGCTTCAATAAGATCTCGGGGCAGCCGTTCAAGATTGCGGAACTCGAAGGCAAAATCGACGAAATGCTCGGACTGGCCGGGCCCTACACGTTCGACTTTGGTCAAAGCGCGAGCCTGGGAGGCTAATCAATGACGTCACCAACCATCCCCGCCGATAAACTCCTGAACGGCGACTTGCCAGTGCTCTCCCGCAAGGACTTCGTTTCGAACCAGGAAGTGCGCTGGTGCCCGGGCTGCGGCGATTACTCGATCCTCGCGCAGATGCAGAAGATGCTTCCCGAACTGAAAATCGCCCGCGAGAATATCGTTTTCGTCAGCGGCATCGGCTGCTCCAGCCGCTTCCCGTACTACGTTGAGACGTACGGCTTCCACAGCATCCACGGCCGCGCGTTGACGCTGGCGACGGGCCTGAAAACCGCGCGTCCCGAACTCACTGTGTTCGTCATCACCGGCGACGGAGACGGATTGAGCATCGGCGGGAACCACCTGTTGCACGCCATGCGCCGCAACGTGGACCTCAATGTCATCCTCTTCAACAACCGCATCTACGGCCTCACCAAGGGCCAGTTTTCGCCCACCTCCGAGTTTGGCAAGGTGACGAAGTCTTCGCCGTACGGCACCGTTGAATCGCCGCTCAACCCGATTCGCATCGCTCTCGCGGCCGGCGCAACCTTCGTAGCCCGCTCCGTAGACCGCGATATCAAGCACCTCGAAGAGACGCTCTACAAGGCCACTCAGCACAAGGGGATGTCCTTCGTCGAGGTCTACCAGAACTGCAACATCTTCAACGACGGCGCATTTGCGGCCTTCACCGATAAGGAAGTCCGCCAGGAGCGGATGATCTACATCGAGGATGGCAAGCCACTCCGCTTCGGCAACGAAATGCAGCACGGCGTGCGCCTCAACGGGTTTACCCCAGAGGTTGTCGAGAACGCCACCGACGATAGCAGCCTGCTCATCCACAAGACGGACTCTGACAACCCGACCCTGGCGAACATTCTGGTTGGCATGGACTACCCCGCCTTCCCCGTTCCGGTCGGAGTCTTCCGCAGCGTGCTGCGGCCGTCATACGATGAATTGGTGCAGCAGCAGGTGGATGACGCCGCCGCCAAGTCCCCTCCGCACTTCGAAGAGCTTTTGAACGCCGGCGAGACCTGGGAAGTCGACTAGGCTCGCAACCAGAAGAATCTGGTGTCTGGGAGCCTCTCGAATTTCGAGCGCCCCCTACCGCATTCCCAGGAGGGCCCGCCGTGGCAAACGACCTGCGTAACATTGTCATCTGTCCCAGTTGCGGGACCGAGAACATCGAGGGCGCTGACACCTGCTCACATTGCACCGCCGACCTGCGCAGCGTCGATGTACCGGAGAGCACACAGACCGACAGCGAAAGTGATCTCGCCCTCCCGGTCTCCTCGATTCGTTTTGAGAAGCCACAAATCGTGGCGCCAACCGCCACCATCCGCGAAACCGTCGCGGCCATGCGCCTGGGGCTGACGGGGGCCGTAGTCGTCATGGAGGGCGAGAAGATCGTTGGAATCCTCACCGAGCGAGATCTGCTGAAGCGAGTTGCCGGTGTGGATGGCGGTATGACGAGCCTGGTCTCGGAATACATGACGAAAGACCCCGTGACGCTCCGCCACACGGACCCGATGGCCGTCGCCCTCAACAAGATGGGCGGAGGCGGGTTCCGCCACATCCCAATCACGCGAGACCACGAACTAATCGGCATCGCAACCGCGCGGGACGTAATGGCCTGGGTGCTTGGCAAGTACTTCGGTTAGCGGGCTATCGGTTCACACCGCCCCATGCATGGATCTGGTCTATGGCTCACCACTGCGGTAAAGTCTGGCGAGATAGCCACACTCTATAGCTCGCGGGTAAGCCATCCTTGGAACTGGCACAATTAGACGCCTTCATCGCCGCCGCCGATTGCGGTAGTTTCAGCCGCGCCGCCGAACTGTTGAGTGTGGCCCAGCCTTCCCTGAGCAACCGCATTCAGTCGTTGGAACGCGAGGTGGGCCAGTCACTCTTCGAGCGAATGGGACGTGGCGTCAAACTCACCGATGCTGGCCGTTCCTTTCTGCCGTACGCCCAGCGTGTCCTGCGCACCCTCAATGACGGCCTGATGGTCCTCGAAGGGACGCGCGATGGCACCTCGGGACGCTTGATGATCGGCACCGCGCCCGCGGTCGGAACTTACGTACTCCCGCGCCTGCTCAAGGCCTTCTGCGACAACCATGAGGGCGTCGATGTCCTGGTACGTACTGGCCATTCGGACGAAGTGCTCCAGATGGTGCTGGACGACGACGTCCAGGTCGGTTTTGGACGGCCAATCAACCATCCGGATGTGCGCACTGTGACCCTCTATCGCGATGAGCTGGTGCTCGTCGTCTCCTCGCAGCACCGTTACGCCAAGCGCGGCTCGGTGAAGGTTGATGACCTTTCGGAAGACTCGCTCATTCTCTTCGACCGCGATTCGGGCTATTACGGCATGATCGTCGGGTTGTTTCGCGACCTTGGCGTCGTCCCTCAACAGCAGATGCAACTCGACAGCATTGAAGCGACCAAAAAGATGGTCGAAGCGAATCTCGGCATCGCTCTGCTGCCAGAAGTTTCCGTGGAGCGCGAAATAAGGCTGGGCACGCTACATAAAGTGCACATCGAATCGGCCGCCCCGGTCGAACGCGAGATTGCGATCATGTACCGGCGCAACAAGCCGCAGTCCGGACCAATGGCTGCGTTCCTTGACCTGTTGGGCGAAATCTACGGCCAAAAGCTGCCCCGATAGCTTCGATAATGCCGGCGCCGTGCGAGTGCTGATCGACCTGCATTGCCACACCTTGCCACGCTCGCAGTGCAGCGGCCTCCACCCGGAGGAACTGGTCGAACTGTCGCGCAAGCGTGGTTTGGACGGCATCTGCCTCGTCGAGCACGATGCCTTTTGGCCCGAAGCCGAGCTTGCTGCGCTGCGGGCTACGACGGGATTTCTCGTCCTCGCTGGCGTGGAATTCACGACCGACGTGGGGCACGCCCTCGCCTATGGCCTTACGCAGGGCTCGAGCACATTCGCGACGGCAGCCGCCGTGTTTAGCGCCGCCCAGCGCGAAAACGCACTCCTCTTCCTCGCCCACCCCGCCCGCGATGGCCACCTGCGCGTTAACCGCGAAACCGTCGAGTTCTTCGAATCGGTTGAGGCCGTGAACGGCAGCGACACGCGCCTGCAAAACATGGCAGCGTCCGGCCTGGCTCGCGGATTCCGCCTGCCCGGCATCGGCGGCTCGGACGCCCATTCGGCGGCGGAGGTGGCGCGCGGCGCCACGCGCTTTGAGGCGGACATCACTGATGGCGCGTCCCTTCTGGCGGCGTTGCGTTCCGGCGCCTACGAGGCCGTCGCCCTCTAACCAAATCGTCCGCGGCTGCGCTATGCAACAACCGCCGCGCCGGTGTTAACTACGCCATGCCTTACGACAACTTCGATACGCCCTGCCTTCTGCTCGACCTGGAACGTGTGGAAGCGAACATCGCCACGATGATGGCCACGCTCGCTGGGACTGGCGTCAGCCTTCGCCCCCACTTCAAGACGCCGAAGTGCCCGCAGGTGGCGAGGCTACAGCTCGATGCGGGGGCGATCGGTATCACTGTTGCGAAGCTTGGCGAAGCCGAAGTGCTGGCGGATACCGGCATAGGGCCCATCCTCATGGCCAACCAGGTTGTTGGGCGCATCAAAATCGACCGCCTGATGGCGCTCCTCGCCCGCGGCGTGGATATCACCGTCGCTGTGGAATCAGATTTCAACATCGCAGAACTGGTGGACGGTGCGAAACGCAGCGGCCAGACGCCAGCAGCGGTCATCGAAGTCGATGCGGGCATGCACCGTTGTGGCACCACCGAGACGTCGGAGACCGTGCGTCTCGCACAGCTGCTGGTGGACTCCGGCATCACCTACCGCGGAATCATGGGATACGAAGGCCACATGTATGGCTTCCCCGAAGAATCGGAACGCGCCGGCATCATCCAAACAGCCCTCGATCGCGTGCAGGCCCACAGCGAAGCACTGGCCGAAGCGGGACTTGCACCGCAGATCGTCTCTACCAGCGGCACTGCCAGCGTGGCCCTCGCGGCCAGGCGAGCAGGCGCGACCGAGCTACAGGCGGGGACTTACGTCTTCATGGATGGCACGGCCGAAAAATTCGTGCCGAACACCTTCCAACAGGCGCTCACATTGCTCACCACCGTTATTTCGGTTTCGGAGCGGTACGCCGTCTGCGATGCAGGCGTCAAGTCGCTGAGCAACGATTTCGGGCCACCGATGTCCGTCGATGGGACGGTGAAGGTGGCGCGCCTCTCCGAAGAGCACGGCACACTGACGGGCGAGGGCGTCGCCCGCCTGAAGCCCGGCGACCGCCTCGAAGTTGTCCCCAGTCACGGAGACACGACGCTCAACCTCCACGACGTTTACCACGTGCACCGCGGCGGGATTCCCATCGAAGACTGGCCAATTCTTGCCGCGCGGAAGTACCGCTAGCGCCCCGAAGCGCGGGACCCGCGGTACACTGAAAACTACAGGAAGCGAGGAGAGAATCGATGCGAGAGTGCCCGTGGTGCCACCACATGAACCTCAACGTCTACGCCTACTGCCTGAGTTGTGGGCGCGGCTTCGACGGCCCCGCTGAATCGAAGAAGAGCGCGGGTGGACGGCCGCGCCGGTTCTGGCCGTTTGGCCGCAAAGCTGCCTGAAACTTCAGGCTGGCGCCCCGACCGGATGAGAGCCCGGGAGGATTGGGATGCTTAGCCCTCCGGCGCCACGACCGAAGCCTTCAGCGGCACGACCAATTCCACCGTTGTCCCGCGGCCCTCGGCGCTCGTGATCGAGAACGTGCCGGCAATGTTGCGCGCTCGTTCCGCCATGGATTTCAGGCCAAGGTGGCCGGGGAAGTCGCCCGCGGGATCGAATCCCTGCCCGTTATCCGCGACCACAAGCGTAAGGGACGACTTTCCACGGTCGAGCCGGAGGGTGAGTTCCATCCGGGTGGCGCGCGCGTGTTTGACCGTGTTGTGCAGTGCTTCCTGGCCGATCCGGTAGACGACTTCTTTCACTTCGAAAGGTACGTCGGGCTCCATCCCCAGGGCTGCCACCACCTCGATGCCGTGGCGCGCCCGAATGGCCGCCACCTGTTTTTCGAAGGCCGCCACCACGCCCTCGGTTTCAAGCGATTCTGGTCTGAGTTCGAAGATCAGCGCTCGCAGCTCCGCTAGCCCCGCCTCGGCGAGCGAAAGCACGTAGTCGAGCGGCTCGGCGGCCGCCTTGGGGTCGCGTTCGAGCAAGGTACGCGCGGTGCGCGCTCCGAGCGCGATTCCATACAGCGCCTGCGAGACTGAGTCGTGCAACTCACGCGCAAGCCGCTGCCGCTCCTCCAGCGAGGCCGCCTGCTGGGAGCGCTCGTAGAGGCGCGCGTTTTCGATCGCCACGCCAGCGCGGTTGCTAAGCGCTTCAAAGAGCCGCGAATCACTCCGTGCAAACTTCCGTGGACCGGTGAAACTGACATTGAACATGCCGAAGACCTTGCCATCCACGTAAACGGGGATATCGAGGTATGAGCCGATTCGGGCAGCGTCGATCACCGTTCGGATCGAGCGTTCGTCAGTCGCCGCATCTTCAACCACGAGCGTTTCGGTCCGCCGGTCGAGGGCGGCGGTGGTCAGCGAGCGTAACGCTTCGCGTCCAATCTCCAGGGAGGCTTTGTCGAACCCCCGCGAAGCCTGGATCCGCAAGGTGTCCGTTCGAGGTTCGGCCACCACCAGCAGCGCCTCAAGGCCGTTGGCCGCTTCGCCTATCACCTCGAGTTCGGGATCCGGCCCGAGAAACATGCGCAGCCCCTGGCGGACCACTGAATGATCGTCGGCTACGACGATGCGAATTGGCATGAACCCTCCGCCCTTTGACGGATTGTCCCACCCACCGGACGGCTTACCCTGCGGGGGCCGTCAGCCGGATGGTTCTCGTCCTCGGAAGCGGTACAACAGTAGCAGAGGTGATGATGATCAGGCTGCTCTTGGCGGATGACGACTTAAACGTGCGGAAGGGCCTGCGCATGCGCTTTGCGATCGAGTCCGACGTTGAGGTTGTTGCCGAAGCCTCTGACGGCGCTTCCGCGGTACAGGGAACGCTTGGCTGCGCCGTGGACGTGGTCATCATGGACCTTCAGATGCCGCATATGGATGGCATACAGGCGACGGCGGAGATCCGTCGCATCTGCCCGCAAACCGCTGTTGTGATGCTCAGCCTGTTCGATGACCCGGCTACACGACTCCAGGCCTCTACGGCGGGAGTCGATGGCTTCGTGGGCAAGCACGAGTCCACGGAGGTGTTGCTAGCGGCCGTGCGAAAAGCCGCCCACCCGGAGTAGCTGCAACGGCCGCGGCCTACTTGTCTTCGGCGGCGTGTTTCTGCTTCTCAAGTGCCTTGTAGAGGGCGCGTCCCTTGTCTGGGGTCGGGTCTTCCACCACGCCATAGATGTCGCGGCCTTCATGGTCGGCGGGCAAGTATTCCGTAATCGGCAGACCCTCCTCGTTTACGAAGAGGAGGCAGTGGCAATACTTGAACATTTGCATTTCGTCGCAGGCGCAGATCCAATCGCGACGCTTCACTTCTTCTTCGCGCGGCAAGTAGCCGCCTTCGGGCCAGTTCCCGTTCTCGTCTTTCACCGGGTAGAAGTTGCACGGGCAGAGTGGCCGCCCGTACTTATCGATGTTCGCCGCCAGCCCAAGTACCACGCCTTCCGTGATGTACCGGTCGGGATGCAGGTGCGTGCCTGATTTTTCCGCGTACTTTTCGGCGTAATTCCACATCTTCTTGACGGATTCGGGCTTTGGGTCTTCCACGGGCGTGCTCCTGCGGGGGTTCGAATCGATTATCGCCGATCGACGGTGTCCCCGCTGGCGGGCGCCCATTAGGCCCCAAACCGTAGGATTGTGCGCATGGACGACCGCTGGCTTGGGCCAATGTTCGAGAACTACGTGTTCTCACTTGGCCGCATCGCCGAATTGGGGCCAGGCGGCTGCTCCGCACGAGTTGGGCCGTGGCTTTGCATCGATGCCGGGCTTGGCGAATCCGCCTTCAACGTGGCCGTGCTTGTCGGCGCCTGTGAAGTGGGCGCCCTGCACACCTTGGAGATCGCGCAGCGGTGGTTTGACGGACGAGGCCTGAACTCCCGGTTCGACTTACGCAGTTGGGCTGACGAGGGTTTGATCGCGGCAGCTGCATCCGCCGGGTACGCACAATGGTGGGTCGAGCCAGCCTTGCTCCTCGATCCAATTCCCGCCGAATTCAGCTACCCCTCCGGGTTTGAAACGTGGGTGCTCGAAGGCTCCGCCGACGCCGATGAGTACTGCCGGCTGGACCCTGAGGAGTACGACCACGCCTTCCAGGCAGCAATGGCTGAGAGGGCGATGCGCATGCCCGGGTGTGCGCTTCTCATCGGAGCCCACGAGGGGACCCCAGTAGCCCGATCAATGGCGAACACTACTGGTTCGATGGTTGGCGTCCACAACGTGTACGTTGCGCCCTCCCACCGTGGGCGGGGATTCGGCGCGGCCATTACTGCGGCGGCGATCCTCGCCGGTCGCGACGCCGGCGCCACTGCGGCCTGCCTCGAGGCCTCGGAACTGGGCATGCCCGTCTATCTGAAGATGGGCTTCCGGAAGCTCGGTGATTACGTGGTCCTTGGAAAGGACCCGCCGCCGCCCCTCCCCTAAATCGTCAGCCCGCCGAGGCCCTGCACACCACGCACGTACTCGATTTCGCCCACGTGCCGGTAGCCGTGACTCAGGCAAACGCCGTAGATGCCTTCCCAGAG
>JBBQGT010000032.1:0-26421 GCA_038323265.1 Tepidiformales bacterium
GACGGCAAGGTTTGGCACCTCGATGTCGGCTCGTCGCATCCTGGGGCTGGAGTAGGTCCCAAGGGTTGGGCTGTTCGCCCATTAAAGCGGTACGCGAGCTGGGTTCAGAACGTCGTGAGACAGTTCGGTCTCTATCCGCCATGGGCGTAGGAAGTTTGAGAGGATTTGCCCCTAGTACGAGAGGACCGGGGTGAACGAACCTCTGGTGTGCGGGTTGTTCCGCCAGGAGCATTGCCCGGTAGCCATGTTCGGATCGGATAAGCGCTGAAAGCATCTAAGTGCGAAGCCGACCTCAAGATGAGACTTCCCACCGAGTTAATCGGGTAAGACCACAGGAAGACTACCTGTTTGATAGGCGCCAGGTGTAAGCACAGTAATGTGTTCAGCTGAGGCGTACTAATGGTCGAGGGCTTGACCTACATTGAAGACTTGTCTTCTATTGAACCGCCCGCGCAGTATCTTCACTCTTCAGTTATCTAAGGCGCGCATTCCATGCTTTGCTTCCAGCGTCGCGGGGTGGAGCAGTGGTAGCTCGTCGGGCTCATAACCCGAAGGTCAGGGGTTCGAATCCCTTCCCCGCTACCAACAAACTGAGTCTATGAGAGACATGAAACGCCCTCACAATCGTGAGGGCGTTTTAGCTTGTGCCGCCATTTTGCCGCCCGGGCTTGGCTCTTCGAACTGGCATGGCCGGGTCACCGATGCGAAGTTCGAGGGCCTGTGTTTGACAGGCACTAACACTGCCGGAAACACCTGGGGTACATGGTCCAGACCTACGTCTATGACCACCACTCGGTCGTATTTAGGGATATCTCCGGCCACAGGCGTACCTCCTCGGCCGGGCCTGCGAAAAAGGGACTACTGAGAGCGATAGCACGAGTTGTATGGATCGCCTCGCCTCCGTGCCCGACGAGACTTCACTTGGCGGAGCGGCGCCGTCCACCACATCCTGCAAAACGCGGTAACATCAAAAGGCAATGGGACGAGTTGAATTAAATATGAGCGTCTTGGCCGTGGACGGTCGTGACGTCGGCAAAGTTGGGGAAGTTCGAACCTGCTGTTTCGAGGTCTTGCACAGCACCGATACCAACCGCACCTGCCTCACGCCAGCGGCTATCTTTACGGTCGATCCCGAAAGAGTGACTCTCATTTGCGGCGCTCACGAAATCTCTCAATATGAGTGTCCGGCTCATTTAGGCGCCCCTGACTGACCTCATCGGCGTTGTCCCGGGTTCTTCAGGGGTCGCCGAGGACGCTTTCGAGTTCCGCCACCGGCTCTTCAATCGACCGAACGTTTCGAACAACCAGAGCTTCCGTGGCGGAACTCGGTCCAGCACATCGCCCACGAACTTGAGGATTGCACCCTTGCCTGGCAGGTCGGGCGACCAGGACGCGAACTTGGCGCTTGCCGCCGGTGTGACCCGCGACACTTATGGCCCGAGAGAGTGACCGACGGTCTTGGTGCGATGTGGCTGCTTAGTGGTGGCCGATGAGTCCCGGATGCAGGGCTGCTCCCTGGCGGATGTCGGGCTGCTGTCGGAGGTATTAGCCTACAGTGAGGTCGATTGGCGTGTGATGATGGAGGCGGTGGGTGTTTGCGAAGCAGCACGCAACCAGCCCGCGGTTAGGCCGCGGAAGCTCACCCAAGTCGCGCCGTCGACCTTTAGGGCAAGGCCGATTCGGCTGAGTCACTTCTCTCCCCGCCCACCCGTGGACCTGCCTCTTGAGCAGCCAATCGCTCTACGCGATCCTTGATCCCGGCGAGCATCTTGCGCTCCATGATCAGCGAACCCGGCTCCATGAACCCAACCATGCCTAGCCAGAAACCGATTCCCGATCCTGGGATTCTGTTCCTCGATATGAGCCGTGTCGTTCCATCAGCCTGAGGCACGAGAACGAAGGCCCAGGTTGAATTCGCGGGTCTCCACTGTAATACGAGGGCATGATGAGCCTCCACTCTCCTGACAACGAGCCCGTTGTCTCCCTTCTTGTTGAGTGGGAGGAACTCTCCGGGTTCGAGATTCTGGAACTCGGGCATCAGCCGGCCGCTATTCTCGATGTCGATGCCAAGCAGCCGCTCGATCCAGTCGTAGGTGTAGACGCCGGCACGAGGTTTCGGTCCCATCTGCAGCAGCCACGGCCAGATGCCTCCCGGTGTGGCGTTCACTGTGACTGCGCGAGTCGTCTGAATCGCCACCTTGTCCAGCAACTCGTCTCCAGAGAGGGCGGCCAGCGCTTCTTCGGCGGTCGCACCCCAGTTCAGGACATGCCTGCGGCCATGTCTCACATATGCGAGCAGCACCGCCGACACCAACCCCACCCCACCGGCGACGAGACGAAGCTTGTTCACTGGCAATCCTCTTTCCAAAGGAATATCAAGCACATCATGGCGCGTTTGCCAACGAACGCCACGATAGACGGTGCAGCTTCCCTAATCAGCGGTAGATCGTCCCAATCCGATGACCCTGTCGAGCAGGGGACTCGGACTTTCGGTCCGCTGTTCCGGGTTCCTTTTCTGCTCGGGTTGACCCCAACTGGTTCGACTTCCTCAGCCGGGTGATGAAGAAGGAGCCCGTGATCGTGCGCGCGCCGATGGGCTCCGGACTGACGACGGTCGCTCGCTCGCGAAGGCTCACGGCCTCATCCAGACCGATGGGCCCGATGGGCCCGATGGGCCTGATGGCGTGAGCGACGAGCTTGGTGCGACCGTGGCGATCTGTTGGTGTGCGGATGCTGTCTGGATGCAGGGGTGTGCCTATCGGATGTGGGTCTGATGTCGGAGGTATTTGCTTGCAATGAGGTCGATTGCCGTACTCGCCCGTCGGCCGTTCGTCCCACTCCGGTTGTACCATACGCGGTAGTCGTCGCCGTCGAGTCATGAGTCACACGCTGAGGAGTCAGGATGAGAGAGCCGGTTTCCGGTCAACGCCAGGGTTTCGCCCCACATCGCCCGGCAACAGGCCGGTAGCGCGGTGCATGGAGGCAACCTCCGGATCGCCCGAATCGCGGGAATCGCCATCGAGATTCACTTCTCGTGGCTGCTCATCGTCGGGCTCGTCTCCTGGACCCTCGCCGATAGCGTGTTTCCCGACCGATACGATAGCTGGAGCACGGCGGCGTATTGGATCGTGGGTACCGCCGCAGCCATCCTGTTGTTCGCCACGGTGCTCATCCACGAACTCGCCCACGCACTCGTGGCGATCCGGCTCGGAGTGCCGGTGCCGCGAATCACCCTCTTTATCTTCGGAGGCGTGTCGCAGATGGCGCGGCAGCCGGAGACGGCACGCGCGGAGTTCGCCATTGCAGCGGCTGGCCCGGCCACGAGCTTTGTCATCGCTGGCGTTACCGGGGCGCTGGCGGTCACGCTCGGCGGCGCGAACGAGAAGGTCGAAGCAATATTCGGCTACCTGGCCACGATTAACGTCCTCCTTGGCGTCTTTAATCTCCTACCCGGCTTCCCGTTGGACGGCGGGCGGGTCCTGCGCTCGATCCTGTGGGGTCGTACCCACAGCTTCCGGCGGGCAACGCAGACGGCGGCCGGAGTCGGAGAGTTCTTCGCCTACGGACTTATGGGTGTGGGGTTCCTCTTCGCACTCAGCGGCTTCCTCTGGAACGGGATCTGGTTCGGCTTCATTGGCTGGTTCCTGCTCGGTGCTGCCCGCGGCGAATCTTCTCAGCTCCAACTTGACACGATCCTCCGGCCACTTCGCGCGCGGAACGTCATGCACCAGAACTTCATCAGCGTCCTGCCCGGGATCCCGGTGCAGGAGGTGGTCGACCGCTACATGGTGGATATGGGTGAGCGCGCCGTGATGGTCGCAAACGGCGGCGCTGTCCTGGGCATCCTCACGGTGACCGATGTCAAGCGGGTGCCCCGTGACGAGTGGCCGAGCACTCCTGCCCAACGCATCATGACGCCCCGCGAGAAGGTCGCCACGGTGTCCGCCGATACACCGGCGCTGGATGTCCTGCAACTACTTGGCGAGCGCCGGCTCAACCAGGTACCGGTGCTCGAAGACGGGCGGATGGTGGGGCTGATCACACGGCGCGAACTCCTTGACCGCGTCCAGCTTGCAGGCTCCCTCGCGCCAAACGAACCGCCCTCTGGAGACGCAGGAGAGCACAACACGGCCTAGCCTCGGAATGGGCGTTCACGATATCAGGACGAGAGGTGCGCTCTGGCATGGTGGCCGGATCTCGTGTTCACGTTCGGCTCTATCGACCCCCCATGTCGAGTCCTCGGTACCCTCACCGCATTGCGCGCCGCCGGCCACCGCCTCGTGGCGAGAGGTCAAGTGCGGGGCGCGCCCATGGCGGCTCTCCAAATTAAGTTGTTGCCACGGCGCTCCTGCATGGGCATACTACTGGCGTCGTAGATTGCCTATGTCTGCCGGTCGCTGTGGTCAGCAGCTGGAATTGGCGGGCGCCGGATGAATCCCCCCACTCGCCTCACCTTGCCACCGCAAGAAGGAGTTTCAGTGGCATCTACGAGCCACAAAATGTGCACCAGCCGACGTGCCGGGCTGTAGCATACAAACTGAAGAAGGCGACTACCTCTGCAGGCTTATCGATAGAGGAGCTTGCGCGAGGTAAATTTGGAGGTCGCCGCTTGAGGAGAAGAACATGGCCGGAGAAGACCAGGTCACCGATCCTGTGTGCCAGATGAAGATCAAGCCGTCTGAAGCCGTAGCGAGCGCTGAGCGCAACGGCAAAACCTACTACTTCTGTAGTCAGGATTGCGCCGACGCCTTCCGGGAGTCGCCCGAAGATTATGTGTAGCGTCCCCGTCACAGGGACGGTGAGGAAGGCGAGATGATCCTGCTGGGCCCGCTTGGCGTCGCGCTCGTAGTCTTTGTGGCCGCCATCCTTGCGGCGTTACTGCTTCGCTTCTCTGGCGACCTTTCGCGCGGCCCGGCCCTCACCATCCCCGAGCGTGCACCTTTCGCCGGCGGCGAAGAGCCGTTGATGCATGCGTGGAACCGCTACCATGCACGGTATTATGTGATGGCCCTTATATTCCTCGCATTCGACATGGAGATGGTCTATATGTACCCGTGGGCCGTAGTGTTCGTCCGCGAGGGCGGCGTCGCGATGGTCGAGATGGGCATGTTTATCATCGTTCTGCTTCTGGGCGTGCTCTACGCCTGGCGCGAACGAGCGTTTGCGTGGGCCTGAAGAGGACGCTGGCCACGCTCGCTGCGGGAGCGCCCACGCCGGTCTTTGCCGCGGCAGGATTGGGTGCCGGGGCACAAGTGCAGGACCTTCGGCTGCATCACCAGGTGCGCCTCGTAGACACGCCCTCCGCTGCGAGCATCCTTCTCGTTGCGGGAGGAATCCCGGATTCGCTGGCTCAGTCGCTCTCTCGCCTACACGACACGATGCCCCACCCCCGATGTACTGCGTGGTGGCCACTCGGTGCTTTGCCCGGCCTTTGGCTCGCCAACTTTCCCCATCACGTCGCCATTGATCACAACATCCCAGAACGGCTGAGAGCCATCCATGGAGAACTGGTGAACGGCCAGCGTCCCTCCGAGCCACCGATGTTAGCAGATGAAGACCCGGCGCCCTGGCGTGGAATCGGGCCATACGGTCAGGGTGGGACGGGCATGACTGGTGGCACGCCCTACGGCCGCCCCATGGCTGAGCTTGGTCCAGACCGGGATGGACTTCGTCTCGATGTCCTGCCCCTCAACGTTGGTCCGTTCTTTCCTCGCTTCCCCGCAGGTCTCACGCTTGAGCTGAAACTGGCAGGCGACGTGATCGTGGAGACGGGGATTCCCGTGAACCTCTTCCGTGACTCCGACCAGCGCAACCTGAGGGGCGACAAAATCAGCCCGTTCACGCGGGCTCTCTCAGAGCCCGTCCTCGTTTCTGAGCTGGAGCTGGCGCGGGCTCGCGCGCACCTCCGCTGGCTCGCTAATGCCCTGGTAGCTTGCGAGCTCAGGTCGCTCGGCCTCCGCGTCCTGCGGCTGGCGACGACGATCGGGTCCGGCGAGGGCGACTCGCTTCACTCTCTCCAACGAGTGTTGGGGTGGACCCAGGCGTTGGGCTGGTCGACGAAGGGCGTCGGCCGAGTGGGCGCCGATAAGCTCGTGGGGCTGGGACTAGGCCCCGTCGCAAGGGCTTCGGGCCTTGCCGAGGATGTCCGCGCCGAGGACGGGGTCTATCGTGACCTCGGCTTCGAGCCGATCGTTCAGTCCGAAGGCGACGCGGCAGCGCGATGGCGCCAGCGCCTGGCCGAAGCGGTTCAGTCCCTGGCGTTGGCGGCCCGCGCGGGCGACCGCCTTACAGATCCCGGAGGAGTGGTCGAGTCCCCGCATGGCCGGCTCGAACGTACTACCACTCCGGCCGACCGACTCCTGCCACTACTCCCCGGCTTGCTCCATGAGATGGAATGGGGTGACGCGGTGACCACGCTCGTTAGCCTCGATCTCAACCTGCAGGAGACGGCGGCGGTCGAGGTCGTCGATGCGGAGGCGGTCGCCTGATGAGAGACTACGCGTCACCAGGGGTCGCGATTCTCGTCGTGGGATCGGCCCTTCTGGCGGGCGTATACGCGGTCGCCGTTATCGACCGGATGATCGGCGTCCTGGTCGCTGGCCAGGGGCCAAGCTGGGGGCGGTTGCTGGCAGAGCCGGTGCGGTCGAGTGCGGTCCTCGCGCTACAGCAACGGCGGACCACCGAGCGACCGGATGCGCCTGGTTGGGCGCTTGCGCCCGCCCTCTTTGCGGGTCTCGCCGCCGTGGCCCTCGCGCTGGTGCCGCTGAGCCGAGACCTTGTGGCGGCTGATCCGGCAACCGGGTTCGTCGTCTTCTCCGCAGCGATCGCGATGGTCATGATCGCCGTCTACCTTCACGGCTGGTCACCTAACTCGGCTTTTGCGCTGCACGGCGCGTACCGGTACGGGGCGCAAGCGCTCTCGTTCCAGATGCCGTTCCTGCTCGCGATGTTAGCCACGGCCCTGCCCGCCCAGTCGCTCTCGATCGTCGATATCGTCAATGCTCAAGAATCGCTCTGGAACGTCGTCCGGCAGCCAGCCGGGTTGCCGCTCTACCTGGTGGTGGGCGTTGCCGTCAGCTTCTGGGGACCGCTCAACCTGGCCGACGGTGCGGACCTCGCGGGCGGTACCTCGGTCGAAGACTCTGGCCTGGCCCGTCTTCTCTGGGCAGCAGCCCGCGCGGCGATGCTCGTCGCCATTGCGGCGATGGGCGCAAGCGTCTTTCTCGGCGGCTGGTGGGGTCCATGGCTGCCCGGAGCCGCGTGGGTCATCGTCAAGACAACCGCACTCCTCATCGTGCTCATCGCCTCCGGCCATCTCCTGGCTCGCGTACGCATCCAGCAGTTTGTGCTCATCTCCTGGGTACTGCTGATCCCGCTGGCGTTGCTGAACGTCTTCGTGTCAGGGGCGTTGCTGCTGTGAATGGCCTCCTCACCGATGCCATCTTCTGGGTGTTCGCCATCGGCAGCGTGATAACGGCCTTCCGTGTCTTCCGCACCGACTCGATGATGCGCGCCGCCTTCTACCTCCTCGCCTCCTTTGCGGGTGTCGGCGGCATTCTGGTGCTGCTTGGAGCCGAGTTCCTAGGGATGGTGCTGATCCTAATGATGGCCGGGGAGATGCTCATTATGGCCATCGTCATGGTGATGTTCATGATGAACCCGGCCGGGCTCAACCCGATGTGGATGGTGCACCAGCATCGCATCGCCGTGGCCGCCGGACTGGTCTCGTTTTTCGCGCTCGCCAGTGTGCCCTTTCTGGTCGACTTTCCAGATCGCCCAGCTCTGCGGCCTGAGGAAGCAACCGCCGAGTTGGGTACGGAGCTCCTGGGGGACTCCATGCTTGTCTTCCAGACGGCGGGAGTCGCCCTCCTTTCCACCATGGTCGGCGCCATCGCAATCGCCAACCGGAACGGCCGGTTCGGCGAAGCCGAGGACGGCTCGCAGGAGCCCGCGGCCGAGCCGGGCACGGAGAGTAGGCCTTGACCCGCCGAAGCCGCCCTTCGCGTGGCAAAGGCCTCCGAGGATGACGCTCGAAACTGTGCTCGTCGTGGCCGCGGCACTCTTTGGCCTCGGCGTCTATGGCGCCCTCAGCCAGCAGTCATTCGTGATGTTGGTGATGGGATTGGAGTTGATGATCAACGGAGCCATCCTTGCGCTCGGTGCCTTCTGGAGCCGCAGCGCGGGCGGGAATCCGCAGGGCCAGATGCTCGCCGTAGTTTTCATGACCGTCATGGCCGTGGAGATGTCCCTCGGCTTCGCCCTTATCACCAATGTCTACCGCGTCCGGCGCGCGGATATCACCGAAAAGCTCAGGCGGTTGAAGGGTTGATCGCCCTGATTCTGCCTCTCGTCCCGCTCGCCGCCTCGGCGCTGCTTCTATCCCTGGGAGGCCGCCCTCGTGCCCTTGCCCCAATAGCTGTAGGTGCTCTCCTTGTCACACTCGCGCTCGGAGGCCTGGCTGCCGCTACCCAACCCGGGCTGACCTGGGACTGGAGCACAACGATCCAAACGGGACTCGCGGTGGAGGGCTTCAGTAGGGTGATGGTGCTACTGGTTCCCGCGATCGCTGCTCCGATCGTTGCGTACGCTGCCGTCACCGAGGAGGAAGGGCGACTACGCCTGCTGGCCCTGATGCTGGCATTCACGGGCGCCATGTTGTTGCTTGTTTCGGCTACCGATTTCCTCATGCTGCTCTTTGCCTGGGAGCTTGTCGGTGCCGCCTCTTGGGCGTTGATCGGCCACGGCTGGCGAGACGCGGAGAATCCACGCGCCGCCACCCAGGCGTTCGTCACGACGCGCGTCGGCGACCTCGGACTTTACCTCGCGGCCGGAGGCCTTTTTGCGAGCACCGGCAGCTTCGGCTTTTCCGCTCTCGCTGGCGCCGGCGGTTGGCAGAAGGATGTGATCGCCGCGGGCATCCTCCTCGCGGCGGCTGCCAAGTCTGCTCAGGCGCCATTTTCGCCCTGGCTCTTTTCGGCGATGGCAGGACCCACGCCGGTGTCGGCCCTTCTCCACTCCGCCACCCTCGTTGCCGCGGGAGTCTATATCCTCATCCGTGTCAGCCCTGGCCTCGAATCGGTTAGCTGGTTCGCCTTCGCCGTCGGCGCCACCGGACTCACGACCGCCCTCGCCGGCGGTCTCGTCGCAAGCATCCAGTGGCATGCCAAGCGCGCCCTCGCAGGTTCGACGTCCGCCCAATACGGCTTGATGTTCGTCGCCATTGCCGCATCTTCCCCGGCCGCCGCGGGCGCGCAACTGATCACCCATGCTGCCTTTAAGTCACTGCTCTTCCTTGGCGCGGGCGTGGCCATTCATGCGTCGGGCTCGGCGAACCTGGCCAGCATGCGCCTCGGCCGCGCGCTGCCTCGCGTTGCGGCGCTGTCGACTGTCGGCGCCCTCGCGTTGGCTGCGGTCCCGCCCCTCGGCGCCGCCTGGAGCAAAGATCAGATCGTTGCGGCTGCCATGCATGCTTCACCCTGGCTGGGCACCGGAGTGCTGGCGGCCGGCTTTCTGAGCGCCTTCTATGCAGCACGCTATCAGATCCTCGCGTTCGGGCCGGAAGGCGCCGCCGCCAGGCGCGACGTGAGCGGTACCCCGAGAACGCTTCACCATCGACCGGGAGGATGGGAGGCCGGCAGCCTTACGGTCCTTGCCTGCCTTACAATTGCGCTTTCCATCCTTTGGCTGCCGGGCGCGGGGGCGCGTATTGAGGACGTTGCGGGAGGAGAACTCCCCGTCGCCACGTTGTGGGAGCTCGGCGTCTCGCTAGGGATAATCGCCCTCGCCATGGGGCTGGTCTGGCTGCTCTGGCGACGAAGCGCACTTGCGGGCCTCGCGCTACCGGCGGGCCTCCAGGCGGCTGCTGGAGATTGGCTTGGCCTATCCAGCGCGACGCGCCTCTTTGTCGTGAATCCCATCATCAGCCTCTCTCGCCTGCTCGCGCGGTTCGACGACCGGGTGGTGGACGCCGGCGTACGGGCGGTGGGACTACTGACATCAGGCGTTTCCCGATTGCTCGCCATCAGGGTGGAATGGACGTTCGACGGCGCCGTCCGCGGCGTGACGGCCAGCACCATGCAGGCCGCATTCGGATCCCGGGTGACGGACGAGGCCGTGATCGACCGCGCCGTCGAGGGGAGCGCATGGGCAGTCGGCATCGCGGGAGAGCGAAGCAGGCGATTGCAGACCGGTCTCGCGCACCACTACTACGTCATCCTCGTGACCGGCCTGGTCGCGAGCGTTGCCGCCCTCGCCCTGCTCGCACTGCCAGGGTAATCGTGTACTCCGGAGGATTAGGCTCTTGCTAACGGCCGCCATTTTCATCCCTATCGTCGCCGCGGTTGTGTTCGCCCTGTTCCCCCGTCCCCGTTCCGGGACGAACGGACAGGTTGGTGCCGGTGAGCCGGGTATTGGGACTAGGGGCGGCCTGCCCTCAGGTGAGACGGTGCCCCTCCCGGCCGCGCGTCCCGGGGACGAGAGCCTTCGCCTTTTCGAGCGGCGCCTGCAGATCGCAGCGACAGCGGTGGCAGGTGTGCCGCTCCTTTTGATAATCGTGGCCTGGCTGCGCTTCAGCGGCACCGGCGGCTTCGAACAGGTGGAATCGGTCTCGTGGATCCCCACTCTCGGCGTCGCCTACCGCGTGGGCGTGGATGGCCTGTCGCTCCCTCTCGCGGCGATGACCACCCTGATCTTCGTCGTCGCGATCGCCTACCCGGTGGATCTGCGAGGACGCGCTGCGCCGTATTTCGCGCTCATGCTCTTCCTGCTCGGGGTTTCACTCGGCCTCTTCCTCGCACTGGACCTCTTCCTCTTCTTCGTTTTCTGGGACCTCTCTCTTGTCGGGATGTACTTCCTGATCGGCGCCTGGGGCCACGGCAACTCCCAGCGCTCAGCACTGAAGTTCTTCGTGTACACTCTCGCCGGTTCACTCGCCCTCCTACTGGCAATCCTCGGCCTCTATCTTGCGACCGAGCCCCGGACGTTCGACATGGCGGAGATCATCCGGCAGCAGCCGCTGCCGGCGACCGGCCTGTACGCGACGCTAGTGTTCTTCGGTTTCTTCCTCGGGTTTGCCATCAAGACGCCGCTGGTGCCGTTTCACACGTGGTTACCACCTGCCCATGTCGATGCTCCAGGCCCCGCCTCGGCGGTTCTGGCCGGCGTTCTCTTGAAGATGGGAACCTACGGCTTCGTTCGCATTCTCATGGCGATGATGCCGGGCACGTTCGCACGCTTCGCCCTGCCCCTGGGAATCCTCGCTGTCGTCTCCATCCTCTACGGCGCCCTCGTCGCCCTCGCCCAGACGAATGTGAAGCGACTCATCGCCTACACCAGCGTCAACCACATGGGCTACGTCATCCTCGGCCTCGCCGCCGCTGGCGCTTCGGTTGCCGGACAAGCCAACGCTCAGGCGATTGCCCTCACCGGAGCCACCGTGGAGATGGTCGCGCACGGGTTGATCACGAGCGCCCTCTTTCTGATCAGCGGGTCGCTACTCGCTCGGACGCAGACTTATGAGATGGATCAGTACGGCGGCCTCGCGGGCCGGGCGCGCGCGCTCACGGGCCTGACCGTTGTGGCGGCCTTTGCCAGTCTCGGGCTTCCTGCGCTCGCCGGATTCGTGGCCGAGTTTCAGATCTTCGCCGGTACCCTCGCCATCTACCCATGGCTCGCCGCGATTGGACTGGTAGGTCTGGTCATCACGGCGGCGCTCTTCCTGCGGATGCTTCAAAAGGTCTTCCTCGGAGAGCTGGCCGCTCGATGGGCAGGCTTCCCCGAACTGGGTCGCGTCGAGATTGCGACGCTCAGCGCACTGCTGGCATTCGTCGTCGTCATCGGCGTCGCGCCCGCCTGGCTCTTGAACGTCATCGACAGCTTCGCCGGCCCGCTCGTGGGCCGTCAATGAGCGTTGGATTGCCGTCGGACCGGCCGTATCGTGGGCGCCTTCAGGCACGGGGAGACTCGTCGCTTCTCCCCACAGTCCAGATATTCCTTCGAACCGTACCAGGGCGCGGGAGGCGGAGGGAGACGGCATGAAGATGGATCTGGCGCCGATGGCGACAGACGTCGTTCCCGAGATCATCCTCGTCCTCGGCGGCGTAACCATCCTCCTTTACGCGCTGTTCGCACCGCGGCGGTTGCAAATGGGTGCGGCGTTGCTAGCGCTGGCGACGGTCGCCGCCGCGAGCGCTGTCAGCCTGACCATGCTCTCAGGGCCGGAACGCCTCACCTTCACCGACACGTACGCCCGTGACCACGCAGCCGTCTGGTCGAAGCTCGTGATACTCGTTGCAACAGCAGCAGTCATCGGGCTTTCTGTGCCGTGGTTTCGACGTGATCCACGCCACGGGGAGTACTACACGCTCCTGCTCTTCTCGGTGCTCGGGGCGATCCTCCTTGCCGGGGCTACCGACCTCAAGGAGTTCGTGATGGCGACGGTACTTTCGTCCGCCACCGGATTCGTCTTAGTCGCGTACCACCGACGCTCGTCCCCTGCATCGGAGGCGGCGATCAAGTACTACCTGCTGGGCGCCTTTACGAGCGCCGGCTCGTTAGTCGGCGTTGCGTACTTGTTCGGGCTTGCAGGGTCAACGACGCTGTCCGGCCTTAAAACGGGGCTGCCGGACAGCGGTACAAACCTCGCGTTGATCGTTGGCGTGGCGCTGGTCATCCTTGCGCTGGCCTTCAAGACCGGTGCAGTGCCCGCGCACGCCTGGATGCCGGATGTGGCGCAGGGGGCCCCGGCTCCGGTTGCCGCGTTCGTGACATCGATCCCCAAGGTGGGGGGCTTCCTTTTCCTGGCCCGGTTCGTCCTCGTCCTGCCCGACGATGTCGCCTGGCGCCCCCTCATTGCTATTCTCGCGGCGGCGACGATGACCCTCGGAAACCTCGCCGCCCTCTGGCAAGAGGACGTGCGGCGCCTGCTGGGCTGGTCTGCTGTCTCCCAGACAGGATACGGTCTCATGGCTGTCGTCGCCTTGGAGCGGAGCGACCTCGCCTTACCCTCGCTGCTCTTCTTTCTGCTCGCCTACGTCCTCGCCAATACCGCCGCCTTCGGGGTGGTGACCGCGCTTCGGGGACGATCCGAGCTTTCGGCTTACACAGGCCTCGCCAGGTCTCGACCCTGGCTAGCGGGTGCCCTAACGCTCGCGTTTTTGTCGTTCATCGGGATCCCGCCGCTCGCAGGGTTCTTCGCCAAGCTGGCGCTCTTCGGCGCCGCGATTGAGGCCGGTTACACCTGGCTCGCGGTGCTGGCAATCGTCAATACCGTTGTGTCCATTGCTTACTACGCCCGCGTCCTTGCGCCAATTTATTTCGGAGAGTCGACGGCCCCCGCACCAGTGTTGGGTCGATGGGCCACCGTCGCAACCTTGGGGGTCGCCGCAGCCGTGATCGTGGTGGGCGTCGCTGCCGAGCCATTCCTCCGGGGTTTCGCGGAGGCGGCACTGTTGCCAGGCTAGTGTTCCGGCTCAGAATCTGTTAGAGGTTGGCGAGGCCCCGTCGAGAGCGCGTTTGGCGCGCCCGGCCTTGTTGAGGATGGTTTCGACGGTGGCTGTCCAGGTGTACCGCCGAGGTTTGCGGTTGCGCCCGGCGAGGTACGTTGCGTGGCAGCTTCGAGCGCCTCGACGGCTGTGAACAACGCTGCCGGGACCTAAACCATGCCCCAAACCCAGGGTTGCCCCTTGACTGCCATCAGGCCTAGAATAATTAGTACTACGTTCCATAGTAGGAGGTGGTTCTTGAAACCAAAGTGGCGATGGGTAATTTCAGCGGTCATCTTCGCGGCAGTGCCTCTGACCGCGCTCGCGTGCGGCGACGATGACTCGGCGAACACGGGTATGAACCAGGGTGGCATGACGGTGGCGGCAGCCGATCCTTCAGCGGTCCAGGTGAAGCTGTCGAACTGGGCGGTCACCCCAGCGCAGGCCCAGTTCAAGGCGGGCAAAGTCAAGTTCCAGGCGGTGCACGACATGGACCATGGAATGGATGCGAGCATGGAGGGTGGCGCGAACCACGAACTGATTGTGGCAGCCGAAACGACGCCTGGCTCAGGTAAGTTCGACAAGGTTGTGCTCAAACTCGACAACCTGAAGCCGGGCGAAAGCAAAACCGGGGCAGTTGACCTGCAGCCCGGAACCTACGAATTGTCTTGTCAAGTCGGGGAAGTCGTCCAGGGCAAGCCAGTCTCTCACTACTCCAAGGGAATGCATACCAACATCACCGTCAGCTAGTGGCCGGCCAGGTTACTCAAGCCTCCCTGGTGGTACCTCGCCTTCTTGGTGGGCTTTCTGACTTTGTCTCTCGCCGGAGCGCTCTTCGCGCTGTCGGTGCGCTGCACGGGAGTGCATCTTGTGGCGTTCACCGCGAACGGGGCTGCCACCATCCGAGCGATACTTCACGTCTGCGATTCTCGCCGTTGATCCCGGCGCTCCAAACGAACCGGATTTTGGCCGTGCACGTTTCGACGATGACCCTGCATACGGATCACCACGGTCGGCGATGCTTCGGCGGTGCTGAGCGCATGCGGGAAGAGCGGCGGAGAACATCGCTGCGGATAAGGAAGTCCGGCGCGCCGCAGGTTTCGGTCTCAGGGTTGCGGAGGACGCCCTGGTGGATGATGGGCTCGCCACGCACCATCGCGTCGAAGGTCTCCCGGCAGGCTTCCAACCAGATAACGGCCTCGATACCTGAGGCGATCGCGAAGTGCCAACTAAGCACTCAGCATCGGTGCCTTCGCCGAGTCCCGAGTCCCTCAGTCCTGAGCCCCCCGCACCTCCTTCGGCTATAATCCCGTGCATGTCTAACCAGCTTCGCCACCTCCTCTCCTCGGCGGACTTCTCCGCTGAAGAGACCGCTTACGTCCTCAAAGTCGCCGCCCGCTTGAAGGCGCGACCGGAACGTGTGCTGGAAGGGCGTCAACTGGCGCTGGTGTTCGAAAAGCCTTCGCTGCGCACGCGGGTCAGCTTCCAGGTGGCGATGCGCCATCTCGGCGGCGAAACGATCTACCTCGCCCCGCAGGAGGTGGGCCTCGGCGAACGTGAGGCGATCAAGGACGTCTCGCGCGTCCTCGCACGCTACGTCGATATCGTCGCTGTGAGGACGTTCGGACAGGAGATCGTCGAGGAGTACGCCGAGTACTCGGGCATTCCCGTGATCAACGCGCTGACGAACGAGGAGCACCCTTGCCAGGCGCTGGCGGACCTGCTCACCGTGCAGGAGAAGCTGGGCGACCTGCACGGGAAGTCCATCGCCTTCGTCGGCGATGGCTACAACGTTGCCGCCAGCCTCGTGCTCACTGCCACGGCGCTGGGCATGGATGTACGAATGGCGGCCCCGCGCGGTTACATGCTGCCTGAAGAAGTGATCGCCGAGGCGAGCGCGCGGGCCGAGTCCTCCGGCGGCAATCTGACGCTCGTCACCGACCCGGTGGAAGCGGTAGCCGGCGCCCAAGCCGTCTACACTGACGTCTGGACGTCCATGGGCCAGGAGCGTGAATCGGAGCGACGGCGTATAGATTTCGCCGGGTACCAGCTGAATCGCGCGCTGATGGACAAGGCCGCCGCGGGCTCGCTCGTGATGCACGACTTGCCAGCCCATCGCGGGGACGAAATCACGGACGAAATGATGGAGAGTCCGAACTCAATCATCTTCGACCAGGCAGAGAACAGGGTGTGGGCGCAGGCCGCAGTGGTCGCCTTCCTGCTGGGCGCAACAGGAGAATTGGGGGTCTAAACCGGCGCTGGCGTTGCGCTCGGGTATGATTGCCCCGCGCACTCACACGCGCGTGACACCCATGCCCGATACAACCCACATCCGCGAAATCCTCGACCAGTTCCGTTTCTCCAGCGCGATCGACGTGCTACTGATAGCGGCTGTCATCTTTTCGACGTTGCGTCTGCTCTCGGGCACGCGCGCGATGACGCAGTTGCGCGGGGCGCTGGCCCTGCTGCTGGTCTTCGTGGTACTAGGCCGGGTGTTCGACCTGACGGTCATCAACTTCTTGGTGGCGAACTCGTTCACGGCCCTGCTGGTGGGGGCGGCCATCGTCTTCCAGCCGGAGATTCGGCGCTCGCTGGACCGGCTGGGGCGCACGGGGGTGCAGGGCTGGCTCAGCTCGCGCCACTACGAAGAGGTCATCGACTCGGTGGTGAAGGCCTCCGAACGGATGTCGGCCGAGCGACACGGCGGGCTGTTCGTCATCGAACGGGGCACAGGCCTCGGGGACATCATCGAGACGGGCGTACCCGTCGATGCACGCATCTCGCCCGAGCTGCTGGCGGGCATCTTCTACCCGAACTCGCCGCTGCACGACATGGCCGTCATCCTGCGCGACGACCGCGTGGTGGCCGCCGGCTGCATTCTCCCGCTGGCGGGCGAACTGAGCGGTGACGAGCGCTTCCTCGGCACGCGGCACCGTGCGGCCATCGGCGTCACCGAGCAGACCGACGCGCTGACCGTGGTGGTCTCGGAAGAGACGGGCGACATCAGCGTGGCGCTCCACGGCCGGCTGACGCACGTCGCTGACGAGCGCCGTCTGCGCGCGGTGCTCGAACGGCTGCTGGAGCCGGCCAGCGCGCAGGCGGCGGCGCAAAACGGGAATGGGGGCATACCGGTATGAGCGTCCGGTCACGCTTGCGGGTGGTGCGCGGGCTGCTCTTCGGGTCGGTGGGCAGCTTTTACCAGCACTGGGCGCTGGCGCTCTTCAGCGTGGTGGCGGCGCTCGGTATCTGGTTCGTCATCCAGGATGTGGAGAACCCGCGGGTCCAAGGGACGTTTCCGCGCGAGCCTGGGACGCTGGAGGCGATCGTCAAGAACAACGACGACGCGATCGTGCGCGACATGGTGCCGGTGAGCCTCAGCGTGGACGCGCGCAAGGGTGACTTCGCGACGTTGCGCCGCGAGGACTTCGAGGTGTACATCGACCTCTCGGGCGTGAAAGCTGGCGGCCCGGCGATCTCGGTGCCCGTGCGCGCGAGCAGCAAGCGTGACGGAGTGCGGGTGTTAGGGGTGACCCCATCGACGATGCGGGTTACGGTGGTAGAGGCGCAGAGTAAAGAAGTGCCGGTGACAATCCGTCGAACGGGGGAACTCCCGACCGGCTACCGTGAATCACCGGGTGCTGACCCCGCCATTGAGCCCGCCTTTGTAACCGTGCGCGGTGCTCCGGAGCTTGTAAGTACAGTGAAGAATGCCGAACTCGTCGTGAACCTTGCCGGGACACGCAGCGAAACGCTCGTCTCCGAAGGGGACCTCACCCCTCGCACTGAAAGCGGCAGCGAGGTGACCGTGAAGCTGAGCCAGACGCGCGCCCGCGTGACGATCAAGATCGAGCAGACGTTCGTGCAGCGCACGCTCTCCGTGACGCCAGCGATTATCGGCACGCCAGCGCAGGGCTACCGTATCGTGAACATCACCTCGGACCCTGCGACGGTGGTCTTGAATGGCCCGGCCTCCGCCGTGGGCAGCATCCAACTCGGGCTCTCAACCGAGCGCGTGGACGTTTCGGGGGCGAAATCGGACGTGGTGCTGACACGCAACATCGATCAGCCTCCAAATACCTTTTTGGACCGGCGGAGCGTCACGGTGAAGGTGGAGATTAAGCCGATCGAGTGCACCGCCGGCACCGGGACGCCTTGTGGCGCGGTGACATTCTTCATCGCGCCGGACATTGGCCCGCCGCCCGCAGGGCTTGTGCGCGATACGGCCAGCGCCGCCTTCACCTCGGAAGTGCGCGTTTCGGGGCCCTTGGCAGTGATTAATACACTGACTCCAGCATCGTTCAAGGTGACCGTTTCTCTCGCCTCGGGCGTCGCCGGGACTGCGACCTACCCCGCCGTGGTAGTCCCGCCGACCGGGGTGAGTATCAAGATCGAACCAGTGGACCCGTTGGTCATCGTGTTGAAGGCAGCGACGCCATGACCGCGACATCCGTTCTCCCTCGCGTCGTCATCGTGGGTCGCCCGAACGTGGGCAAGTCTTCGCTCTTCAACCGCGTCATCGGCGAGCGCAAGTCGATCGTCGAAGACGAACCCGGCACCACCCGCGACCGCGTTGAAGCGGATGTCGAATGGCAGGACGTGCGCTTCCGTCTGATCGACACGGGCGGCTTCGAAACGGACGCCGAGAACGTCTACGCCCCGCTGATCATGGAGCAGATCAGGGTGGCGATGGACGGCGCCGCCCTCGTCCTTTTCTGCCTCGATTCGCGCGACGGCCTGACGGCCAGCGACTACGACATGGCGGACGTTGTCCGCCGCGTGAATCGCCCAACGATGGTCATCGCCACGAAAGCGGACAACGAGCGCCGCGAATCCACGGGCATCGCCGAAGCCTCCACACTGGGGCTTGGGGATGCACTACCGGTCAGCGCGCTGCACGACGTGAACGTCGGCCTGATGCTCGACGACGTGGTGGCCAAACTGCCCGTGACCGAACCGCTGGTCGAAAGCGACCGCGTGAGTGTGGCGATCATCGGGCGGCCGAACGTGGGCAAGTCGCAGCTGTTGAATGCCATTCTCGGTGAAAACCGGGTGATCGTGAGCGACGTAGCGGGCACCACGCGCGACGCAGTCGACACTGAGATTGATACGCCGCAGGGGCCGTTCTTGCTGGTTGACACCGCCGGTGTGCGGCGGCCTGGCAAGCTCGGCAAAGGGGTCGAACGTCACTCCGTGATGCGCACGCGGAGCGCAGTTGAGCGCGCCGATGTCTCGGTCCTGGTGATCGACGGCACTGCGGGCGTCACCTCGCAAGACACTCACATCAGCGGCATCGCCCTCGAGGAGTACAAGGGGCTGATCATCGCGGTCAACAAGATCGACCTTTGGGAGGACGAGGAGGAACGCAAGTCCTGGGCGGAACGCCAGATGCGCACTCGCTTGCAATTCGTCCCGTGGGCAGTCATCTGCTTCATCTCGGCGCTCGAAGCACGGGGCACCGAGAAACTGCTGGAACTGGCGGCCACCGTCCGTAAGGCGCGGCGGCTGCGCATCCCAACGGCCGAGCTGAACACTTTGCTCTCCCGCGCCGTACGCGAACACGTTCCGCCCTTGGTCCAGAACCGGCGCTTCAAACTTTTCTACACCACCCAGGCGGGGATCGACCCGCCGACCTTCATTCTGTTTGTGAACGACCCTTCGTTGGTCCACTTCAGCTACAAACGGTTCCTCGAACGACGCCTGCGCGAGGCCTACGACTTCGAAGGCACCGCCATCAAGATGGTCTACAAAGCGCGGGCGGAGGATGATTCGCGACCGTGATCGGTCAGTACTTCGCGAATATCCTGCTCGGCTATCTCCTTGGCTCGATCCCGTTCGGGCTCGTCATCGGTTACCTCTACCTCCACCGAGACATCCGGGATTCGGGAAGCGGCAAAACCGGAACCACGAATGTCCTGCGGACGGCGGGGAAGAGCGCGGCGGTATTGGTCATGATCGGCGACATCTCGAAAGGGGCCGTGCCAGCGCTGGTGGGCCGATTCGTCTTTCACGATGATGGCGTTGCGGCTGCGGGAGCTGGTGCGGCGGTCGTCGGGCACATCTGGCCCGTTTTCGCAGGTTTCCGCGGCGGGCGCGGAGTAGCCAGCGCATTCGGCTCAGTCCTTGGCCTCGCTCCACTCATCGCGTTGCTTTTTCCGTTGATTGGCGCTGCCCTGGTAATCCCCACGCGCTACATGTCCTTGATGTCTGTAGTCGGCACCCCAATCGCTGCGGGGATTCTCGTCGTCGCCGCAATTGGTGGCTGGCAGCCTGTACCGTTCGCACTCGAGGCGGTGTTTGTCACGCTGCTCATCGAATACAAGCACCTGCCGAATATCCGCCGCCTGCGCGCCGGGACCGAGCCGCGCATCGGACGCGGCGGTGACCGCCCGGCGACCGGCTAGCCATGTCCGAGTTCGTCGTCTGCGGCGCCACTTCATGGGGAGTGACGCTCGCCTCGATCCTCTCGCGCAATCACGACCGCGTGCTGCTGGTGACTCGGGATTCCTCCGAGGCAGACCGCGTGCGTGCGCGGCGCGGCGTAGAACGCTTGCCAGAAGTGATACTCAACGAACGCGTCGCGATCGTTGCCGAACCGCCGCCTATTCACGGAGTAGATGGGGTCGTCTTTGCGGTTCCAGCCCAATCGCTTCGAGCCGCGACGTCGCGCTTCGGCGCTTACCGCGCCGTCCCCGTGCTCTCGGCAGCGAAGGGCATCGAATTGACCAGCGGACTTCGAATGAGCCAGGTGCTGGCCGAACTGTGGCCGAGCGACCTGATCGGTGCGCTCTCGGGGCCTAACCTTGCGCACGAAGTTGCCCGGGGACTGCCGGCCGCGGCGGTCATCGCCTCCAGCGGCGCCGACACGGCTACTGCGTGGCAGACCGCGCTCGCCACGCCAACGTTTCGTCTTTACACCGCGAGCGACGTCGTCGGTGTGGAACTTGCGGGGGCGCTGAAAAACGTGGTGGCAATCGCCGCCGGGGCTGCCGTCGGCTTGAACCTGGGAGCAAACGCCGTGGCCGCGATCGTGACTCGCGGCCTGGCCGAGATTACCCGCCTCGGGATGGCGCTCGGCGCTGACGCAGCGACGTTCAGTGGGCTCGCTGGTGTGGGAGACCTGACGGTCACCTGCTTTTCGCCACTGAGCCGTAACCACCGGTTAGGGGAGCTGCTTGCCGCTGGAATCCCGCCATCGGAGGCGCTCGCGCGGATTGGCGAGGCAGTCGAGGGTGCGCCGACGGCGGGCGTGGCGGTGGAGCTGGCTAAACGGGCTGGCCTGGAGATGCCGATCGCCCGCGAAGTGGCGGCCGTGCTTTCCGGCGAGAGGCAGGTTGGGGAGGCTATGCTGCAGCTGCTCACGAGGCGGCTTGGCCGCGAGTAACAGTCCTCGGCGCGGTGATACACTCGAATGACATGGCAACAGCGCCCCAAAAGCAACTCCCCGTCATCATCGAATCACTCGTGCGCGGTGAAGAGCCGCCCGCCGCGAGTCTCGCAGCTTTCTCGGATCTTGGCCGCAGAGATGTCGCCCTCGTGCGGGACGCGTGGCCGGCCATTCCGCTCGAGACGCGCCAAAAGATCATCCAACGCGCTCTCGATCTGACTGAAGACAGCGTAGACCTCGATTTCACACAGGTGGCACTAGTCGGACTGGGGGACGAAAGCGCCGAGGTGCGTGCCAGGGCAGCCACTTCACTCTGGGAGTCACCGTTGCGCGAGGTGGCCCTGCGCTTGCTCCAGACTCTGGATGAAGACCAAGACCCAGACGTCCGAACGGCGGCAGCCACGTCCCTTCGGCAGTTCGTCGTACTGCGGGAGTTCGACCAGTTCGACGCTGAGCTCGGTGACCGAGTAGTCGATACGCTGCGCGCCGTGGCCGAGTCCCCGGAGTCGGCTGGGTCTTTGCGCGCGGCGGCGATTGAATCGGCCGGCGTACGCTCGCTGCCCTGGGTGCCTGAATTGGTGGCTTCGGGCTACAACGACGACGACCGTGCCGTGCGTCTAGCGGCCGTGGTGGCGATGGGTGATTCGGCGGACGAACGTTGGCTGGACTATCTCATCGAGCAGATCTATTCAGATGACCCGGAGTTCCGCTTCGCCGCAGTCCTTTCGCTCGGCCAGGTTGGATCAGAGGAGACAGTTGAGCCCCTGGTCGCCCTGCTGGCCGACGATGATCCGGAGGTTGTGATTGCAGCCGTCGCGGCGCTTGGCGAAGTAGGCACGCCTGAGGCCGTGGATGCCATCAACGCGTTCGCCGAGGAGGCGCCGCCAGAATACGCGGAGGCGATCAGTGATGCGCTCGAGGTGGCCGCTGAGTTCGGCATCGGCCCTCGCGATTATGATATGGACGAGGACGACGACGAGGAGTGAACCGCCAACTTCCCATCCAGGACGCGGTTTCGGCAGGCGGAGTTGTGTGGCGGCGCTCGGATACCGGCGTGGTGGAAGTTGTACTGTGCGGACGCTCATCGGACCACCTATGGTGCCTGCCGAAGGGCACGCCCGATGGTGGCGAAACGATCGAGCAGACAGCCGAACGCGAGGTGCGCGAAGAGACCGGCCTGGTGGTGGAGCGCGGTGAGTCGCTTGGCACGATCGAGTACTGGTTCACGGCGAGCGGCATTCGCTACCACAAGTATGTCCACCACTGGCTGATGCAGCCGATTGGCGGCGATACCGCCAATCACGACCATGAGTTCGACGAAGTCCGCTGGGTGCCGGGGGAACGCGCACGCCGGATGCTGAAGTATCGCGATGAGAAACGGATCCTGGATGAGGCCCTGCGGATGTTGGAGCAGGTGGCGTGACAGCGGCGGCGCCCCACGAATTCGATCACCTGGTGGTCGCGATGGGGCCATCCATTCGCATCCGGCGCAAGGTGCGGCAGGATGCGGAAGACGACTATCGCTGGCGCAAGAATCCCGACAACGCACGCTTCGACGGTGAGCAGCCCCTCCAACAGAACTTCGACGAGTTCCTTCAACAGGTGGAATCGGAGCTCGCCTTCGGGCAGCCGGAGATGGAGTTCTTCGCTATCACAGACGGCGCTGGGCGACACATTGGCAACGTGATGTACTACCACGCGGACAGCCACCTGGGCGAAGCCGAGTTTGGGCTCACCCTTGGCGAAGATGAAGACCGGGGACGAGGCTGGGGCACCGAAACGTCCATCCTATTCATGCGCTTTCTCTGGCAGAACTATCCGTTTCGGCGCGTCTACTTACATACGCTGGCCTGGAATGAGCGAGCGATCGCCTGCTTCCAGAGGGCGGGATTCAATGAAGCAACGCGTCTGCTGCGGAATGGCGAGCCGTTCATCCGCATGGAAGCGAGGCGCGAGTGGTGGCTTCTCTGGGACGGTGAGGGCCGCTTCGCCCGTTATGCGTAAACGAGCCCTCGCAGCGCCCGCGGGCGGAGACACCGATCGAACGCCCGGACGGACACCCGTCCACCCTGCGATTCCCTGTCATCCGCCCGCCGACCACCGTATGGCTACCATCTGAATCGGGCCGTTTCCCCGCTTGATCTGGGCGCGGGCATAAAAATGCCGAAATACAACATAGAGCCAGAACTCTCGCCGCCCGCGGACGTGGCAGCGAACTTCGGAAGGTGTGATGGAGCAGGCATACCCCCAGACGACAGGAAGTCTCGCGATGGCGCAGGATTACTTCGCCGCGCAACCGCCGGAAAGGCCGCAATCGCACCTGCGCATGCTGCCTTCGCTCCCCACGGCCCCGGAACACCTGAGCGAACTCGGTCTTCCCGAGCGGTTTATCGAAGACCTGACGTTAAAAATGCTCTTTCGCATTGCCAACCCAACTCCAGTGGGTCTGGCAAACGCTTTACGCGTCTCACCGACGATCGCTCGAGAGGCGCTGGATGTGCTGCGCCGCAGCCGCCTCGTCGAGACCACCTCCGCTTCGGGCCGCTTGGAATCTGAATGGCAGTACAGGCTCACCGAGCAAGGTTTGCACGAAGCCGAGAGCGCCTTTGATCGAAGCAAATACGTTGGCCCGGTGCCCGTGCCTATCCAGGACTACTTCCGGGTGCTGGAGCAAGATACGGAAGTTGGCGCACCGGACCCGGTGCGATTGGCGCGTGCTCTGCAGCAACTGGTGCTCGCTCGTGACGTGGTGGCCAAAGTCTGCCTGGCCCTCACCGCTGGCCGCCCAGCGATGCTCTGGGGGGCGCCCGGCAACGGAAAGACCACGATCCTTGAGCTCACAAGCGAGGCGATCCAGGGTGTAACAGTCCTGCCGGTGGCGGTTTACGTCAGCGGGCACATCATTCGTCTCTACGATGACCTGGTGCACACGCCAGTTGAGAGCGACGACTCAGCGGATGCGTCTTCAACTTCCGACCGGCGCTGGCTGCGCATCAAGCGTCCCTTTGTCTTCGTCGGCGGCGAACTTCGGCACGAAGACCTGGACCTGGCGTACGACCCGGCGCTCGGCTACCACCAGGCGCCGCCGCATGTGAAGGCGCACGGCGGATTGCTGGCGATCGACGACTTCGGGCGTCAGCAGGTATCGCCTCATGCGCTGCTCAACCGTTGGATTGCGGCGTTGGAGCGCGGCGAGGACACGATGGCGTTGGTGACCGGCGAACGCATCACCTTCCCCTTCCGTTCGACGATCTGCTTTAGCACCAACATCGAGCCGAAGACCATGCTGGAAGAGGCGCACCTGCGCCGCATCCCCTACAAGATCCACATTCCGGAGCCAACGGTCGCGCAGATGTGCGAGATTTTCAGGCGTTTTGCAGCGGCGATGAACGTGGAAGCGAGCCAGGCGAACATCGACATCGCGGTGGAGATGGTGCATCGCGCCAGCCAGGGCAACTTCCGCAGTTGCCACCCGCGTGATGTGCTGCAACTGATCATCGAAGAGTCGCGCTTTGTGAAGCGCCCTCCGGTGCTTGAGCCCGCTGCCACGCGGCGAGCCTGTGAAGTATACTTCTCGGTCGACCCGGGCCCGGTGAGCAGCTTGCCCAGCCAGCAGGCACGCCCCGAAGCGGAGATTTAGAGCCGCGCCACTATCTCCAGCCAGCGCGCTGAAAATCGGCCGGGATCGACGTCCGTGACGATGCGGCGGAGCTTTCCGGCAGGGTTGTGGTTCAACACCACGTAGCCTTCCTGAGTTTCGGCGGTGAGCGGGATCTCCTCGATGGTGAGGCAATCCCACCCAAGGGCGGCAGCGCAAGCGAGCGAGTCGTACTGAAAGTTCAGGATGTCTTCCGGGACCGCGGCGGACTTCTAACCTGTGCGCCTCTTTGTTTTGAGGGCTTTGCCTTCGTGTGGGCGCTCGTAGCCCTGGGCGTACCAGGCGTCCGCCAAAAGGTCGTGGTAAACAGTCAGGCGGCGGCCGCCTTGGAGTTCGACCGTGAAGTAGCGGCGGGCAACCTCTTCTCGCCACCACTCGTCGTCGATCCGCCAGCTATCGTGAATTGCATGCACAGGGAGGTACCTGCCTTGCGAGAGCATGGCGGTTGGTTCGCCGCGAACGTTGGCGTCAACGGCCGCGGGCATCGGCTGATTCAGCCGCCGTAAGCCACCAGGGCCAGTTGGTGTTCCGGGATCCTTGACCATGGCTGCACCTCCACAATTTGGAAAACCTGGGGTTCGCCTTCGCGGGCGTTGAGCTGTTCGATGGCATCCAGCAGTTCCTTGCGGCGGCGCGGGCCGGTCTGCCAGAGCTTCGCCTGGTGGCCATATTCGCTGCACAGCCCGGAAAGCGTGAGCCCAAGCGAGACGGCCGCTGACGGCAGTTGCAGCCGTTCGATCTTGTTTTTGACAACGAAGAGCATGCGCGCGGGGTCATTCGTTGGTTCGCGAAAGACGAATCGCCGGGTGATCTGCTCGCCGCTTTCGAGGCCGAGCCGCCAATCGAGCCTGCGCAGCGATTGGCCGCGCAGTTCCTTGTGGGCGAGGGTGCGTTGCAGCAGCATCTGTGTGCCTGCGATTAACGGCCCGGCGAGCGAGGTGGGCGCTGGGAGGTCCAGATCATCGCTGATGCGCAGCTCTTCGCGCTTCGCAACGACGACTGAACTATCGCGGCCGTTGGCGAGCGCCCAGGCGTGTGCGCCTTCGCGACCGAACTGCGCTTGTATGGCCGAAAATGACAGGGCAGCCACCTGCGCAAGGCGCTCCAGTCCGAAAAGGCGCAGCCGTTCGTGCATCTGCGGAGGCACCGGGAGGACATCGATCGGCAGGCCTGCGAGAAAGATCCTGGCATCGCCCGGGTAGACCGTCATGAGGCCGCCGCCGGCAGCCGTGCAGGCGGCGGCGTGTGCGGCAAAGACCGTTTCTGCAGCCCCGAACTGCACCGCCAGCCCGCTCGCCGAACAGGCGGCTTCGTGCAGGTCCTCGAGATACGCCAGTTCATCCATCCCCGTCATCCGGGCTAGGCCGCGAAGGTCGGCATGGATGTGCCCCGGCGCAATCGCTTCGACGGTTGGGCTGTATAGCTGAAGGAGGTCCACGAGACGGGAAGCTTCGGCGTGGACTTCGGCATCGCGCAGAGGGAGGAAGACGGCCCTGGGGCAGAGTGCCAACGCTCGCCGCAGTGTTGTGCCCACTGTGACGCCAGCATCCGCGGCCTCTTCTGAACAGGCGGTGACGGTCGCATGCTCTTCGGGGGAGCCGCCCACCACTACCGCCCGCCCACGCAGTTGGGGGTTATCGCGCCGAGCGATAGCAATCGGGAAGTTGGGGATGAGCAGGCAGCCGGTGTCCATGGATTTAGTAGAATAGAACGTTCGTTCTGATTTCTCTAGGCGGCGAGTGTGAAGATTTCTGAATGGTTGATAGCAAGCTAACTGGGAAACCGGTAAACTGGGTGCATGAAGACGACGATCGATCTGCCCGACGCGCTCGTGAAGGAGATCAAGCTCCGCGCCCTCTACGATGGCCAGAAGCTGAAGGACGCCGTTGCCGATCTAC
>JBBQGT010000033.1:0-26204 GCA_038323265.1 Tepidiformales bacterium
AGAGCACGTGACCGTCCCCGCAGCGACGGCCGAGGCGATCGGTCGCACGAAGCGCGAAGGCGGCCGCGTTGTCGCCGTCGGGACGACTGTCGTCCGTACCCTGGAGCATGTGGCGCGCGAGTATGGCGAAGTGCGCGCCTACGCCGGCGGCACCCGCCTCAAAATCCTGCCCGGCGACCGGTTTCTGGCCACGGACGTTATCATCACGAACTTCCACTTGTCTCAATCGACGCTCTTGATGCTCATCTCGGCCTTCGCGGGCACGGACTTCGTGATGAACGCCTACCGCCAGGCCGTCCGCGAACAGTACCGCTTCTACAGCTTCGGCGACGCGATGCTCATCCTGCCGTAGTGCCGGGCAGCCGCCAACGGCCATTCGCCGTCTGGACCAACATCCCTTCACGTTCCAACGAAGCAAGGTACGCGCCTAACCTGGCGTGATGCTCCTCGGGCAGCAATTCGAGGAACTCCTCCGTCGAAAGCGTCTCCAACCGGCGCAAAGCGTCGATGATCCTCCCCCGTGCGAAGCGTGCAGTGCCATCGAATCGCGGGCTTGGCCTCGCCGGCACGGTAGCCGCCGGGTACCCGGCGGCCCGCCAGGCGCAGACCGAACGCACAGGGCAGGCCCCGCAGGCCGGCCTCCGGGCAGTGCAAACCAGCGCACCCAGGTCCATGAGCGCCAGATTGTGGTCGCGCACGTTGCGCACAGGCAGCAGGCACTCCGCGGTCGCGGTCACCAGGAACGCCGACACCCCTCGCTGTGCCGCCGCGCCGAGCACTACCCGCGCCAGCACCCGCGCGATGTTCGTGTCCGCCACCGCCGCGCGCCGTTCGAACGCGAACGATGCGATCGCGCTCGCTGTGTAAGGCCCCACTCCCGGCAGTGAAAGCAATGCGTTCACCTCCCGCGGGAAGGCCCCACCAGCCAGTTCAATCGCCGCCGAGGCCCGTTGCAAGCCGACCGCTCGCCGGTTGTAGCCCAGCCCTCCCCACGCCCGGATGACCTCCGCGGTGGGCGCTTGTGCCAGCGAGGCATTCGTTGGCCAGCGCTCAAGCCACGCCACGTAGTACGGCAACACCCGCTCCACCGGCGTCTGCTGCAGCATCACTTCGGATACCAGGATCGCATATGGGTCGCGTGTCAGCCGCCACGGCAGTTCGTGCCGCCCGGAGGCGCGGTACCAGCGCATCAGCGCCCTTCGGAACCCCTTAGCCTCAGCGGTCGCGGATATCGCGATGGCCTTCGTTCATTTCGGTCATCAGGCGCAATGCCTCGTCGCGTACCAACAGGTCGAGGAAGAGCGTGCGCTCCATCGCCATTCCTTCGGCAAGCGGCGTCTCGGCTGCTGCCCGCACCAGCCGCTTGATGTGCGCCACGGCCAGCGGCGCCTTCGCTGCCAACTCTTCGGCGACCTCAATCGCCCGCGCGACTACCCCACCGGGCGCCGCCACCTCGTGCACAATGCCTAGCGCCAGCGCCTCCTGCGGCGAAACGGTGCGGCCCCGCAACGTCATCTCAAGCGCCCGCGCCATACCAACCAGCCGCCCCAGCTTCTGCGTCCCGCCCGCGCCTGGCAAAATCCCGATGTTCACTTCCGGCAGTCCAAGCGAGTACGGGCCGTCCTCCGCTATTCGGATGTCGCAGGCCAGCGTCAATTCGAAGCCCCCGCCCATCGCCGTCCCGTTGATCGCCGCGATGACCGGCTTGGCCATCGTCTCGATGCGCTTAAACACGTGGTCGAGTTCGCGCTCAGGGATGGTCGCGTTCGTATCAACCTTCAGTCCCTGTCCTCGCAACGTCGCCGAAAGCGCGCCCAGTTCATGCACCGAATAGTGCCGCACGAAGACGCCCGGCAGACCGCCGGTGATCACAATCGCCCGGATGGCGTCGTCCGCCTCGAGTTCGCGGGTGGCGGCGTCCAGTTCGGGCACCGTCCCGCTGTCCATGTAACCCTCGGGCGGGTTGGTCAGCGTCACTATGGCAATAGCGCCGCGGCGTTCGATCGTTACCTGGCTCATCGGCTACTCGTCGTCGTCCCCTTCTTCTTCCTCGTCGTCATGCTCCGCGTGGCCGGCGGCAGCCGACGGCACGATCGCCATGTCGCCCCCATCGCGGCGAGCTTTCTTCGGAGCCGGTACAGCAATTAGCGCCTTGATCAGTGCTTTCAGGTCAGCAGCGCTCGCCCCTTCGGGGGCAATTACTCCGCCCACCCCGGAATCCCGCAGCACTCGCAGTTCGGCCACGCTGGCTTTCGCCGCCACCGTAACAACGAGCGGCGTGGATGCGAACGTCGCCAGCCGTACCAGTCCGAGCTGGTTGGCCAGCATCGTCCCGCCTGCCGAGCGCTCCACATACAGCGCATCCAGGCCCAGCGGCGCGATCGCCCGAAGCGTGTTGTCTTCCATCCCCTCGCTCGCGATCAGGATGTGCCCCATGCGATCGGTATCGACGGCGACCGATTCGGTCCCCTCCAGGCTGCTGATCACAAAGTCGCAGCCCGCCTTCGCCAGGGCGGCCGCTCCGTCCTCGTCCAGCGCTTCGCTCATCACGCCAACGCTATTGCTTGTCTCCGCCACCGCTTCGACGGCAGCGGCCGCTTTCGCGGCTTCGGCCCTGATCACGACAGCGTCCGCGCCCGCCTCCAGCGCTGCTTTCGCGTCGGCCTTGTTCGCCGTCAGCGCGATGAGAATCATGGCCCGTGGTTGCTCGCGCACCGCGGCTCCGAATCCCATGCTCGGGCCCTCGCGGCGCTGCAACTTCTGCATCTTCTTCTGGAGTTGGCTCAAATCTCACCTCTGGCTGCTGAAGGCCGCACAAAGACGGCCATGTTGAAAGTTGATCAGTGGTATTGGTTGGCCGCCCACTCGTTCGCACGCGGCATCACAGAACCTCATTGTCACGGCTCGGACGGCTGGGCGGCAACCTGCGCGCTATTGGCCGCCGGGCGGTAGAGTTGGCCACCGCAGGGGGATTTCGTGACCAATCCGCGCATCAGCCTCATCCTCGATGAATTCGCTCGCCACCGCGTGCAATTCGAACACCTCAGCCGTTCGCTCACAGCCGACGAGCTGTCCACCGCCATCCCGGGCTCCCACTGGTTTGTCGAAGATTACATCGCCCATCTCTGCACTATCGACGGCCTCATTGCGCCGAACTTCAGCGCGATGGTCGGACTCAATGCTCCCATGCCAGACGTCCCAATCCCGCTCCCGTTCGATATCGACGAATGGAACGACGCTGCGATCATCGCCCGCCGCGGAGTCCCCATCGAAGATCTGCTGACAGAGTCGAACACCCACCGCGGGAGGCTCGCCGCAGCCATCGAAAAGATGAGCGATGAGCAGCTGGACATGGTCATTCCCTACGGCGGCGATCGTAAGTCGCTCGGCCTGGCCCCCACCCGGGTGCGCTTCGGCGGCCTGCTCTGGGGCATCGCGATCCACGAGCCAACCCACACCCGGGACATCATCCGCGCCCTGCCCGCGCGCGGCGAGGAATCGTGGGTCCGCGAATGGCTCGGTAGCGTCAACGATTCGATGATCCCTCAGGGCGTCCGCGAGCAGCGAGTCTAAAACCACCGTCTGGGGTACGCTAGATGCTCAATTCCACATCGGAGCATGTATGAAGTCCTATTCCGGCCCCCCAGCTCTCTCCATTGACCCCAAAAAGAAGTACACGGCCACCATCGAAACCACCGCCGGTACGATGACGGCCGAATTCTTCCCCGAAGACGCCCCGAACACGGTCAACAACTTCGTTTTTCTCGCCCGCGAAGGCTACTACGAAGACGTCATCTTCCACCGCGTCATCCCCGGTTTCATGATCCAGGGCGGCGACCCGACCGGCAGCGGCAGCGGCGGCCCCGGCTACAAGTTCAAGGATGAGCCCGTCAAGCAGAAGTACAACCGCGGCATTCTCGCCATGGCCAACGCCGGCAAGGACACCAACGGCAGCCAGTTCTTCATCATGCACGCCGATTACGGCTTGCCGCCGAGCTACACCATCTTCGGCCAACTCACCGGCGGCGAAGAAGTGCTCGATGCCATCGCCACCGCCCCCAAAGGCGCGCAGGATCGCCCGAAAGAGCCCGTGAAGATGACGAAGGTCACCATCGCCGAGGCCTGACCGGCATGCGAAACGAACGATCGGAGAGAACATGAAGCCGACAGCAAGCCCGAATGGCGAGGCCGCTTCAGCTAGCATCACCAACCGGATTCAGGAGCTCGGGGATTGGAGAGGAGAGACACTCGCCCAACTCCGTCAGCTCATCCACGATGCCGACTCCGGCATCCAGGAGGAATGGAAGTGGGAGAAGCCCTCCTCCCCCGGGATCCCGGTTTGGTCCCATGACGGTGGCGTCTGCACAGGCGAATCGTACAAGCAGGTCGTGAAGCTCACGTTCTTTCGCGGAGCTTCCATCGAAGATCCGGAGAAGCTGTTCAATTCCAGCCTCGACGGGAACACGCGGCGCGCTATCGACTTCCGTGAAGGCGAAAAGATCAACGAGGCTGCCTTCAAGCAACTCATCCAGGCCGCTGTAGAGGCCAACTCCGCGGCCATCGCTCAAAGGGCAGCGAAGAAGAAATAAGCCCAGAGACGCCGGCGGTGTTGCCAAGTGTTCGGGTCAAGAAACGTCCAGGGATGCAAACCGTGAAAGTTGTGATGGACGGCAGCTTTCGATGCGCCGATTACACTACTAATATGCGCCGCGGTTTAGCTTTCGCCCCATTCTTCGTAGCCCTGCTCCTTGCGGGGTTGCTCATTGCGCGCCCCATGGCGCGCGATGCCAGCGCCGAGGCCGCACCGCACGGCCTCGCCGAGCAACTCCGTTACGTCGGCCGCGACCCGCTGACAGGTGCAGCCGCTCCCGTGGATGATGGCTTCATCGCCGCCGTCGAAAAGTCCATCGACCGCTACGGAAAGGACGAAGGGGAGGCCGTTCCCGCTCCCGCCCTTGAGGGCACGGACGTCTCGTGGCTCAGCGTCCCTGCGCTCAGTGTGACGAAGGCGCCCGTCCAGCGTTTCGGCCTCGACGCCTTCGGGCGCCTCGAAGTGCCCCAGGACACCCAGCACGTGGGCTGGAACCCGGCCTACAATTCGCTTCCCGGCGGCGGTGGCTCAACCTTCTTCGCCGCCCACTTCGAATACGCGGGACGTCCTGGGGTTTTTAACCAGATCTCGTCTCTCAAAGCCGGGGACTCCATCGCGGTAGGCCTCTCTGATGGTTCCATCCACACCTATCGCGTGACCTCCGCCGTGGACTACAACCTGGCCGCGATCGACATGGGCGCCGTCCTCCACGGGCGCGAAGGGCGCGAGAGCATCACCTTGATGACCTGCAGCGGCCCGCCCAACGCCAATGGCTACCCCCAGCGCACGGTCGTGCTCGCCGAACGGACGGACTGACCCACTCTAACCTTCGAATGCCTCGTTCACGCCGTAAGCGTTCAACGCCGATTCGAACTTCGCCACCTCGTGCATAAGCACCAGCAGATCGTGCTTGTTGCCAGCCCGGTCCTTCACCTGATCTCTCAGCAACGCTTCGGGCCGGAAGCCGATCCCCTCAAACGTGGCGATCGCCCCCTTCTGGTCCAGTGTCATTTGAGCCACGATCTTCTCGATCCCCGATGCCAACGCGATCGCAAACGCTTCTTGCGTCAACACCTGCCCGAGGCCCTTGCCTCGCATCGATTCAGCCACCATCACGCGCAGCTCCGCCACGTGCGCGGACCAGCGCAGGTCATTCCGATGAATCGTCCCATAGCCCACCACGTTCGAGTCCACAACGGCGAGCACGGTGGTGATTCGCTCGGCCTTGATGTCGCGAATCCAGCTATCCACAGCCTCCGGCTGCGTAATGTCGCGCCGCAAGAAAAGCAAATCATGCTCCGGCAGCGCACGCGCGAAGCTGAGTATTGCTTCCCTGTCGCCGTCGTCCATGTAGCGCAAGGTGACGTCTCGCCCGCCAATCTTCCTGGTCTCCGGGTAGGCGCGAACGCCTTCCATCGTCATACCGAACGCTCCGCCAGCCACGTATCGAGCTGTGGCCACAGACGATAAATGGCGTTCCCACCGGCTACAAGGCTGACGTGCCCGCCCTTCATAATTACGTCGCGCTTGTCTTCGCTCCCCACCATCGGGACCAGGTCTTTCGCCGCCTCAAACGGCACGATGTGGTCGTGCTCGGCCATCACGTGCAAAAAGGGCACTTTGATATTGGTAAGGTCTACTCGCTGCCCGGCAAGCTCAAATTCGCCCTTATAAAGCTTGTTCTTCCACATCAGCTCCTTGGTGTTCTGGCGGAAGCACTCGCCAGGGAACGGGATCTGGTCGTTCGCCCAGCGGTCAAACATCCGGTGCGAACGCACGAATTCATCATTCCACATGTTGTCCCAGAGCTTCACCCGGCCGACGATCGCCGACACCGGCCGCAGCATATCGAACGAAGCGAACATCAACTCCGGAGGTACGTTGCCGAGCGTGTCCACAATCCGGTCCACGTCGAAGTAGCGCCGATCGCACCACTGCTTCATCAGCGTCATGCCGTCGGTGTTCACGGGCGTCGTGAAGCAGGCGAGGTTCTTCATCGGCCCGTCCGGATGCAACGCCCCATACATCACTGAAAGCTGCCCGCCCATGCAATACCCAACGACCGACACGTCCGGCTCGCCAGATGCCTCGAGCACCTTCTCCACGCAATCGGGGATGAAATCGAGCACATAATCTTCGAATTTGAGCCGCTTGTCCTCCGGCCGGGGCATGCCCCAGTCGATCATGAAGACGTCGAAGCCCCGCTTCAGCAGGAACTCCACCAGGCTCTGCCCGGGCGTTAGGTCCAGGATGTACGGTTTGCTTACTAGCGACATAACGAGCAGCACGGGTACCCGGTATACCTCGTCCGACATCGGCCGATAGTGGTACAGCTTCAGCGTGCCCCGCGAGTGGATGACATCCTTCGGCGTTAGCCCGACGGCCGGGTCCCCGGTCGAGATGTACTCCAACCCCTTTATGCCGCGCTGAATGGTTCGCTCCACCTCGTTGCGTACACGCTCTTCTACGGTTGCCGGGCTGGCCGGGGCTTGCGTCATCTTGACCACCTTTTCGCGTCGTGGGACGCATAGGGTACAGGGAGCGCGCCAGGTTGGGGCGAAGATCACCCATCAACCCTGCGGACCGGTGCTCAGTCTGGCGGCCTTATGGGGCAATCGTGCAAACGGGGTGTGAAGGCTCGGTTAACTCTTGGCAGCTGGCTTCTTCGTCCGCGGCGGACGCGCCACTGCCGCGGGAGTCGGCGAACGGCCTGGCGCCGCTTTCGCTGGGACAGCCGTTTTCAGTGCGGCGATCGTCGCTTCGACCTTCCCAAGCCCATCCTCGATCGCGCTCATCCGCTCACCAAGCGCCAGGATGTCATTTCGCGTCGGCAGGTTGATCGACGAAAGATAGCGCCCCATCACTTCGTTCATGCTCTTCTGCATGTTCAGGTAGACATCCATGAACTGGCCCATGGACTGCGTGAACTGGTCAGTCGCCATCGCGTTATTGAGGAAACCGTTCCACTGCCGCTCCGAATCGGCCATCCAATCGCGCCACATCTCGAACGGGTCTGCCGGTGTGCCCTGGGCCATGATCAACCTTCTTCCTGTTGCTCGAGGTCTTGAGTGCGAAGTCTACGACGCGGCGTCAACATTTTCCGTTTTCGCATCGTTCGGGAGTTTCGGCGCCAACCCTGTGAGGGCGGTCTGCAGGATCGACTGGTAGTTCTGAAGCGTCTCGATCCAGCCCGTCAGAAAGAGCTCGCCAGCCTTCGTCAGGCTGTACATCCTGCGCGCCGGCCCGCTTTCCGACGTGTCCCAGAAGGACGAGACCATGCCCGTCTTCTCAAGCTGGCGAAGCGTGCGATACACCGTCCCGCTATCGAAGTCCGGCATCCCGGCCTCCGCCAACCGTTGCGAGAGTTGATAGCCGTAGGCGTTCCAGTTCTTGAGGAAGGCCAGAAGGCTGGTAGATAAGAGTTCGCCGTGAAGGCGAGGTTTTGGGTCCGCGTCGGCCATGGGGTGTGCTCCTTGATAGATGCATTATGCACCTATGAACAAAGTGTTGACAAGTCTCGCATCTAGGTGCATACTGCATCTATCGACGGGCAACCAAACTCTCTCGCCCGCGGAAGGAACTCCAAACACCATGGCAGCTAACGAACAGGTCCAGAAGTACTACGACGCCCTCATCGCCAGCTACGACATCCTCACGGATGCCATCGCCCGCGGCAACGACCGCGGCATGAAGGTCACGCGTCAGTTCGCCACTGACGTTGCCAAGGGCCAGCGCGAAGCGCTGGAGCTCGGCAAGAAGCTCGCCGGCGAGCCCACCGACCTTGGCCAGTTCTACACCTCCGTCCTCGAGGCCACCACGGCCGCCCAGGGCCGCGCCCTCACCTTCACCCAGGCCGCCTATCAGGAAGCCCTCGGCGCTGGCACCGAAGCCCGCGAAGTGATCGAGAAGCTCGTGGAAGCCAACAAGGAGACCACCCAGGCCGCCGTGGCCGCCGCCCGCAGCTTCGCCACCGTCAACCCCATGGCCGATATCGTCCGCCGTGGCTTCGAGGCGATGCAGCCCAAGGGCGCTACCGCCACCGCGGAGCCCAAGAAGAAGACCGAAAAGGCCGCCGTTTAATCAGCGGACCCCATCTCGAGCGTGAAAGCGGGCCGGTCGTAATGACCGGCCCGTTTTCTATTCCCTCTCGAGTGGTCCGCGCCCTCTAGGCTGCCTGGCTGAGCCGCTCCGCCAGCACCCGGTAAACGCCGGGGTGGAACGCCATGCCAATATGCGTGCAGTTCACTTCGCTGTTCAGCGCCGCGTCTTCCTCAATGCACGATGTCCAGTCCACCACGCCGTCGTACTTCGAGTAGATGGCGTAGTGCGCCACCCTATACTTCTCCGGCGCCAGCATGTTCTTGACGAACTGGCACGTGCAGTGGCCGCTAAAGCAGGAAGGCTTGATGTTGCTGTTCGCCCCCCGCGTCCGCCGCAGGGCATCTGTGGCAGCAATCAGTGAGGGATGGGCGCGCACCGCATCGCGGAATGGCGAACCCATGGATATCACGGTGCTCACATACTCCGGAAAGTCGAGCGCCACACTGCGCGAAAGCATCCCGCCCAAGCTGTGGCCGATGAGCGCTACTCGCTGGCCGGTGTCGCGGTAGGCCTGCTGCACTGTCGCTAGCAGGGCTCTGGCGATGTGATCGGGGCAATCAGCGTTCCGGCCGATGTTCGAGAAGTATGGCTTGTAACCGATTCGTGCCAGCCAGCCGTACAGTTCAACGAGGGAGGTATCGGTCGCTAGAAAACCGGGCACCACCACCACCGGCTGCCCGTTCCCGCGCTCTACCCCGCAGCCGTAGTAGATCGGTGACGCACGTAGCGCCAACCAATCCAAACCGAACAGCGTTTCCCGCCAGATCGGTGTGGCTACTGGCTGTAGCGAAGGGTCTTCCGAGTACGGAACCTCGTGGAACGGGTCTTCGACGTACTCGAGATAGGAGTGCCTGAACTGTGTCACGACGGCCTCTTTCCACGACAACCTGAGTACCCGATCACCCCTGATCGGCCACCCGGCCGAACGCTACAGTGACCCGCGTATTGCAGCAAGCACGATAGCGTTCATGTATCACTATAATCGACCCGTTCTATGGTGTTGGCATAGGCGAATTCCCAGTTGAAAGGGAACCACGAATGACTACTCCCACCTTGCGGCGCCGCATGACTTCCATGGATGCAGCGTTCCTCTATTTCGAAAAACCTACGCTCCCACTGCATATCGGCTTCACGAGCGTACTCGACGGCCCCATTTCAAAAGAGACATTGGTCGGCCACATGCAATCCCGGATGCATCGCATTCCGCGCTACCGCGAGCTGGCCGTCTTTGATGCTTTCAACCTTGGCCACCCCCGCTGGGAAGATGACCCTAACTTCGATGTGAAGCGCCACATCGACGAAATCACGCTGCCCAAAGGCGCCTCGTACGAAGAACTGATGGCCACTATTTCCGCCATTCACGCCCGGATGCTCCCGCGAGACCGGCCACTCTGGAAAATCGTGCTCATTCACGGCATGCCCGGCGGCGTCACCGGCATGTGCATGCTCGTCCACCACTGCATGGTCGACGGCGTTTCAGGCGTCGAACTCCTCACCTCCCTCACCGACCTTGCAAAGGATATCGAACCCGAAGCTCCACAGCCGTTCACACCCGCGACGCCGAGCAGCACCGTCGCCCGCGCCCGCGATGCCTGGCGAGACACCGTCCAATCGGCGATGGCCCAGTCGGCCGATGCCGTTCGCTGGGCGATGGACCCCCTAAAGCAGATGCGCGATATGCAGGCAGTTACCGGCGCGCTCATGTCAGCCGCGCCGTCTCTCGTCCAGCCCGCGCCCGCCACCCCCTTCAACCGCCCAGTTTCGGGGAGCCGCAGTTACGCCGTCGTCGCGCTCTCCTTCGGCGAGATTCGCGGGGTGCGTGGCGCGCTTGGCGGCACCATCAACGACGTTGTCCTCACGGCCCTCTCCGGAGGCATGGGCGCGTTCCTGCGCGAAGAGGGCATCAACACCGACCGCATGGAACTGCGCGCCATGGTCCCCGTCAACGTCCGCACCGAGGAGGACAAAACAGCGCTGGGCAACGCCGTTTCGATGCTCATCGCCCCGCTGCCCGTCGGCATCCTCGACCCGGTCGAACGCCACAAGGCGGTGATCAGCGGCATGGGACGCCTGAAGTCCGCCAACCAGGCGGGTGGGTTCGCCCTCATGACGCGGCTCACCGAACAGGTGCCGCCCGCCCTCCAGGCCCTCGCCGGCTCGATGGCCCCGAACGGCCAGGCGCTCTTCAACATGGTCTGTACGAATGTCCCCGGCCCTCAGATCCCGCTCTACATCGCGGGCCGCAAAATCGAAGAACTCTGGCCGCTCGTCCCCTTGAGCGCGGGGATGGGCCTGAACGTCTGCCTCACGAGCTACAACGGAGTGCTTTACTGGGGCATCTGCGCGGACCCCAAGCTGGTGCCGGACGTGGACCGCGTGGCCACCCTCGTCCGCGAATCGTTCGACCAGCTGAAGGAAGCTGCGACCGCGGCGGCGGCTGTGCCCGCTTAGCGCCCGCCAATGAGCGATGTACAACGCCGTACCTCGATCCATACATGCGCGACAGCGCCCGCCGCCTGATACTCCTCAAGTGGAGTCGGCACGCCCAGCGCCGGGGTTGATTAGACCCCGGGACACCCCCAATCGCCTACGCGGGACACGGGTGGCCCGCTTCGTCGGGAATGCACCTGTGGAGCATCCACCACACTTGGGCATTGGAGGAGTTTTGTTACCAGTCGTATACTTCCAGCATCACGAACTCGCAACTCAGAGACAAGCTTAATGAGACCATAACTAACACCGGATGGGACCTAACAGGAGCCGGCCGTATTGACAACATGCCGACGTCCAGTAACTGCGACAGCTACCCGACTGGTGGGAGCTGGATAGGTATGGTTTACGTCGCTCAGGACTCCACCCCATGCGGCGGCGAGTTCTCGTGTGTCTATTTCCTTCAACCAAGGTACATCAACGGGACTATGGTGGACTACTGGCAGTCGCTCATATACCTCGCCACAACCCACGTTACTGGCACAAACTCATTCATGCATGCAGTAATCAGCCACGAAACTGGTCACGTATTTGGCCTTCAAGATCCACCAGCTCCACCGGCCACGAACTGTACTGGTGGAGGATGGTGGTTTGGCTCGTCGGTAATGCATCAGTTCGGATACTATGGATGTCCAGCTGGAGATATCCAGTACCCGACGATCTACGACAAAGACACGGTGGTTAACGGCGAAATGCCAATTCACTATTGATTTCTTGTCGACCTGTTTAGGAGAAATGAAGGAGAATGCACCGATGAGTCTACGAAAGCGGTTGGTATTGGGACTGTTGATAACTGGCGCAACGGGCTTGGTGATGGGATCTTGGGTAGCGGCGGGAAGAACCACACGCAGCCACGCGGACGCCCCCGCACTGGCAATTTGCGTGGGGGCAGAGGAGCCTTCACAGGCAGGCTTGGCGGTGTCTAAGGTAGGTGCTGCTGCGGCCGAATTGCCGGCTGCTCATCAGCGTTTACGCGGATGGTTGGGGAGCGTCACTAACGGCGTCCAGCCCGAGTTTCGTCGCCCAAGTGTAACCCCGTGCGACTTGGGATACGAACCGCTGGACGTTCAAAAGAAGGACGCTCGCGGCTCCGTTCGGGGCGATGCTGCCCTCCGCGAGGCCACAACGAATATCCGGGTGTTCGTCATGACCGGAAAGAGCGCGGTCGCGCTCGCGGGCCAGCCGAGCGCTCGGATGCCGTACCAATTCCGATGTCTGGAAGGCGGCAATGTCTGTTTCGAAGGATCGACCGCCGTCTACGTTTCCCCGGAGACGCTCGGAGATCATGCCGCGCTTGTTAAAGTCCTGGAGAACGCGGCGGGCCTTGCCTTCGAAGCGCGCGTCACGCCCAAAGAGGAGCTCTCGGCTCGGGAGCGTCCGTAGTTGATGTGGTCGTTAAGAGTCCCCCTGGGGCTTGCCCTGGCCGCTACGGCTTTGGTCTTCGCCTGTGGCGGCGAAAGCCAAAGCCGGGTGCGGACGGACGCCCCTGTCGCGTTGCCAACCGTCGTCGAACAGCCGAACGTCTGCGAAGAGCAGGCTGGTCGAGTCGTAACGCTAGAATCGCGGGACCTGACTGTTTACGGGAGCCCTCTCTGCTTTTCATGGAGGCGCCGGTTCGATGGCGAGCAGGGTTTCTTCGTCATAGTGAAGTTCCCGCAAACCGGTGAGACGTTCGAACACCGGTTGGCGGCGGGCACAACGTCTTTTGCGCTCCCGCCAGCCGAACAGCCGCGGTGCGAGCAGGGCGGCTACACAGTCGAGATACGCGTCGTGCGGATGGGTTCAAGCGAGCCGTTTACGGGATGGGGTAAGCCAGGCGGATGCGGGCCGTAGAGTTGGTTGCTGCCTCACAGTTCCGCAAGGGGTTAAGATCCTGTGCCGCCTGGGCAGATCGTAGCGCCACTCACACGTCCACCGTATCCGTCAGGCCCTCTAGGTCGTAGGCCATCACCAGCAGGTCGCGCGTGCGGCCGTCGTTCGCCATCACCCAGTCGGTGAGCAGCGCCTCTGGCTTGAAGCCAAGCCGTTCGAAGGTCGCCCGCGCCCCCGCCTGGTCAAGCGTCATCTGGGCGGTCAGCTTGCGCAGGCCAAGCAACTTCGCGTCAGCGTAGATTTCGCTCGCCAACACGCGGCCCAGCCCGCCGCCGCGATATGGTACGCCCGCCAGCATCCGGATCTCGCCAAGGTGGCGCATCCAGGAGGCCGCGTTTAGGTGCAGCGATCCATATCCCGCGATCGCGTCGCCGTCGAGCGCGAGGACCGTCAGGGACTGCCCCGCAGCGATGTCCCGTATCCAATCCTTCACCGCGCCGGACTCAGCGATATTTCGGCGCAGGAAAAGCAGGTCATCCGACGGCAGGCTGTGCGCAAAGCTCAGCATCCGCTCAAGGTCGTCCGCGCCCATTAGCCGCAGCTCCACCTTCTTGCCGCTTTTCAACGCGACAGCGCGGGGGAAGCGGGCTTGTACCGTGGTTGGTTTGCTTGCGGTCGCCATGTCGGCCTCCTGACGTGACGCGCAAGAATACCCGCCCTTCGCCTGCGCGAACAGCGTTACCTCCGCCGCCCAGCCCCGTTACCCTCTTCGCGTGGACCAATCAGACCTCATCACCGCTGCCCGGAGCGACCCGGACGCCTTTGGCGAGCTGTACGACCAGACTGCGCCAACGGTGTACCGCTTTGCCTATTCGTTGGTGCGAGATCACCACCGGGCAGAGGACCTGGTCTCCGAAACCTACCGCCGGGCGATCGATCGCCTGCCAACCTACCAGGACCAGGGACGGCCATTCCAAGCCTGGCTGTTCACTATCGCCCGCAACCTCGCCGTCGATGGCGCGCGCCGCAGCCAGCGCGAATCGCCGTTACTCGACCACGACACCCCGGACGACGCCTGGCTCGGTGAAGCGCTGGCAAGGGACCAAGAAACCGCCCAGGTGCGCTCATCGCTAGCCCGTTTGAGCGACATTCATCGCGAAGTCCTGATTTTGCGCTTTGGGCACGAGCTTTCGTGCCGCCAGGTCGCCGACCAGCTTGGAAAGAGCGAGCCGGCGATCAAACAGATGTCCTACCGGGCGCTCATGCGCCTGCGCGAACTGCTCAAGGAGGATGGATATGTCCGCTACGCCTGAACCTGAAACGGAAGAGTGGGGACTCAGCGAAAGCGAGCGCCAGGCGTTGAGCGAGGCGCCCTCGCCGGCCTTCCTCCGTTCCTCCAGGAACATGCTGCGCGGCCGCCACGCCCGCGCGAACAAGCTCCTCGGCTGGTTTGACCTCGAAACCCCCGTTGGTACGCTGCGAGTCGTCCATGACGGCGCGCTCGTCCACCTCGTAACCAACGCCCCGGAACAATTCGAAGAGCGTACCCATACCTCGTTCGGCTTCGAACCCCCAGAACTCGGCGCCCCGGACATCTCGATGAGCATGCGCCGCGTCTTCGCTGGTGAAGCCGTGGCCACCGACTACGCCTACCTGGACAGCCTGCCGCCATTCCAACAGCTCGTCCTCAAGGCCACCGCACGCATCCCACGGGGCGAAGTTCGGCCCTACCAGTGGGTCGCGCGCGAGGCTGGCACAGCCCTTGCCGTACGGGCAGCCGGCACCGCCCTCGGCCACAACCCCGTGCCGTTCCTCGTCCCTTGCCACCGCGTCGTGCGCTCGGATTGGAGCCTCGGCAAATACTCCGCCGCTGGCGGCCCTCAGACCAAGCTCGCAGTCCTTCGCTGGGAGGGCTGCAACATCGATCGCCTGCTTCAGGCCGAAGCGGGCAGCGCCCAGGTAGTTGCGAACCTTGGCGATGGCTCCTTCTGCCTTCCGGTCTGTCCCTTCGTGGACGAGATCGCTCCCGGCGACCGCCGCGACTTTCGGCGCATCGAAGATGCCCTCGCGGCTGGGATGCAGCCTTGCTCCCACTGCCGGCCCATCGCGGCCGCCTAACCGCCGCTCAGAAGCTGTAAGGCGCGTTTCGCCGCATCAACGTTGCTTCCAATCGCAAACACCACCTCGCGGCCCGCGCTCGAAAGCCGCGCCGTCGTATTCCCGTCCGAGCGCGTCGCAACCGTCATGCCGTCTGTCGTGCTCGCTTTTGCGCCCGCAGCCTTCAGCAGCTGGTCCTGCGCCGAACGGAACTCCGCGGCCTGCGCTTCATCGCTGAACGCCAGCCGGAAGACCGCCACGCTCTCATCCCCATGCGTGTAGACGTCGTAATGGTCGCCAGCCCAGCCCGCGGCCGCGGTCGCCGCGGGCAGGCCCGGAAGCCGCAGCTGCAAGTAGTTACGCACCTCGAACTCGCCAAACGTTCCGCCAGATTCCCGCTTCCAGCCGCCACCAAGTCCGCTCGCAAGCTCTGGCAGCGCGACCGCCTCCGGCCGCCAGCGCGCTCCCCGCTCTGGGTGTAAGACCGCCGCCGTGGACCCCGGCAGGTTGCGAAACAACGCGTCGATGGCCGCCGTCCCGCCTGAATCACGGATCGTCCGCATCCAGTCGGCGCACGTTGTATAGGGAAAGAAGAACTCGCGGTTCAGCGATGGCGGGATGTCCGCCGTCAGCCCCGCAAGCAGCACCTTCGGCCCCCCCACACCGCCAGTCGAAAGGTACTTCGCCTCGTACAAACTCTGGTGCACCACAGCATCGCCCTCCACCAGGCAGGTGAGCGCCAGCGAAGCGTCGAGATCGCCTTCTCCCGGCATCGCGTCGAGGTTAAACGCCGCGTCCTGGGTCGCATGCACGAATTCGTGCGCCAGCGTGCTTTTCGTCTCTCGCGAGAGGGTGGTCACGTCCGGCGGCGAGTCGCCCTGCTGCACCACCCACAGCGTCTTATCCGGCGGCGAATACAGTCCGGCGACAGACTCGGTACCTAGCTGCCGGTAAACCGACAGGTAGTCCTCATCCGCCCGGAAGTGTCCGAGCAACCGATAAAGCGTTGTGGTTTGCGAGAACCGCGTCCGGTCTTCGTCCGAAAGCAGCTTATCCAGCAGCGCTGGCACATCCGCGCGCCGCACGAAGCCGAGCTTCGTGCCCTCCGCCGGCGGCAAGCCCCGCAGCTGGGCGACGTCCTCCGCAACCTGCACCAGCGCCGGCGGCAAGGCCACAGCCTGGATGTCCCCGAGCGTCGGCGACGCCGCTGGCCCGTTGTTATCTCCTCCTCCGCAGCCAGACGCAAGCGCAGCCACAGCAAGCGCCAATACGAATGCAAGGCCCGCCGACCGCGACGCCTTCATCCTTGCCCGCAGATTCGCGCCTGCGCTATCCTGACCGTCGCGGCGCATTCGTCTAGCGGCCCAGGACACCGCCCTCTCAAGGCGGAGATCAGGGGTTCGAATCCCCTATGCGCTACCAGCAGAGGAACAACGAGCAGGGTGAGTGCCCTGCTCGCTTCATTTCCGCCAATCGCCGCGAACTCGAGCCGCGGAGGGTGCAATGGCATTCGTCGATGAAGCAACAGCAACAGCCTACCGCGAAGCGTGGCAAGCGTGGAGCAAACAGATCGAGCACGTCCACCGCGTCTTTCTCGACGGCGAAGCGATCCGCCCCGACCAGATCAAGGGCCTCCTTAACCGCGAAGCCCGTGCCCACGAAAAGTACGACGAAGCCCGGCTCAAGCTCCTCGGCGTCGAAGAGAGCCCGCTTGGGGCCGCCACCCCCGACGGCAATCCCTTCCGGTAAGCTCCAGTTCACGTTCTCTTCGGACAACGCGCTCTAGAATGGGGCAGGGCGCTATGCCGAGAGTGAGTGCAGGCCGTTCATGACTACATTGCGGGTCTTCGGGCGCCCGTTGCCCAGCCGCCGGACGCTCTACGCCCTCATGGCGGTGCTCATCGCCGTGCCGGTGCTCGCCTTCGCGTTCGGGCCCCTCTCCAGTAACAGCTTCGGCCTCCATGGCCCTGGCGGACCAATCCTCGCCTTCTCCGCGGGCGTCCTCTCCTTCGTCTCGCCTTGCGTCCTGCCGCTCGTCCCCATCTACCTCACTCACCTCTCCGGCGCCAGCGTCGAAAACGGTCACATCGTCTCCGACCGCCGTGTGACCTTCATCCACGCGCTCTCGTTCGTCGGCGGGCTCTCCTTCGTGTTCATCGTCCTCGGCGTCAGCGTCGGGCTCCTCGGCACCTATCTACTCGCTGACTACCAGCGCGACCTCGAACAGTTCGCCGGCCTCTTCCTCGTCCTCATGGGCGTAGTCCTCATGCCCAGCGTCGGCCGCAGTTCGCCGATTCGTGCTGCGCTGCTCCTCGTCCTTCTCACACTCGCCTACGCATTCCTCGCCGAAGTCGCCGACCTGAAAGGCGACAGCCAGCGACTGTTGCTCCTCGGCGGAGTCCTCGCGCTCGTCTGGCTGCGATTCTCGGGCTACATCCAGTTCTCCGTCCTCTCGCGCAGCTTCGAAGTAAGCGTCAAACGCCGTCAGGTGGGTTATACCCGCTCGGCCCTCGTTGGCGGCGCATTCGCCCTCGGCTGGACGCCCTGCGTCGGCCCGATCCTCGGCTCGATCCTCACGCTCGCCGCCACATCCTCGGACGCCCTGACCGGTGCCTATCTGTTGGTTGCCTATTCGGCCGGCTTCAGCATCCCCTTCCTCATCGCCGGCCTTGCCCTCGGCGATGCCACCAAATTCCTTCGCAAGATCACGCCCTACACGCCCTACATCGAAGTCGCCAGCGGCATTATGCTCGTCGGCCTCGGCGTCCTGCTCGTCAGCGGCCGCCTAACTGGCCTCAACTCCTACTTCAGCTTCGCCGACTTCAACCAGGGCCTCTGACCGGGGCACCGGACTGCGGCGTGATCGTACCGGGGCGGTCATGCTACGCTTCGAATCTGTACTGTGGCGCATTCGTCTAGAGGCCCAGGACGCCGCCCTTTCAAGGCGGAGATCAGGGGTTCGAATCCCCTATGCGCTACCACTATTTCTGAACCTGGGAGGGCCGTCGAAGGCCCTTCCTTTGTGTTCGGTCATGTGAACGGTTGTGGCCGTTCCGTGGTCATATGTCCGAATCTGGGTCTCAGCCATCCGCCGCGAGAAGGTGGTCAAGCGCCTCTGCTGCGGCCCGCTGATGGCCGTTCACCAAATGCGAGTGAACGTCCATCGCGAACGAAGCCGAGGCATGCTGACTCAGCGGCTCACAGTGAAGATATCCACGCCATGCGGATTGCCATGAGTCCTGGGCCTTTGAGATGGTTCCGAGATGGATTTTGTTCCCGCCGCTATAGCGCCCTTTGGGGGGGTGCATTACGTTTCTTATGGACGCCCCGTGGTTGACACGCCGGCTTCAGTGCAATGCTGCGCGGCGCGAACACAATGGGAGCACACTGGAGAAAAAGTGAAGTTTCGACCTCGATTCCTTTTCGCGGCAGCCGCGACCACAATGCTGATGCTGGCCGCAGTGCCTAGCTTGGCGGCAGGAGGCGACGACGACCGCCGCGAGACTGGCGGCGCCGTCTACGCCATGACCAACGATCCGGTCGAGAACCGCGTCGTCGTGTTCGATCGCGCGGAGAACGGCACGCTCACGGCGGGTCGATCTTTCGCCACGGGTGGCATCGGGAGCGGGCAGTTCGAGGACTCTTCGAACGGGCTCATCCTCGCTACCCGAACCAGCGATTCATCCCCCACCAACTTCACTGGCGGCAACCGCTTCCTCATTGCGACGAACGCGGCGAGCGACACCATCTCGGTGTTTCGCACCTACGACAACGGCCAGAGGCTCGAACTGGTCGACGTGGAGCGTTCGAACGGCGCGCATCCAGTGAGCGTCACCGTCAGTAAGGGCGTGCTCTATGTCTTGAACAACGGCGACGCTCAATTCGCTCCGCCGCCCAACTGCGACGCAGGGCCGTTTGTCCCGAACATCACGGGTTTCACGCTGAGCGAGAGCGGCGACCTGGAACCGATTCCCAACTCGACACGCCTGCTCAGCTCTGCCCTTCTTTCGGGTTGCGCCCAGGTCTCGTTCACCCCGGACGGCAAGTTCGTGGTGGTCACGGAACGTGACTCCCAGGTGACCGGCATCATCGACACCTTTCCGGTGAACGGCGACGGTACTCTCGGCACGCGCGTTGAGAACCGGCCGGCCTTAGACGGCCCGTTCGGCTTCAACTTCACGAAGAAGGGATTCCTGCTGACCACCGAGCAGGTTAACGGCCTGGCCTCCCCCGGTTTAGGCGGCGCGGCCTCGTACACCATCAACGCTGACGGAACGCTCACACAAAACGGCCCCAGGGTCGGAGACGGTGGCACGGATACTTGCTGGCTCGTGCTCTCAGGCGCCGATAAATATGCCTACGTTACCAACTTCTTCTCGGGCAGTATTTCCAGCTACAAAGTCGCGAAGAACGGGAGTTTGACGCTCCTCAATGCATTAGCCGATGCCACCATCGGAGTCGGGGCGGCCGATGAGGCGACGGACCAGGCGGGCCGCTATCTCTACGCCCGCAACTCGATAGAGGGCACAATCGATTCGTTCAGGATCGAGTCGAATGGCAGCCTGACGAAGATCGACTCTGACGGCGGCCTCCCCACTTTCGGCGTTGGCCTCGCGGCTTACTAAGCCGATGAAAGCGGTGGGCGCCTAAAGCCCGAATACCGCGCCGGCGGCAGGAGGCATGCAACTGCTTCCCGCCGCCGGCGTCCACGCGTCGCCCGCTTCTAGCTCAGGCCGAACTGTTGCTAACGAACTTTTAAGGCGGAGATCAGGGGTTCGAGTCCCCATGCGCTACCAAAATCACACCAGCCTGGTTCGGCCAAGTTGCGAGGCGATTGCAACGGCCAACGGCCCATCCAGCGTGGGTGCTGCCTCAGCCGTCCCGTACCTTGGGCTCCTGGCGAACTCGCCCGGAGGAATCTCCATGACTATGCCATCCGCCGAGATTGAAGTCGGCACCCCCGTCTACACCAGCGACCACGAGAAGCTCGGCACCGTCGCCGAAGTACGCGAATCGAATCTCCGCATCGATGTCGAGATGAAGCCGGACTACTGGCTCAGCGCGGACTTCGTGCGCCCCGGCCACGAGGACGGTCGCATCACCATGGTCTTCGACAACGAACACCTTGACGATTACAAGCAGGATGTCGACGACGAGGAAGCCGCCCCAGCCTGAACGGCTGTCTTTCCCGAACTCTCTCCTCAGCCCAGCCCCGAAATGCGCTACGATACGTCGAATGAACGTACGTGAGGCCACGGCATGAAGTATCGGCTGCTCTGGGGTTCGGCAATTGCTGGCGTAGCCTTGCACCTCGCCGGCCTCGGCTGGGATGTCTACCGGTCCGGTGATTCGGGGCTTTCGTCGCCTCCCCAATTGCTCATCCTCACCGGCATGGCGCTCACCGCAGCCGGGTTGCTCGGCGTTGCTCTTTTTTGGATGTACGACCGCGACTTCGGCGGAACCGGCCGTCCCGGGCTGGTGCTGCGCTCCATTGCTGTCCCAGCGGTCGCGCTCGTTGCTGCTGGCTCCGTCTGGCTCGGCGCCCAGTCCGAAGACCTCGGCAGGCCAGCCTTTTCAAACGGGGTCACCCTTGCCGAAGCAGCGCTCCACAGCGACCCAATCCTCGTCCAGTCCGGAACTCCAGCCACCGGCGGCGTGGACCCCGAATCGGTGGCACATTCGCACACCGCAACCACATCCACTACCCCGGGCACGGCCGCAAAGGCCGCCGACAGCGCGAACCCAATGGACGAAGGCAACGCCCACACCCACGGCACGGAAGCGCCAATCAGCGCTGTTCAACTGGCCGCCGCTTCCACGTTCGTAGCCCAGGTGAAGGCATCGACCGCGAAGTATGAAGACATCAAGGCCGCCATGGCCGATGGTTACGTACAGATCACCCAGGATTTGCCAGCCATCGCCGCTCACTTCGTCAAGCCCGCATACCTCGCCGATTCGGTGATGATGGACCCGACGAAGCCCGAGTTCCTGCTCTACACCAAACGGCTGGATGGCAACTGGCGGCTCGTTGGCACCATGTTCTACGGCGGACCCGGCGCGGAGGCCGCGCCCAACTACTTCGGCGCCCTCGATGCCTGGCACCTTCACGAAAACCTCTGCTTCGTCGGTAGCGGCGTCCGCGTCACGGCCAGCCAGGAAGAGTGCAAGGGCGGACTCTTCGTCAAAAAGACCAACTGGCAACTACACGTCTGGACGGTCGCGGATGCCGATGGTGTCTTCGCCCACGACTACAGCAAAATTTCGCCCGGCGCGTTCCCCGGAGCTACCAAATCGGCCGCCCAGGACGCAATCGTCCGCGCGCAGTAAAGTCAGGGTAATTTGCACGGTGTTTACGTAAGACCCCTACGGGTTTCACAAAGCGCCCGTACTGTTACGGCACGGAGTTGGAAGAAGTCGCTGGCGTTCTCCTTTCGCCGCGGCCCTCCGCACCGGAACCTTCCAATCCATCCCACGGCCGGCCGAGTCCTCCCCTCGGCCCAGCCCCTTCGCCCGCGTGGGCAACAGGCTAGCATCGACCGCTTCTCTCCTACCTCTCTCCAGTCGTGTCGAATAGCCCAGAAACCGCAAAAGAGCCCGCTTTGGCCAGCGGGCTCTTTGCATATGCGCTGCGAAAGTTGGCCCCCGGCCTAAGCGGTCACCGGCACCCCGAGCTTCACGGTCGGCAATTCGGCGCCAGCGAACAAATTCACCACTGCACCGCCCTGCAGCAGGCTCGAAATGTACACATGCCCAACGGGGACGCGTTCGGTAACGCTCGCCAACGCCGCGATCGCAACCCCCGCGCCGCTCACTTCCACCTGGTCGCCATCGCGGATGCCAAGGCGCAAGCCATCCTCTTCGCTCACCTGGATGCGGTCGTAGCGGTGCAGCTTCTCCGCCTCTGGATGCCGCAACGAGGCCGCATCTTCAGCCGTGTACAGGTCGCGACCGGTGATCACTCGCATGCCCTCGCCCGCCGGCAATGTCTCGACGGGCACGATCGTTCCCTTGCCGCTCGCTGGGATCGAAAGCCGCACGCCTTCGCCAATGATCAGATCGTACGCCGGCTGGTAAGTAGGATTCGCCTTCACGATCTCCCCGAGGGCAGCGTCCGCCGACGCCGGGAGCGTGACGCCGAGCGCGCCGCCCAGCGAATGCAAGGCGTGCATGCACTTGATCGCGTCGCCATCGGGAATGAGCGCTGCAGCCAGGCGTTGCACGCGGAAATCCATCTGCGTGTACGTCCCAATCGCCGTGTACGGCCGTCCTGCTGCGACCACAACGTTGGCCCGCTTCGCCGTCTCGTGCAGCACGTTGTCAATCACCACGATCGTCTCGATTCCTGCCAGTGCAGCCGCCGCGCCCGGCAGCCGCATCGTCACATCGTCGCGAATGACCAGGAGACCGCTCAGGCCCTGCAGCGGGTCTGCGCCGCCCTCGAGCGCCACGCCCACGTCCTGTAGCCCGTGCACGTTCACCGCGGGCGGCAAGATAGCAAGGTGGTTCGAGGCCTCAGCGCCAAACAGCGCAACCGCGAGGTTCGCCGCACCGCCAGCCATCGAGCCGGCAATGGCCGCGCTCACCGGGTTCGGCGCGCAAATGACCAGTGTCTCGTCCTTGCCCGCTGCTTTCAGGATCTCGGCTGCGGTAGCAATCTGCTGGTCGCCTGCCTCAGTGCCGCCCACCACGTCCGCTAGCTTCGCTGCCGCCATGCCCTCTTCGCCGCCGTTGGGTCGAATCCACACCGCCGCAAAGTCCACCAGCTCGCTGCGCAGCGCGCCAATGACGATCAGCTTCGCATGCTCGCGCACGCAAGCGTCCTTGATCCGCACGCTCGCCACGTTGTGACTCTCTTCCAGGTCGTCCGCGATGACGACAATCGTCTTCGCCTTCGGCAATCGCGTCAGGTCCGTCGCCATTCGCCAGGTCCCAAGCCGCGCTTCGAGCGCTGTGCGCGTAGCGCGCATCACTGGCCCAAGAGCGCTGTCCGCGCTTCCTTTGAACGCTTCCGAGGCGATACGTGTCGCCAGCCACGCCTCTTCGTTGGTTGCCGTCGCACCAACCAGCACGCCCACCCTGCCCTTTGCCGCCGCCGCCTTGAGCTGTTCGCCTGCGGCCGCAATCGCTTCTTCGACCGAGACCGGGACCTGGATTGCCCCTCGCCGAACGAGGTGCTTGCTCAACCGTTCGCGAGGTTTGAGCGAGTCGTAGTGGTACCGCCCGCGTACGCAGATCTGGTCGTTGCTGAACGGGTTGCCGCTCGCATTTGGACGGACGATGACGCCCTTCCCGTCCTTCGCGCCGAGGTTAATGCTGCAACCCACGGCACACGAATCGCAGGTCGTATTCGTCCATTCTTCTGGCTTCGCGACCCACTTGTTGGGGTGTTCCATCAGCGCCGCCGTTGGGCAGACATCAATGCACGCCCCGCTGAAGTCGCAGTTGCTTTCATCAATCGCGCCGCCGGCGCCGAACGCGATCTGCGTGTCCCAGCCCTTGCCGCCAAGCGTGATCGCGCCGGTATGCCGCTTATCCTCGCAGGCCCGCTGGCAGCGGGTGCAGATGATGCACATCTGGGGGTCGAACTCCATGAACGGATTCGCCCGATCCGCTGGCGGCTGCGGCGACTGATAAAACGACCGCTCTTCGCCCACCCACGGCTCGTATCCAGACATGCCGACCATTTCACAGGTCGCCTGCAGTTCGCAGCGGTAGTTCTTCGAACAGGTAAGGCAGCGGTGCGTGACCACGTCGTCGCGCAAGCAGATATCGCCGGGGTGACAATGTTCGCGCCGGTGACACGTCAGGCAGCGGTCGCTGTGGTTCGCCAGGATAATGGAAACGACCGCCTTGCGCGCGTCCTTCACCTCGTCCGAGTCCGTGATCACCTTCATGCCGTCCTGCACGATCGCCGTGCAGCTCAACTGCAGGCCGGGAGGTCCTTCGATATCCACGAGGCAAGAGCGGCACCCCGCGTAGGGTTTCAGTCCATCGATGTAGCACAGGCTCGAAACGTAAAAACCGTTGTTTTTCAGCACCTCAACAAGGGGTGCGCCGGCCGGCGCTTCAATGGTTCGGCCGTCTACTGTCAGTGATGCCATGAAGGAAGTTGCCCCGTCCCTGGGTGGTCGCGAACCCGCCAACCCGCGCCTGCCAATCTATCAGATTGTGATGCGAGACACGAACGCCGACCGGAGACCGAGAATTCCACTGTCCGCTTGCTAGACGTTGTGCATCGCTAGCGTAAGAAGTGATGGTGCTGTAGAATTGATGTATGATCCGCACCCAGGTCCAGATCCCCGATGAGCTTTACCGAAAGGCGAAGCGATTCAGCCGCGAACGCGAAGTCTCGTTCACTGAAGTCGTCCGCCGCGGGCTCGAACAGTTGCTGGATCGCTATTCCGCCGAGCCAACATCTGGTGAGCCTTGGGTTCTGCCAACGTTCGACGGCGGGGCCACTTTGGTTCCGCTGGAGGATCTCAAGAACTTCTCGTACGACGACGAGGCACTTCGAAGCCTGCCGCACGACGAGGAATCCGACTAGTGGTCCTCTCGGTGGATACCAACATCCTGTTTTCTGCGGTCCAGGCCACTGATGCGAAGCATGAGGCCGCTCTTAAGTTCCTTGGTGGCCTCGAGATGCGTAACGATGTGATCCTGTCCGAATGCGTGCTTTTGGAGTTGTACGGACTCCTCAGAAACCCTGCAGTCGTGCTCCGGCCGTTGCCAGCCGCCGAAGCCGTGGCGATCTGTACTGCGTTTCGATCTCACCCGCGCTGGCAGGTGGTCGGACTTCCGCCCGAAAGCCGCGACTTCCACGACACCATGTGGCCCAGGTTGGCGGAGCCAGGATTCGCGCGGCGGAAAGCCTACGACCTGCGCACGGCCCTCTCGCTAATCCAACAAGGCGTGGACGAGTTCGCCACCGCGAATCTGAAGGACTTCGCCGCTGTGGGCTTCAAACGTGTTTGGAATCCGCTCGCCGCCACACACGACGCCTAGCCGGTTGCCTGCGCTCAGACCCCTAAAGCCGGTGAAAATCCGCGTCTGGCGCGGGCGCCTTCATGCCGTTCGGGTACATGTTCTCGTGCGTCTCGAGGTGCTTCGCCGCCACCACCGTCAGCGCGTACTTGTCCTTGTACATCTCGTCGAATTTGTACGTCGCATCGTTCATCGGGCCGCCCGGCTGAATCGCCTCATACGGGCAGGCTTCCGTGCAGAGCCCGCAATACATACAGATGCGAAAGTCGATCTCGTAGCGGTCGATATTCCGCCGTCCTTCGGCGTCCTGGCTCGTGGCCACCAGGATGCAGCCGTCCGGGCAGGCCTGCGCACACGTGCTGCAACCGGTGCAGCGCTCTTCGAACCAGAGCAGGTTCGTGCGCGCATAAACCGGGATGAGACGCTGCTCCTCCGGGTATTGGAGAGTGGTGGGCGGCTTGAAGAGGCTCTTGAGGGTGAGCCCCATGCCCTTCGCAATGCCTTTGCCGTATGCCATAAGGACCCCGCTAGGTTCGCCAGGAGGTGTGCCCCCGGCTATCTGCGCCCATTCTACCAGAGTGTGAGGAATGGCACGAAGCCGAGGCGCTGGCATCAGCCCCGGGCTGAAGATGGGCGCAGATCAAGCTCCGGGCGGTAGCGGATGGCGTTTTTTCCGGGTGACGATGATGTTGTATGCTCATGGCGAGCCGCCAAGATGCGTTTTCGCAATAATATCGACGTGATCCGACCATGCGGCGGCGAATTTCTTCTAAGGCGGAACAGGAGTGGAAGAACTTAGCATTCGCGAATTGGACGTAGCCGCGTTAGTGGCGCGGGGCATGTCAAACAAACAAATTGCACAGGATTTGGGGATCGGCGTCGATCAGGTTAAGAAACATGTTTCCTCGGTGATGAAGAAGCGAGGTTTGGTGAACCGCGCTGCGGTCGCAGCATGGTGGGTGACGAGACCGAACTGACCCGGCACGGAAGTGGGGGTGGACAGGCATCGATTTCATCAGATAGCGTCTCTCACGCCGGATGTTGGCCGACAGAGCTCAACGGACGTTCGCTGAAGGTAGAAAGATGTTCATGAAGTCGATTAGCAAGAAGCTGTTCTACGTTGGGATATTTG
>JBBQGT010000034.1:0-25450 GCA_038323265.1 Tepidiformales bacterium
CCGAGACGTGGTGGAACTGCTTCCGCACGCCGCCGCCGTCCGCGATCACTCGCGGATAGTGGACGAGGAGTGGGTCGCGTATGCCCCCGCCGTGCGTGTTCTGTTTGTAGCGCTTGAGAGGCGTGTTTCCCGCCATCGCCCATCCCAGAGGGTAGTTATTGTTCAGGTGACCCTGGCCAATTGCCTCGATGTGCTCGAGGTTCTCTTCCAGGTGTCGCGCACGCCGTTGAAGTAGCGCAAAGCGTTAACCGAGCCGAACGGTGAACCTTCCTGGCTGGCCCCATTATCCGAAATCAGGGCGATCACTGTGTTTTCCAGCTGCCCCGTCTGCGCCAGGTAACCGACGAGCCGCCCGACCTGGAGGTCGGCGTGCTCGAGCATCCCGGCGAACGCGGCCTGCAGCCGCACGGCCAGCCGCTTTTCGTCAACGCTCAACTCGACCCACGCGCGCACCCCCGGGTTGCGTTCCGGGAGCGTGGTCTCGAGCGGCACGATGCCAAGCGCCTTTTGCTTCGCCAGCCGCCCCTCGCGTGTAACGTCCCAGCCTTTTTCGAACACCGGCACGTACTTCTCGATGAATTCCGCCGGCGCATGGTGCGGCGCGTGCTGCGCACCAAGGCACATGTAGAGAAAGAACGGCTTGCCCGGCGTAACCGATTGCTGCTGCCGAATGAAGCCAATCGACTGGTCGACGATATCCTCCGAGAGGTGGTAGCCTTCGCGCTCCGGCGCCTCAATGTGGTGGTTGTCCATCGTCAGTTCTGGGTGCCACTGGTTCGTCTCCCCCTCAAGAAAGCCGTAGTAACGGTCGAAACCCCGCTGCAGCGGCCACTGGTCATACGGGCCGGAGGGTGAGGTCTCGAACGTCGGCGTGAGGTGCCATTTGCCAGTGGCGAACGTGTTATAGCCTTCCAGCCGCAGCATCTCGGCCAGTGTGCCTGCGCTCTTCGCGATGCGGCCGCGCATTCCAGGGAATCCGAAGTCCCAATCGGCCAGGCCTCCCATGCCCACCGAATGATGGTTGCGCCCGGTGAGGAGGGCCGCCCGCGTGGGCGAGCAGAGCGCAGTGGTGTGGAAGTTGGTGTAGCGCAGCCCTCCCGCCGCCAACGAGTCCACGTTCGGCGTCGCAATCTCGGAGCCGTAGCAGCCAAAATCCGCGAAACCCAGGTCATCGAAGACGATGTACACGACGTTCGGCGCGTCTTTCGGTGCGGTTGGGGGCTGCGGCCACCACGGGGTCGACTCGCTGATGGTGCGGCCCACCACGCCGCCGAACGTGTCGTCTGGCATATGCCTGTCTCCTCAGATGTCGCGGGCGCAGCGAAAGCCCATGTGACCCGTCGTGCTCGCCGGGGTGTTGCTGCTGCGTGCGGCCACACGATAACGGAAGCAGTAGCTTTCGTGGCAGAGATAGCTACCCCCGCGGATCACTCGCTGCGTACCTGCTTTGGGACCGGTTGGATTGGTCAGCGACTCGCCGCTGTGCTGCGGCGAAAACCAGTCCGCGCACCACTCCCAAGCGTTGCCAGAACTGTTGAACACTCCGTATCCGTTGGGTTCAAACGCATCCACTGGCGCGGTGCCGTCAAAGCCGTCTTCGTTGGTGTTTTGGCGCGGGAACTGGCCATGCCAGATATTGCAGCGATGCCTTCCACCAGGGGTCAGTTCGTCGCCCCACGGATAGCGCTCGCCGTCGAGTCCACCGCGCGCTGCGCACTCCCATTCGGCTTCGCTCGGCAGCCGCTTGCCCGCCCAGGCACAGTAGGCCGCTGCGTCATGCCACGAGACGTGCAGTACCGGGTGATCCAGCCGTCCGTCGAAGGACGACCCCTGGCCCTCGGGTGCTCGCCAGTTGGCCCCCCGCACTTCCCGCCACCAGGGCGGCTCGGCCACGCCCCGCGTCGGCGGAAAGTTGTCCGGCAGCAGACCGGCGAAGACGAAGCTCCAGCCAGCGCGTTCCGCCGCCGTTTCGTATCCCGTGGCCTCAACGAAGCGAGCGAATTGGGCGTTCGAAACGGCCATCGCATCGATCCAGAACGGCGACAACGTGACCAGCCGCGACGGACCCTCGCCGTCACTCGGCTCACCCTCGTCCGCATCCGAGCCCATCCGAAACGATCCGCCCGCGATGAGCGCCATTCCGCGCACATTGCCGGGAAAGCTGGCCGCGAACGCCGGTGGCCCCTCGCCGGTCATGTTCGAAGAGGGGGCGCAACACGCGTGACTCTCATCCGCACTGTCCATTCGCGAACGAGGGTACCAGACCGCTCGCACTCCAAACGGGCCAGTCTCCCCCATGCTGCCCGTGGCATAGTCTGCGCTGCATACTGCCCGCAAGTGAGGCCACCATGACCGTCCAAAGGGAGATCCACCGCGCCCTTCACCCCGGATTGCGGCGCTATGCCAAGGATCGCGCGCAACCCAATTTAGTCCGCTGCCGCCTTACGCCTTAACGCCCAACACGGCATGCTTTTTGCATGCCCTACCGAACGCTCGCACTGGACTTGGACGGTACCTTGATGAACAGTGAAGGCAAGGTGGGCGCACGCGATGCTGCGGCTCTGACCAGCCTGGCTGCTCGAGGCGTGGTCGTCGCCCCGGCCACCGCGCGCTGGTATCAGGCCGCCGTGCGGCCCTTCGAACGGCTGGGTCTGCACACCGCGGCCATCGCCTCAGCGGGCGCAGACGTGCGAGCCGAAGGTGGCGAGGTAGTTGCCTCCGCTCCGCTGCCGCCAGTCTTCATCCCCTTCGTTAGCGACCTCTGCGACCGGGCCGGTTGGACAGCCACGCTCAGCACACCGGACCTCGCCTATTCGCGCGCCGACCATCTCCCGCCATGGGCCGCCAACGCGCCGGAGTGGCTGGCGCCCGTCACCCACCTGCGAGACGCCGACCTGGGCACGCTCCTATCTGTCCTCATCGAAGCGCCCGCCGAGGACGCATTCCTGGCCGAACTCGACCGCTGGCGTGACCGCTTGACGTTCAGCAGCGCACTCTCTTACGCCGGCGCGCTTCTGCTCACCCTCACCGCGCGCGGCGTGGACAAAGGCAGCGGCCTGCAGGCACTCTGCGCCGCTACCGGCATCGATCCGTCCGAAGTGGTCGCAATCGGCGATAGCGAAGTGGACACCCCGATGTTCAGAGTGGCGGGTTGCGCGGTCGCCGTCGGCAACGCCACGCCCGAAGCTTTGGCAGCCGCCAGCCTGGTAGTCGCATCGGTCGAAGATGGCGGCGTCGCCGAAGCGATCGAGCGCCTTTTCTAACGGTTCGCCCCGTATTCACCCACGATGGGACCCAGCGGGCGTAGAACTCCCGGCTTGCTCAATCGCTGATAAGCCCGATAGAGCCGTCAGTACCGCGCGCGTCAGCAAGCGGCGGGATGCCCGGCACGCGCACGGCCGCCACGCACAGCAGCTTGCAAACCCCTCAAAATCTCCGTGTCTTTGTGGTTCGTTCCCCGGTTCGTCCTACCCTAGCCGCTCGACGAAGACCTCCATCATGCCGCCGCAGATCTTGTCGTCGCCGTCTGTCGGCTGCGTAAGGTCCACCGTCACAATCCGCGCTTTGCCGTCTTCGAAGGCGTCCATCGCCTCTTGCCAGACCTCCGCTTCACCACAGCCGCCGCCGATCGTGCCGAAGAAACTGCCATCGCGCCGCACCACCATCTTGGCGCCCGTCTTGCGGGGCGTAGAGCCGCGGGTGCGAGCCACGGTGGCCAGCACAATGGGCTCCTTTCGTTCGAGCGCGCCGGCAATTTCACGATAGATTTCACCTTGCATGCAGCCATCGTTGCAATTGCCAGCGCCCCTTGCAAGCGGCGAATGACGGGCCGCATGGTCAAGGCGCTCGCCTTTTCCCTTTGCCCTCGCGGGGGCCGTCCCGATATACTGAACGGGTCGTTAACGTCAGCTTGTGAAAGCGACTCTCGCGTAGTGATTCCTGAAGAAGACAATCCTCGCGAGGCCTGTGGCGTTTTTGGGGTGTACAGCCCCGGAGATGACGTAGCTCGCCTCACCTTCTACGGCCTGTATGCCCTCCAGCATCGAGGCCAAGAGAGCGCAGGAATCGCCACAAGCAACGGCGAGTCGTTCAACGTACGTACAGGAATGGGTCTCGTTTCCCAGGTATTCGATGAAGAAGACCTCGCCTACCTCCGCGGACACGTCGCCATCGGACACACGCGCTACAGCACTGCCGGCGGTTCGCTGGCCTGCAACGCGCAGCCGCTGGTCGTCACCGACCGCCAGACTGGCCAGCCCATCGCGCTGGCCCACAACGGGAATCTTACCAACGCGGACACCTTGCGCGACGACCTCATTGAAGAGGGCGTCGCGATAGCAACGACTGCCGATTCCGAACTGATCGCCCACCTGCTGGCCATCGCGCCGGGCACCTGGGAAGAACGGTTCCACTACGTCATGCGCCGCATCGAAGGCGCATACAGCCTCGCAATCATGACACGCGACGCCCTTTTTGCGGTCCGTGACCCAATGGGCGTCCGCCCGCTCTGCATCGGAAAGACCAGCAACGGCTGGGCCACCGCTTCCGAATCCTGCGCCCTCGAACACCTCGGCATCGAAATGGACCGCGAAGTGAGGCCCGGCGAAGTGGTCAAGATCGATGCTGCTGGCATGACCAGCTTCTTCCCGGTGGCCCCTGCTCGAAAACTCGCCTCCTGCACTTTCGAATACACCTACTTCGCCCGCCCTGACAGCCAACTTGGCGGAACGCTCCTCTACGAGGCGCGGGAAGCGATGGGCGCCGCCCTCGCCCGTGAGTTCCCCGTCGAAGCGGACATGGTGATCGGAGTGCCAGACTCGGCCACCGCCGCCGCTATCGGCTATGCCCGCGAAGCCGGCATCCCTTTCCGCGAAGGCCTCGTCAAGAATCGCTACGTTGGCCGAACCTTCATCCAGCCCGACCAGCGTATTCGTGAGGCCGGCGTCAGCCTCAAATTCAACGCCCTCAGCGCCGTCCTCCGCGGTAAGCGCGTCGTCGTCGTCGATGACTCAATCGTGCGCGGCACCACCACTCCTCGCGTCCTCGCCCTGATTCGCAAGGCGGGCGCCAGTGAAGTGCACATGCGCATTACCACGCCGCCAATCGTTTCCCCCTGTTTCTTCGGCGTGGACATGGCCACGAAGTCCGAGCTGATCTCCGCGAACAAAAGCGTCGAGGAGATTCGCCGACACATTGGCGCCGATTCATTGGGCTTCCTCAGCCTCGAGGGCCTAAACACAGCAACGGGCCAGGCCAGCGAGACGCTCTGCAACGCCTGCTTCACCGGTGTATACCCCAGCAACGTCCAGGGCCAGCTCGACAAGCTGGATGCGGCGCGCAAGAAGGACCTCGTGCTCGCCGCCTCCGATAGCCTGAACCGCGCTGGCGGGCCGTAGCTCCGGCCACTAAGCCGCGCGCGCCAGCGCCGTTACCACGGCCGCCGCGATCACCACCATGAGAATCGGCGCGCGCGCCGCGATACCCACCGCCGCCGCCGCCAGGCCGAGCGCTCGTGCATCGAGCACCAACTCGTGATCACCGCCGAACACTTGCGTCGCCACCAACGCGGCCAGCAGCGCTGGCGCCAACGTCCCTACCAACCCCTGCACCCGCTCTGGCAACTGCCGTCCGCCAATGACCACCGGTCCCGCGGCCTTGCAGACCATCGCGCCGACGCCCACCAGGATCACTGCTCGCCACACGTCGCTCACGGGATTGACTCCACGGAATGGTCCACGCCGCGGCTGCGCCAACCGGCCAGGCAACCTACAGTCGCGGCGATAACCGGTACGCCCGGCCGCGCAAACGGGATGAGCGACAACGCTACCGCAGCCCCGATGAGCGCCGCCGTACGCGTTCGACGGTTGCGCAACTGGGGGACAAGCAGCGCCAGGAAGAGGGCCGGAAACGCGGCATCCAAACCAAGCGCCTGCGGGTCACCGATGAGGCTGCCGCCGAACACCCCGGCGAGCGTCCCCAACTGCCACGAAACGTAGAGTGCCAGCCCCGCGCCCACCAGGGTGGTCCGGTCGATCGTGCCGTCCCCCCGGTTCGCCACCGCCCACGACTCGTCAAGCAGCAGCTGCGATTGGGCGAAACGGGAGATGGCACTGCCGTGCAGCTCGGGCGCCACGGAGATCCCGATCGGCAGGTAGCGCATCGCGAGCAAGACGGCTGCCAGCACAGCCGCCCCAAGCCCACCGCCCGCACCGAGGATGGAGATTGCTGCGAACTGCGAGGCGCCCGTGAACGTGGTCAGCGACATCACGATCGGCGCCAGCTTGCCGAATCCCTCCGACTCCGCCAGTACCCCGAACGACACGCCGAACGCTGCTACGGCCAGACAGAGCGGCAGCGACTTCCGCACGCCGCCCATCACCGTGCCGGTCGACCGCTCGTCTTTCGTCACGAGTCAGCGTTGCCGGGCAGTACCGGAGATTGCACCCCGAAAGTATGGCAGAAGCGCCGCTCAGGCTTCGAGGTCGTCCTTGCGCGCTTCGGCCACCAGCCGGTAGCCCACGTTGCGCACGGTTTCAATGAACGAATGCCCGTGGATTTCGATCTTCGAGCGGATGCGCCGGATGTGAACATCCACCGTGCGGGCGCCGCCAAAGTAGTCGTATCCCCAGACGCGATTGAGCAACTGCTCACGGGTGAACACACGTCCGGCATTCATGGCCAGGAAGCGCAGCAGTTCGTACTCCTTGAACGTCATCACCAGCGCCTCCCCGCCCACCGTAACGCGGTAGTTCGAAAGGTCTAAGGTGAGCGAGCCGCAGTGCACAAAATTCTCGCTATCCACTCCGTGCCTGCGCCAGAGCGCCCGCTCGATGCGCTTCACCAGCTCCGCGGCGTTCGGCGGCAACGCCAGGAAGTCGTCCACCGGCAGATCCGGCGCTAACCGGTCGAACTGCTCTTCAGCCGCGAACACCAGCAGCACAACGCCATTCTCCACGTAGGCTGGGCTGAGAATATTGAACGCCGCCGGAGGCACGTCGCGCAGATCCAGCACAACGACGTCCGCGTTGGTGTTCGATTCGTCGTTGGCCAGGCGATCGGGGGCCATCACCGGCGCTGAAAAGCCTGCTCGCTCGAGCGCGGAACCGAGGCGGGCAACATCCGGATGCCGGGTGACGAGGAATACCGTTCGCATTGCGAATCTTTTTCCTTACCCGGCTAAGTATAGCCAGCACCGCAAACCCAGATCCCAGTTGCCCGTGAAGTCCGTGTGAATCTGTCACGGAACTTATTCGAAAGAGAAATAGCTTGCCTGACTTCCGCCTGCGGACACAGTGGCTCGCCACGAATCAACCTCGAGCTGAAATGGTGGAACTCTGCGTTGGCGCACCATTCGCCACAAGGGTCGATCCGTACTGTCAGGCGCTAAATTGCGTGGCTATCAGTACGGGCATCGACGGCCGTGCTCCCTGATCGGCCTACTCGGCCCGCCACTCGCCAGACTTGCCGCCGCGCTTTTCCAACAGCCGAACGCCTTCGATGCGCATCCCCCGGTCCACCGCTTTGCACATGTCGTAAACCGTCAGCGCAGCGACCGAAACGCTCGTCAATGCTTCCATCTCAACGCCCGTCTTCCCGGCGGTTTTCACGATCGCCTGGATGCGCAATCGGTCCTCTCCCGCCGGTTCCAGGTCCACGGTTACGCCTGTAACTGGCAGTGGATGGCACATAGGGATCAGTTCGCTCGTGCGCTTTGCAGCCATGATGCCCGCAATCCGCGCCACGGCGATCACGTCGCCCTTGGGAAGGCCGCCCTCCTGGATCAGCGCCAATGTCGCTGGCAGCATCAGGAGGAAGCCCTCGGCCACGGCCTCGCGCGCCGTATCGGCTTTATCCGAGACATCAACCATCCGCGCTGAACCGGTCGCATCTAGGTGCGAAAGCCCGCCAGCGTGTTCGCCCGGCTCAACCATTTTGGTGCCGCCACATCAGCGTTTCGTAGGCCCATACAATGCCGTACGCCACGCCGCCGATAAAAAGGCCGCCGGGCACGCCGAGCCAATGCGAAACCCACGTGTCTGCAGCGATGATCCCGATGCCCGTGCCCGCCAGGAACGAAAAGAATGCAGCCTGCCGGCGCTCCTGTTCGAAGCGTGCTCGCAGCGGGTGTTTTCGTACCGTGGTCATCGCCGTCAGTGTACCGCCTGGCCTCGCAGCCGTTCGGGGACGCGCTCGAACTGCACCATGTGCTCGAACGTCTGGCGCTCGCGAATCACGTCCGCCACGCCTTCGTGAATCAGGATCTCGGGGGAAAGCTTACGGCCGTTGTAGTTCGAGGACATGGACGCCCCGTACGCCCCGGCATCGTGGATCACGAGGTAATCGCCGACGCGCGCTTCCGGCAGCCGCCGGCTGACGACCACCCCGCCCTCCTCTTGGGTAAACACATCGCCCGATTCGCACAGCGGCCCGCCGACAATCACGTCCGTGGCCGAATCGAGCTCGCGGCCATCCGCCGCGGCGATCGAAATCTCGTGGTATGCGCCGTACATGGAAGGGCGCACAAGCGTTTCGAAGCCCGCGTCCACCAGGTAGAACAAGTTGCCGCCCATGCGCTTCACCGCCCGGATCTCGGTCAACAGCGAGCAACTCTCTGCGACCAGGTAGCGCCCCGGCTCAACTTCCAGCGAGACCGGATGGCCGACAATGTCTTCGACCGCCCGTCCAGCGCGCTGCCACAGGGCGTAATACGCGTTGAGGTCGATGCGCGGTTGGTCCTTTCGGTAGGGGATCGGCAGGCCTCCGCCCGCGCTGATCACCTCCAACTGCGAGCCCACTCGGCCAGCGGCCTTGACCATCGCGTCGCACACGGTCGCCAGGTGTTCGAAATCCGTGCCGGATCCGATGTGCATGTGCAGCCCCTGGATGTTAATCCCGGCTTTCTCGCCCAGCCGCAGGCACTCCTCGATCTCGGTGTGCCAGATGCCGTGCTTCGAAAGCTCGCCGCCCGTGTTGGTCTTGCGAGAATGGCCGTGCCCAAAGCCCGGGTTAATGCGCAGCGTCACCCTCGCGCCGGGGCAGACCTCGCCGAGTTGGCCGATCATGTCCGCCGACCCGGCGTTCACCGGTATGCGGTGCGCTGCGATCATCTCCAGCGCGTCCCGATCGAACACATCGGCGGTGTAAACCACGCCAGGGGGGTCCGTCTCTCCGGAGTAGCCAACCTGCAGCGCCCGGTAGATTTCACCGGCCGAGACTGAATCAACCATCACGCCGTTGCGCCGCATCAGCGCGAGCAGCGCGAGGTTCGAACTCGCCTTCTGCGCGTAACGGATGACCGGGAACTGCTTGAGCTCGGCGATGCGCTGTTCGATGACTGCCTCGTCGTAGATAAACGCAGGCGTCCCGTAGCGTAAGGCCAACTCGGGCACGGGCACACCGGCGATCGTGGTCAGGACGTTATTCATGCCCGCAATGGTGGGCGATCCGAGCCTCGTCTGCCACCAGCGGTGATGATCAACTCCCCCCATCCGCTTTCATCTTGTCCCTACTGTGAGCTGTGACACGTACGGTTGGCGCTCTCCCCCTAAAGGAGGAGCTTTGGGCGGGCCATACGGCGGGAGTAGCGTACTCCGGCCCGCCATACGATTCCCACATCAACTGAGGGTCCCGCCAAGAGCCCTCACGGAGGACGCCATGGAAACCACCGAAATGGAACCCACCCAGGTCAGCGCCCAGGCTCAAGTTCACGCCCATCACTGGATCATCGAAGAGGCGAGCGGCCCGCTCAGCGGCGGACGTTGCAAGTCCTGCGGCGCCAACAAAGCCTTCAAGAACTGGCTCGCCGATGGCGACTTCATCACCAACGAAGAGCACCGCATCGCAGCGTAGTTCCGTGTGGCGGCCGCCATCCCCCGGCGGCCGCCACGCCTCTCACCCGTTGCGATGCGTCTCTGGCAACAATGCTCGAAGCCGCTCATCGAGCCCCGAGACCAGCGTCTCTACGTCGAACTGCCTGTGCACGAAATCCCGCCCCACGCTGTTCAGCCCGAGCCCACCGGTCGCATGCTGGCGAAGAAGCTCTCGCAGTGCCGCGGCCACTTCCTCGAACCCCTCGGCCTTGATTGCGCCCTCCATCGGGAATGTCCAGATCGCTTGCCGTCCGCGGGCGAGCGTCTCCACCACCATGAACGACGTCCCGTCATGGCTTGTCAGCCGCACCATGCAGCTAACCTCGCGGTACACGGCGTCCATATCCGCTACCCACCCCCGTGCCTCAAGGTTTGCGGGCACAGGTTGAGGCAGCGAATCGGGCGGCGACGGCAACAAAGCGAACCGCACGTCCGGGAACTCGAACGGCAGCCGCAACAGCGTCTCCATATCGAACACTTCGCGGTCGAATGCGTCCACGGGTAGATACAGCAGCACTCGGAACTCATTCGGCATCGGCGGCGGTTCGCCGGCAGTCAGCGGGATCGGCAGCGGCACGTGGCTGGAGCGCACGCCGATGCTCCTCAGTTCGTCGACCAGCCAGGGCGCATCGCACCAGTGCGTAGCCTTCTCGGCAATGCGTTGCGAAGCGCGCCCCCGTGCGTGCTCATCCGCAGCGATCAGCACGTCCGTCCCCACCCAGTGGATGACCACGGGCTTATGGCGAAGCTGCATCAAGCGGTCCTGCGGCGATCCCTTTTCGATCCGGCTGCCTATCAAATAGACCACGTCCGCACGGGCCAGGCGTGGCACTAGCCCGAGCCAACCACGCGCGCTGCGCCCAGGATGCGACAGAAACTCCGCGTCCCAACCGCGTTCGCCGAGCAGCCTCGACAGCATCTCGCCGAAGTACGGCAAACCAAGGACCACGATGCGCGGCCGCCGGGTCATGCGTTCAGCGTCTCCGGGCGGCTTTCCGGCGGCACAAGCCGTGCGCGCGGCGCCAAGACAGTCGCGCCCGCGGCCACGTCGCGGTCGACGAGCGCGTGCGCGCCAACAGTCGCCTGCTCGCCGATCGTCACTCCGTGCAGCACGGTGGCGCCGATCCCGAGGTATGCCCCCCGCCCGATTCGCACCGGCGCTTGCTGCCGGGGCCGCTTCTCGCGCAGTGGCCCCGGCCCCACATCCATGTGCGTGATGACGCTGCTGCGCATTGAGAGCGTCGCGTCGTCTTCGATGACAACGAGGTCCGCGAGGTCCATCAGCGCGGCGGTGCCAAGATGCACCCGGTCTCCGATTGTCAGCTTCGAAAAGTCGCCGCCGGCGTTCACGATGAAGAGCGGGCCATGGATCGAGACGTCGTTTCCCACCTTCGCGCCAAACTGCCTGAGTATGGTCACGTGTTGATTGGGCGTCTCGCGCAGTTCCGCGGCAATGCCCTCAATGCCGTCCTTCAGGTAACGCGAGCGCCGCCGCGATCGGCCCCAAAATCCGAGCCGTTGCCTCATCGGGCCCAGGCCTGGAGCCAGTTTTGAACGCAGTGCCGCCAGATCCGGCATATGTACCTCCCGGGCGTCGTCCCTGTAAAACGTCGGTAAACAGTTACAAGAATGGCCTAAATGGCGGAAACACGCCTTGCCTGCATAACGGCGCGCTTCTACGCTTGAAATTAGCTGGAGAGCACATCTCCCACCGTGAGGCACTTATGAAGCGAGCGATTCTGTTCGGCCTTGGCGCAATAGGCGCAACTGCCACCGCGATTCCAACTATTGCGATAGCGGCGGACTTTCCCCCTCCTCCCCCAACCACGTTCTACGGCACCGCAGTCGGGGCTACCCCGGGCCAGGCCGTCATCGCCATCGTCACCGAGGGCACCACCAGCACCGTATGTGGCGACGGTGTTGTCACTACTGACGCGGGCGCCACCGTTTACGTCGTCGATGTCATCGCCGATGCCCAGCGTGCTGGCTGCGGCAAGGCAGGCCGCAAGGTGCTCTTCTACTTCACCCCAACCGGTGGCGTCGGTGGACGAGTGACGACCAACCCCCTCGATTGGACTGGCCCCGGCCCTTCGAGCCAGGCGCTAACGCTCGGCGCACCGGTCACCTTGCGAGCATCGACTCCCATGGTTGCCAAAGACGGGTCCTACTAGGCTCAAGCACTGGAAGGTATGAACACTAGTAGCGCCGCGCGAACGCCGCGGGCCGCCATAAGCGGCCGGGTAATCGCGACGGCGCTACTTGCGTTTGTGCTGTCCGGGCTGTTGCCGGCTGGCCCGGCCTCCGCCGATGCTCCGCCCGCGCCCGATTTCTACTGGCCCTACGGCAAAGTCCAGATCTTTGGCGGTAACCTCAGCCCTTCCAGCCAGCCTGTTATCGCCTTTGTCAACGGCAAGGCCTGCGGCTCTGCACAGGTGACCGTGGCGCCCGAGGCAGAAGGCACTCCCGTAGGTGACGTTGGCCGCACGGTCTACGTCATCGACGTGCTTGCAGGTGGCACGGGCGTGGGGCAACGGCCCGGCTGCGGGCATGCCGGCGACCTTGTTACGCTCTACTTCCCGAAGTCCGGCATCGCCGTCCAGCAGCCGCTCTTCAAGCAGGGCGGCCAACGCGTCGACCTCGACGTTGGCGTGCAAACCATCTACCGCCTGCAAGCGCCATTCATGGCTGCCGACGGTACGAACTAGCGCTCCAATCGGTCAGGCGTCATCCCCGATCCAGAAGTGCGGGTTCCAGGCCACCTCCCACGAAACCCGTCCGGGTCGCGGAAGTAGCCCGAGTAACCGCCCCAATGCGTATCGTGCATCGGCTGAGTAATCGTCGCGCCAGCGGCCTCAGCCTCGGCCATCACAGCATCGGCTGCTTCCTTCGAACGCACGTTGTGAGCCAATGCGAAGCCCGGGAACCCGCTGGGCTCGCTGTACGGCAAGTTCGCGTCTTCCGCCAGCGCCTTGCGTTCGAACAGCGTCAGCCATGTCTGCGACGTCTCGAAGAAGGCGATCACGCCGCGCTGGCTGCGCTTGCTGAGCGTCAGGTGCATGCCATCGCGGTAAAACGCGATGGCCCGCTCAAGGTCCACCACGCCGCTCTGCAACAGTCTCTACGGTTCGAGCCACGCCCGCACGGCAAGCACCCGGCGGTGGTCATCGGGCTCCGCCGTCAGTGCAAGCTTGCTGAAGATGCTCGCGATGTGGCTCTCCACCGTTTTCTCGGTGAGTACCAGTTGCCGCCCGACCGCCGCGTTGGACCGGCCCTGCGCAATGAGACCCAGCACCTCCCGTTCGCGCGCGGTTAACTCAGAAAGGCGGCCGTGCCCAGCATGGCGGTCCAAAAAGTGGGCGATGATGTCCGGGTCAAGCACCGTCCCCCCGCTCGCTACCCGCTCCACGCTGTCAACCAGCATCTCCACGTTCAGCACGCGGTCCTTTAACAGGTAGCCGAATCGAGTAGGGTGCAGGCGTGCAAGGTCCAGGGCGTAGCGGCTTTCGATGGACTGCGAGAGCAGCAGAATCCCCAACTCAGGCCACGCGGCGCGGAGGCGCGTGGCCGCCTGCGCGCCTTCGTGGGTGAACGTTGGCGGCATCCGAATATCCACCAGCGCAAGGTCCGGGCGATGCTCCGCAACGGCCACCTCCAGCCCTGCACCGTCCCCGACCGAGGCCACCGTTTTGATTCCCGCTTCGGCCAGCAGACGCTTCAGTCCCTCGCGCAACAGCACCGAGTCATCGGCGATTACAACCCGCATGGTAGCTCCGCAGTCACAACCGTACCGCCTGCGAGACGCTCTCTGACCTTCAACCAGCCGCCCGCCGCCTCCGCGCGGTCGGCGATTCCCTGGAGACCGCGCCCGGCCGAGTCGGCCCCGCCAATGCCGTCGTCTTCGATGACCAGCACCAGCTTTCCGCTTTCCTCGCAGGCGCGAATTTCAACCTTCGTGGGAAAGGCATGCTTGACCGCGTTCGTCACCGCCTCACAAGCGATAAACCACGCCGCCTCCTCGGTCGCCGCTGCAAAACGCTGATTCGTTGCTTCGACCCGGGTAGCTACGGCAGAGTGCGCTGCCAGCGTGTCCAATGCGGCGCGCAGGCCACCATCCGTCAGCACCGCAGGGTGTAATCCGTTCGCCAGGTCGCGTAACTCGCGCACTGCTAGCTGAATCTCCTCCACCGCGCCTCCGAGCGTTTCCACCGCCCTGCCTGGGTCGCCGCTCATCTGCGTAGCGCGAAGTTGCAAGGCGAGCGCCAGTAGCCTCTGTTGAGCCCCGTCGTGAAGGTTGCGCTCTATCCTCTGCCGTTCGGCGAGCTGCGCTTCCACAATCCGCGAACGGGAACTGCGCACCTCAACCAACTGCAAAGTGATGGCCGCCCGCAAGCGAGCGTTCTCCAACTCGGACAGAGCCGCCGCGCCTGCCGCTTCCGCCACCGTCCGTGCAACGCGATGCGGGTCGAACGAGACGCGGGCAAGCGGCGCGCCATTCCGGCTGAATTCAACGAACGGCTCAGCTGGGGACGTTGGCTCGCCCCCTGCCGTAACCCAAAGCTGCCTGTCCTCGATCCAATACCCAACCCTGTGCCCTGGGTCTCCAGTTGCCGAACGCAACGCCTCTTCCACCGTCATCTCCGGGGAATCGGCGTTGATGAAGCGCTGGATCGCCGTGACCGCTTCGAATCGGCGCCGGTTGAAGCGGCGATCGATGCCATCCTGGAGCCAACGCCGCAGCGGTAACGCCACGCTGACCGCGGCAAGCGTTGCCAACACCGCAGGAACCTGCGAGCCGCCGCCGAAATCCCCAAGGCTCTGGCCCACGAACACCACCACCACCGCATAGCAGCCGGCCACCAGCGCAGTGAGCAACCCATACGTCAGCCCGCGACTGAGCAAGCGGTCCGCGTCGTAGAGATGATCCCGTTCGATGGCGAGGCCGGCGGCGATTGGGATGATCGCCACGAATCCACCGGCCATGATGCCAAGCAAGGCCTGGTTATCAACTACGGCTGCGATGAACGCGCCAACCACAAGGAAGGGGAACGGGATGGCCGCAAATGCCATCCAGCGCAACTGGCGGCGTGACCTATCCTTCGCCCGCATGAAGCGAACGAAGATGGCGGCCGTGGCGGCCAGGAGCACCAGATGCAGCGCCACAACAGCCACGAATCCGGTTATCTGGAGCTGCGTCGCCAGTCTTTCCACGGCGATTGGGTTTCGAACTACGCCGAGCGATGCGTAGTCGCCACGGTACGGTTCGAGCAGGTGCATGAGGATCGCGACTGCGCCGCTGGCCATCGCCAAGCAGGCTGCAATTCGCCAACGCTGCCCCCCGATCCCTCCGCTTGGGGTTACCAGCAGGATCAGCGTCAGGATCATGATCCACGGGATAAACGTCAGGTCTCCGAGGACCGCGACCAGGTCTGCGCCTGGCAATGAACCTCGCCTCGCAATGGCGCCGAGGGCGGCGTAGCCATCAATCATGCCCGATAGACTCAGCACGATGGCTAACGACAAGAACAGCCACCCAGCAGGATGGCGCGGCCGCCTGAAAATCAGCGCCGAGCCTACGAGCGCAGCGCTCAAGACCGGGACGGCCCATAGCCCTGACATTCCGCTCCACTGCGCCAGCTCGCCTCGTCCAACTTGCCGGAGCCGGTAGTCGATAAAGCCCTCGACGCCCGTCAGGATCGCAAGCAGTACCAGGCCGCCAATGGCAGCTGCCCGCGAAAGGGCGCGTGGCCGGGGCCAATCCGAGGTCCTCATCGGCGGATTCTCGCACTCCGGCACCCTGTTCGCTTCCGGGCTACCCCTGAGACCAAGTCTGGGGGCTGCACTCATGCGAGAGCCACCGCGGGCGCGCAGTCTGCGTAGCGACGGCGAGATTCGCCGTACACCACGCATTGGAGCCGCTCGAATGAATCGAACCACGCCCCTCTCCAGCACACTGGCCGCCCTCGCCGGGGTGGGCTTCGCGATCCTCTGGTTCGTCAGCGTCGCATCTGTCGACCCTCAACGCTCGAGGACAGACCAGGAACTCCTCACCTGGTGGTCCGACAGCGGCAACCAAGACGCAATGATCGTCTCGATGTTCGCGATGCTGGTGGCCGCGCTGGTTTTCCTGGTTTTCCTGGTCCAACTCTGCCACCTTCTCCGGTCCGCCGGTGGGATAGGTGAGAGATGGAACGGACTGGTTTTTGGCGGCGGCCTCGGGTTCGTGGCCCTGATCAGCGTGACCGCCTTTTCGCGTGGGCTCATCGCTCACGCCATGCGCTTTGAAGACGAGCCGCTTCCCGGCCCTGACACGCTCCGGTACGCCACGGCGTTTTCGCAGGCGGCGATGGGTCTGGGCGCGATCCCCTTCGTTGCCATCGCGATCGCCACAGCGTCTGTGATTATCGTCCGTAGCGCCGTCCTCGCACGTTGGCTTGGCTGGTTCGGACTGGTCGTCGCCGCGCTGACTCTCGTCGTCGTAGTTCTGCAGGTAGGCGCCCTCGCGAGCCCTTTGATCATGCTCTGGACGGTGGCCGCAAGCTTCGTGCTCTGGCGCTCGCGAAACGCCGTTGTGGCCACAACTATCCAGCCGTCGGCGAGTGCGACTATCCCCGGTCCAAAGGTCACCGCCCCCTAAGTCTTTCTGCAAACGGCCGCGCCGGTTCCCGGTGCCGCCTTTCGCGTTAGTCGTGTCAACCCTCCGCGCCCGCCGCGGAGGGTTGCTCCCGTATCGCTTTCACTTGGCCGGTTTGCGCGAAGACGGGGACCCGATTCCCGAGGTGGCATCCCTAGGCAGCGACGTATTCAACCACCGTGACAGGCTCGGCGACACCGTCGAAGAGACACAGGCCACCGATTGGCGAAGCGATTCGACGGCGACACAACCGCGTAGGTCGGGTACATAGGCCGAGTAGTTGCCTTTTGCACGTTCGATAACCACGGCGTAACGCATTTAGCCACCCTCCTTCCCTAACTGGGCTTGCTTGAGAATACTCCTCATCGTTTCCGGTGCGAGGTCCTTCGACGGATGGACGGGGACTGTTACACGGCCGCGGTTGTTCGGGTGCTTGAACTGGCGGTGGCTGCAATGGCGGGAATGGAGATACCAACCGTCAGCCTCGATGAGCGCCACCGCGTCGCGCACTTTCACGCCCACAGCGCAAGGGCGTTCCAGCCGGCTGCCTTGCCTCCACCTTCCGCCCCCGCTTCCCGTAGAATCGCCCCTCACGGAGGTACAGCATGGCAACAGTCGAAACGGTGCTCGGCCCGGTCGAATCGTCGCAGCTTGGAGTGACGCTCAGCCACGAACACGTCCTCGTCGGCATGGGCGAGGACAACCACCACTACCCCTGGCGCTTCGATTGGGAACGCACGCGCGCCAACACCGTGCGCGAACTCAAAGAAGCGAAAGCTGGCGGTATCGGCTGCATCATCGACCTCACCACTCCCGACCTCGGCCGCGACATCGAATTCGTGCGCGATGTCGCTGAGGCGTCTGGGCTGCACGTCGTGGTTGCCACCGGCATCTGGCGAGACGTACCGCGCTCCTTCTGGGCGCGCGACCTCGACGAAATCGCCGACATCTTTGTGCGAGAAATCGAAGTGGGCATCGGCAAAACGGCGATAAAGGCCGGCGCGATCAAGGTCGCCAACGACATGGGTGGCGTGACGCCGGAAGGCGAGCGCATCCTGCGCGGCGCAGCCCGCGCCCTGAAGCGCACCGGCTGCCCGATCAGCACGCATCACTGGGCGCCGGAGCGAGTGGGCACTCGCCAGGTCGAAATCTTCCTCGAAGAAGGCGCACCCATGGAGCGCATCGCCATCGGCCACAGCGCCGATACAACGGACGTTGATTACCTCGAGACCCTCCTGCGAACGGGCGTCTACCTTTCGATGGACCGCTATCCCGGAGGCGGCGACCGCCCAGGTTGGGAAGCGCGCAACGCCACTGTAAAAGCGCTCATTGACCGCGGCTGGGCGGAAAAGTTGATGTTGGGCCACGATTACGCGCCCGCTCCAATCCTCGTCGGTGGCCCAGACCCCGCACCGGGCCCGACGCGCTACACCTTCGTGACCAACAAAGCCGTCCCCCAACTCAAGGAGATGGGAGTCACCGAAGCGCAGATCCAGATGATGCTGGTCGAAGTGCCGCGGCGCTTCCTTACCGGTGAGGCCAGTTAGCCGGGCTCCGGGGATGTTGTTTCAATGCCCACTTGGCGATTGTACGCCTCGCCCGGCACCGGTTCGCACTCTCCCGCTACTCGCTCGCGGCTGCGTTCTCCAGTTCAAACGCGTCATGCAAGGCCCGCACCGCATCATGCACCCTCTCGCTGGCGATGATGCACGTCAGCCGGATCTCGCTGGTCGAAATCATCTCGATGTTGATGCCCGCATCGAAGAGCGTGCGGAACATGCGTGCCGCGTAGCCAGGCGCGGTCTGAATGCCAACCCCCACGATGCTTACCTTCCCGAGGTTCGCGTCAGACGTGTATTCCGCCGCATTCACGGCGGTGCAGATGCCTGGCATCACCGCCTCCGCCTTGCGCAGGTCGCTGCGCGAAAGCGTGAACGTGAGGTCCGTAAACAGCGCCTCGCTCGCGTTCTGCACGATTGTATCCACGCTAATGCCGGCGTTCGCCAGCGGCTCGAAGATCTTGGCCGCAATGCCCGGCTGGTCCGGCACCCTCCGCACCGTGATCTTCGCCACATCGAGGTCGTGCGCTATGCCGCGCACCCGGTTGCGTTCTTCCAATTCAGACTCTCCATGGATAAGGGTACCGGGCGCGTCCACCATGCTGGATGTGACCAGCACGGGCAGGTTGTAAACCGAGGCCAGTTCCACCGCGCGGTTGTGCATCACCGTCGAGCCCTGGGTGGCCAGTTCGAGCATCTCTTCGTAGCTGATGTCCTTCAGGCGGCGCGCGGTAGGCACGATCCGTGGATCGGCGGTGTACACGCCCTCGACATCCTTACAGTTCTCGCAGCGCTCAGCGCCCAGCGCCACCGCGAGCGCCACCGCCGTGGTATCGCTCGCACCGCGCCCGAGCGTGACGATTTCGTGGTCTTCGGTAGTGCCTTGGAAGCCAGCAATAATCGGCACCCGGCCCGCCGCCAATTCGGCGCGAACCCGCTCCGCGTCCACACGCGCAATTCGTCCGGAACCGTACTGCGCGCGCGTGAAAATCCCCGCCTGGTTGGCGGTCAGCCCCACCGCTTCCTGGCCCAACGCCCGCAGCGCCATCGCCACCAGCGCTACCGACATCTGCTCGCCGGTGGACAGCAACATGTCCAGTTCGCGTGGGTCCGGGTCCGGAGCCACGGAGAGCGCGAGGTCGATCAGTTCATCGGTCGTGTTGCCCATCGCCGAAACCACAACTACTACCTGGTCCCCGGCTTTGACGCGCTTGATCACCCGCCCCGCAACGTGACGGATGCGGTCGGCATCGGCGACGGATGTGCCGCCATACTTCTGGACTACGAGCATGGCTACAGGGTAGATGAGCCCCGGCGCACGAGCATCCCGGCGGGCCGTTACGCGCGGCCCATCTACAATCGTCAGAATGAGCGCCTTCATCCCGCCGACTCCCGTCCCGCTGCCGCCTCCATCCCTGTGGCTCAGGACGCGGCGCCTTGGGCGCACTGTCTCGGTGATCACAGCCCGCCTCGCCCCGGTAGCCGCCCGGAAGCTGCTGCGCAAACCCGAGGATCGCGTGACCGCTTCGCGCGCCTTACGCGCTTCCTTCGAAGAACTGGGCGCCACCTATGTGAAGTTCGGGCAGTTCCTCGCGTCCGCCCCGGCGATCGTCACGCTCCCGGTGGCCGAAGAGTTTCGCGGAACGCTGGATCGGGGGCCCGGCGTCTCCTACCGCCAGATTCGAGCGATCTTTCACGAAGACACCGGCCAAAGCATTGACGAGGCCTTTGCTAGTTTCGAAAAGCGCCCATTCGCCGCGGCCTCCATGGCGGTGGTCCACCGCGCCGTGCTCAAGGACGGCCGGACCGTAGCTGTGAAGTTCATTCGCCCGAACCTCGCGGAGACGGTCTCCGCCGACCTTGGCATCATGCTCCCGGCCTTCAAAGCGGCCGCCACGCTCGGCGGCAATGAAGGCGCCTTCGCCCTCGTTGGTTACCTCGTTGGCCTGCGCCAGCAACTCGCCGAGGAACTGGACCTCCGCAACGAGGCCCGCAGCATGGCCCACTTCGGCCGCCTCTTCGCCGAATTTGGCCTCGACCTGCTGGTCGTCCCAACCGTCCACGAAGCACTGTCTGGCCAGCGCGTCCTCACCATGGAGTACCTCGACGGCGTCGCCATCGACAATCTCGAAGGCGTTGAAAAGCTCGGCATCGACCCCAAGAGCCTGGTGCGCGAACTCTTGCGCGCCTGGATCCTGACCGCCATCCACAATGGCATCTTCCACGCCGATATCCACGCTGGAAACCTGCTTGCGCTGCCGGATGGCCGGCTCGGCATGCTCGATTGGGGAATCGTCGCTCAATTGGACAAGGATTCGCACCTGCTCATGCGTAACCTCGTCAAAGCGGCCCTCGGCGATGAAGAAGCCTGGGGACCGATCAAGGACGCCACGGTGCGTATCCAGGGCACCGGGCTGCGCCAAGGCTTTGGCCTTACGGACGAAGAGATCGGCCGTATGGTGCGCGCCATGCTCGAACCGATCCTCACCCTGCCGCTCAAGGACGTGAGCATGGCTACGCTATTCGCGGGCACCGACGAAGTGATGGCGCTGGCCACTGGCCGGCCGGTGGAGAAGCGTTCACGCCTCCAAAAGTTCCGGACGAATCGGCGCACCGCCAAAGCCTACCGGCTCTCGTTCAAGTCTGGGTACTTCGATACCAGCTTCCAGCGTTCGAATTTCCTCGCCTCAAAGCAACTGGTCTACCTCGAGCGCTACGGCCGCATGTACGTGCCGGAGCACGCGATCCTCGGCGACCACGAATTCCTTGAAGGTGTAATGGCCCGCGCCAACGAGACAGACGCAGGCGCGAGCGCCGCCGGCTAGCGATGGACCGGCTCTGGTGCCGTTGAGAACCGAACCCTTGTGCTTTTGTTGATGTGCGCAAATACTTCGCGAGCGGCGCTCCGATAACCGAGTTGCCCCACCGAGGATTACGATGACCAACTCAGAGTCCCAAACAGAGCTGCGTTTCGATCCACCAGGCCCGGGACCGTGGTCGCAAGATCCGGTGCACTTCCCCCGGCCTGTGACGCGCTACTTTTCTCAGACCCATCCGGCGGGCTTCAAGCAAGGCACCAACGACTTCGCCCGCTTCTACGGCATGCTCATAGACGGTCTCCAGTCCGGATATGTGAATGGGTTCGCGTACAACCAGGTGGTGCCCGCCCCCGACGCTGAGGTCCCCGCGCGAATCCAGCGCGCCGAGGAAGTCTTCAAAAACAAGCTCTGGCGCGAGCAACTTCGCGACTGGGACGAAAAGCATAAGCCGGCCTCAATTGCCGCGCACAGGGAGATCCAGGCCGTCGACCCCGACGCCCTCGGTGATGCGGAGCTGGCGGCTTACCTCACGCGCTGCCGCGACCACCATGCCGCAATGATGGCCCAACACATGCGCTTCACCGCCGGCGCGGTGGTCCCCACGGGGGACTTCCTTGCACACGTCGGCGCCTGGACGGGCCTCCCTGCGGCCGAGCTGCTCGGCTTAATGCGCGGCGCGGCGCCCGTTTCGGCCGGCGGTTCGGATGAACTAGAACGGCTGAAGGCCGGCTTCGCGCAAGACCCGGCTGCTCTGGAATTCCTCCAATCGGACGATGAACCCGGCAAAGTGCTCGCCGCGCTGCGCGCCCAGCCAGGGGAAGCCGGGCAGGCCGTCGCTGGCTATCTCGATCTCATCGGCAACCGGCTGCTCGATGGGTTCGATATTTCGGAGCCCCGTGCTCTCGAAATGCCTGACGCACTCATCCGGGCTATCCGCATCGCCGTCTCAGGACAGCCTCAGGAGTCGGCGAACGTCGAAGGGGCGATTGCCTCGGTTCGCGACAAGGTCCCTGCGGAGCATCAGGCTCAATTCGATGAACTCCTTGGCGAGGCTCGCTTGACCTATCGCCTGCGCGATGAGCGCGGCGTCTACAGCGATATCTGGGCTTCGGGCCTTATGCGCCGGGCGGCACTTGCCGCCGGCCGCCGTCTCGCCAGCCGTGGCCGCATCGCCAATCCGGTGCACATCGTCGATGCCGACCTTGACGAGATGTGCGCCATGGTCACAGGCGCCGGCGGGCCCTCCGCGGAGGAACTCGCCCAGCGAGCCGCTTATCGGGCCACCCACACTGCCAAGGAGGTGCCGCCTACCCTCGGCCCGCCCGCTCCGCCTCCACCAGATCTCGCTGCCTTGCCGCCCGCGGTTGGCCGCATGATGGCTGCAACCTTCATCTCCCTCGGGCACCTCTTCGGCAGCTCGGAAGCGCAGAACGAGGAGAACGTCCTCTTCGGCCTCGCTGCCAGCAAGGGAATCTACGAAGGTCCGGCGCGCCGTGTCTCCGGCCCCTCTGAATTCGGGCGGATTGTCCAGGGGGATGTCCTCGTCACCGAGTCCACCACCGAGGCCTTCAATATTCTCCTGCCCCTTCTAGGCGCCATCGTGACGGACAACGGCGGCCTCCTCTCCCACTCCGCCATTGTCGCCCGCGAGTACGGCATCCCGGGAGTGGTCGGGACGCGCGAAGCAACAGAACGGATCGCGGATGGCATGCGCGTGCGCGTCGATGGGGATTCAGGCGAGGTGACGGTGCTCGGGTGAAGAAGGCCGTCCCACTCCAGAAGGCACGGGAAACGTCGCTCTTCGGGTCCAAGGCCGTGGGATTGGGCGACGCTGCCCGCCAGGATCTCCCGGTTCCCCCCGGCGTTGCGCTCTCCGGTGATCTTGTGGAGGCGGTGGCATCGGGAGATCCGAAGGCGATCGAAAAAGTCGCGAAAGCAATCGCTCCTCTGCGCGGGCCGTTCGCCGTGCGCTCCTCGGCGGTCGATGAAGACGGCGCTGCCGCCAGCTTCGCGGGCCAGCATCTCACGCTCCTCAACGTCCATACGCAGGCTGACGTTCCCGCCGCCGTGAAGGAAGTGTGGTGGTCTGCGAACTCCGACTCGGCCATCACCTACCGTCAGCGTGTCGGCCTTTTCACCCGCCCCAGTGTCGGTGTTGTTGTCCAGTCGCTGCTCAATCCCACCGTCGCCGGCGTCATGTTCACGCGAAACCCGGTCAGCGGCGCGGATGAACGCCTGATCGAGGCCAGTTGGGGCCTCGGCGAAGCGGTGGTCGCTGGGCTTGTCATCCCGGACCACTTCCGTATCGAACGGTCGGGGCTGATTCTGGAACGCAAGCCAGGACGAAAGAGCATCGCTATCCGCTCCCTCCCCGAGGGAGGCACCTTCGAGGAGAAAATGTCGCTGGCCATGGCCTCTCAGCTCTGTCTCGATGACGCCGAGCTTGCCGCTTTGAGCGAGCTCGCTCTACGTTGCGAGCAGGTCTACGGCCTCGCACGCGACATTGAATGGGCGTTCCAGGACCAGGTTCTCTATCTCCTGCAATGCCGCGCGGTCACGACTGGGAGGAGTCCCGCCCAAGAAGAACCCGCGCTGGCGCGGCAGAGCCCCGTCGAGGCCCTCCAGCGGGTGGGGCTCTTTGCCGGACTCGACCGCAAAGAGGTTGAACAGGTCGCGCGCCTATTGAAAGAGCGGCGCTTTCCGAAAGGCGAAACGGTCATCGTGGAAGGATCGGGCGGAGCAGCGTTCTTCCTCATCGATTCCGGAGAAGCGACGGTCTCGATCCGGGGCGTGGAGCGAGCCACCCTCCGCTCAGGGGATCACTTCGGCGAAATCGCCCTGATCGATGGTGGGCCACGCTCGGCGACAGTCACCGCCGCCACCGACCTCGTTTGCTACGGACTCACCTTTTGGGAGTTTGGCCCGCTCGTCCAGGGCAACGGGGCCATAGGTTGGAAGCTCGCCCAGACCCTGGCGAAGTGGCTTCGGGAAGCGCAGAAAGCACCCGAGGAGGGTTAGCTTCCGATCCGGCCCGCGAGCGATGGTACGGGCCGGTGCAAACGCTCCTCACCCAACTTGCCAAGCGCGTCGTACGCGGCGTATTTGTAACACTCCGAAAGCGTCGGATAGTTGAACACCATGTCGATCAGCGTCTCGCCGGTGCCGTTCAGCGCCATCACCATCTGGGAGATGTGCACTAACTCGGTAGCCAGGTCGCCAATGACATGCGTGCCCAACAACCGGCAGTCGGCGCGGTCGAACACGAGCTTCAGTTCCCCGCGGTCGGCGCCCATAATCTGGCCCCGGGCGTTCTGGCCGTACGAGGCACGTCCAACCACCACGTCGTAGCCCGCCCCGCGCGCCCCTTGCTCCGTTAGCCCCACCGTGCCCACCTCGGGAATGGCATAAATGCCGAACGGAAGCAGCGATGACACGCCCTGCTTATATTCGAAGCCAAAGGCGTGGCAGACGGCAACCCGCCCCTGTTCCATTGAAGTGGAGGCCAATGCCGGGTTGCCGATGACGTCCCCCGCGGCGAACACCGAAGCCACGTTCGTCCGAAATTCGTGGTCCACCTGCACACACTTTCTGCTAGTTGGCGCGTCCCACGGCGGCATCGATTCGCGCCATCTCGGCTGTGGAAAGCGCGCCCCCTTCTTCGGCCGCCAGGCACTCGTCCAATTCCTCGCGATTCTTCATTCTCAGTACCACGGTGTCCACTCAGAATGGAGAGGGCGTACCGGTGTGCCAGTATCGCCGGCATCGGCGGAGCATAGCAGGGCAATCAACGATCACGATCGCCGCCCCCAGCTCCCCGCTCACGCCCGCGGGCGCTACAGTGGAGAATCGGGAGGCGTTCTCACTGTGCAAGCCATCGTTCTACTCTCTGGCGGGCTCGATTCCACGACGGTGGCGGCGCACGCCCTACGCGAAGGCTACGAGGTGCGCGCCCTGACCATCGGCTACGGCCAACTCCACATCCGCGAGTTAGCCTCCGCGCGCGCGGTGGCGAAAGCCCTGGGCATCACGCTGCTGGAGGTGGACGCGGGCTTTTACGCGGGCCTCGCTTCGCACTCCGCCCTCACCGATTCGGCCGCTCACGCTCTGCCCGAAAACCGCGTCACCGCGCAGATGTCGGCTGATATTCCGATCACCTACGTGCCGCTGCGCAATACCTTCTTCGTCACCGTCGCCGCCGCGGCCCTCGAAAGCTGGCTTCTCTCGCGCATCGAAACTGACGGCGCCGCCCCGGCGTCCCTCGATGGCGCGATCTTCGTGGGTGCAAACGCCATCGACTATTCTGGCTATCCCGACTGCCGCCCGGAGTTCTATGACGCCATGGTCGAGGTGCTTCGATTGGGGAGCAAAGTGGGAACCGCTTACAACGTGCCGATGCGCATCGAAGCCCCGATTATCCGCATGTCCAAGGCCGAAATTGTGCGCTACGCGGTGGAGTTGGACGCACCGCTCGAGCTTACGTGGAGCTGCTACGCAGGTGGCGAAGCGCCCTGCGGAGTCTGCGATTCGTGCGAACTACGAGCCGCCGGCTTCGCCACCGCTGGCGTCACTGAC
>JBBQGT010000035.1:0-25132 GCA_038323265.1 Tepidiformales bacterium
TGGAGGCCACGCAGCGCATGGGCCGCGGCGTGGAGGGCGGCTTCGTGCGCGAAATTGGCGTTGTGCCAAAGCCCCTGCAGCAACCGCACCCGCCGATCATGCAGCCCTTCAGCTTTAGCGAGCCCACTATCCGCTGGTGCGCGCGAAACGGCGTCCAACCCGTGCTCGCGCCAATCAACGACCAGCTCGAGGAGTTCCTTTTCGGCGTCTACCACGAAGAGGCGAACGCCGCCGGCCGAAACCTCGCGCCGGGCGAGGGCATCGGCGTCCTGCGCGACGTCATCGTGGCAGACACGGACGAAGAAGCGTGGCGGCTCTGGCGAGAGTCGGGTTCGTTCGTTGGCGCGGCGTGGTTCGCGCCCTTCGGCTTCGGCGGCGCGACGCCGCGCCCCGGTGAAGACCCGCGATCGATCACTCCAGAGGTGATGCACGAACGCGGCCTGATGTGGGTGGGCAGCCCGTCCACCGTCCGCCGCCAGGTGGAGCAGACGCTCGAACGGCTACCGCTGAAGTACGTGATGGCCTGGCAGTACAACGGCCTGATGCCGCGCGCGGCCATCGCGAAATCGATGGCGCTCTTCATGGACAAGGTTATGGGGCCGGGCTTCTAGCTCCTGCAACCGGTCGTAACCCAGCAACGGTTGCGGGGCTGATCTGTGGGCGAAATGGCGACAATGTGAAGCCCGCCACTTGTAAACATCAGAACCTCCTGTCATGTTTCAGGCGGCCGAGGGGCAAAGCCCCCAGAACGGCGGCTAAGGCAGGAGAAACCAGTGGACAAGCAAGACACCAAGCCGACCGACGACAAGCTGGAAGCCCAGGTCGAAGCGGCCGCCAACGAGGATTCGAGGACGGAAACGGAGCGCAAGCTCGACGAGCGCAAGAGCAAGCGAATCCCCAGGCTTTAGCTTGGCCGTTGGAAGGCAGCGGCTGTTAGTCGCGGCTGCGAAACACGCCGACCAGCACTTCTTCAGCCGCCCGATGGGGCGGCTGAAGTGTTTGCAGGCAACTGCGGACCCGGCGAGGCGGCCGTGGCCGATGGCTGTTGTGTTGCAAGGCGGTGTGCCAGTCTATCGGCGATGCGCTGTTGGACGTGCGAGGTTGACGCGAGTGGGGTCTGCCGGTTCTGCGGGCGTGGCGTATGCAAACAGCACGCGAAGACCCGTGCCTTCCTTTTCGAAGCGTGGGAGCGTGAAGGCGAACTCGAGGGCCTGGCCGTTGAAGATGCGCTCCACTGCGGTGTCTGCCGGACGCGGCCCGAGCCCGTTCGTCTCGACTTTCTGCGCGGCGATTGAGTGGGCACACGGCACACGGCGGTGAGTGTGGGTCAGTCTCCATGAGCGCCGCCGTGCCCGCCTCGCAGAGCGGCCGGCCCTCACCCTGGGCTGGCTTGCAGTCTGCGCTGTCGGTGCTGGAACAGCGTCCAGAGTTGGTGCAGAACATCGAGGCGGTGACGCAGCGAACGCGCCGGGGCGTCGAGTACGTCGTGATCCGCAACCCGGCCGGGCCGTCCTACCTCAAACTCACACCCGATGAACATCTTCTCCTGCCCCTCATTAATGGTTCGCGCACCCTGAAGGAGTTGGTCATTGCGGACTACGAGCGCACCGGCGAACTCGCCTTTGGACGCGTGGCCAGCCTTGTGCGGATGCTCCACGCCAATGGGTTTCTGACCAGCCAGCCGCGCGACACGTATGTTGAACTGGGCAAACGGCTACGCGGACGCCGCCTTTCCGACCTGCCCTTGAAATTCGCGCGAGGATTCGTTTCGGCGGAGTTCGCAGGTAGCCGTTTCGATCACTCCCTGGGCTGGATGTACCGGCATGGCGGCTCCCTGTTCTTCAAGCGGCAAGCCCTGATCATCGGCGTGGCGATGGGCCTGATTGGGGCACTGTTGCTCGCCCTTGAGTTCGCGCGCGGCCGTTACGCACTGGTTTACAGTGGCGACTCCTACGTCCTCGGTTTCATCCTGTTTTGGGTGTTGCAGAGCGCGACGCTGGCAATTCACGAAGCCGGGCATGGGCTTGCTGTGAAGCACGCCGGGCGATCGGCGCCTCGCGCCGGCCTGATGATCTACTACGGCCTGCCGGCCGCCTTCGTGGAGACCACGGATATTTGGATGGCGCCCCGGCGCCAGCGGCTGTTGGCCTCGTTCGCCGGGCCTTGGACCGGGCTGGTACTGGGCGGCCTTGCGGCGGCTGCGGCCTTCCTGTTGCCCGAGGGCGAATTGGGCGCCTTTCTCTTTGCCTGGAGCTTCGTTTTCTTCCTCGATACGCTTCTTAATTTCAGCCCGCTCCTCGAGCTCGACGGTTATTACCTCCTGATCGACCTCATCGAGGAGCCCATGTTGAGGGCCCGTTCGTTTGCATTCCTCAGGGGGCCGCTCTGGGACAGGCTTCGTGATCGAAGGCCGCTGAGGGGCGGCGAGCCGCTACTTGTTTGGTTCGGAGTGGCCTCTTTGCTGTTTTCAGCGGTCATACTCGGCCTGAGCGTGGTTATGTGGAGGGCACAGGTCTGGCCCGCGGTCCAGCAAGTCTGGCAGTCCGGTCAACTGTCGGCCCGGGTGGCCGTTGTCGCACTCGGCACCATTGCCGCCATCATCCTCCTCACGTGGCTGCGCACCATCGCGACCTCGCTCAACCATTGGCTGACGCTGGCCGCCCAACGGCTGACCTCTACTGGCCGCGCGCGCCTGCGCCGAAATGCGATGAACGCCCTGCGGACCGTGCCCGGCTTCTCCGGCATGCCAGAGGCACGGTTGCTCGAACTCGCGAATGCAGGACGGTGGGAAGATGCGCCCCGCGGCCGTGAAGTTGTTCGTCAGGGTGAACCAGGAGACACGTTTTACGTGGTGAAAAGCGGTGAGCTCGAAGTGGCAATCGACGGCCTCGCCGTGAACACCCTCACGGCCGGCAGCTACTTTGGCGAACGGGCGCTTCTGAACGCTGCACCACGCTCGGCCACCGTCACGGCGGTCCAGCCCTCACGGTTGCTGGCGCTGGGCCGCCAGGCGTTTGACCGCAGCCTGCGCCACGATCTCGCCCTTAAGGCACGCCTCGAAGCTGCCGCTGGATACCGCGATGCAGTTGCCGCCATGCCCCTCTTCTCGTCGCTTTCGCCTGGCGAACTCGACCTGCTCCTTTCGCGAGTGGCGCGGCAACCTTCGGCACGCGGCGAATCGATCGTTCGGCAAGGTGAACCCGGCGACTCCTTCTACCTGGTCCTCTCCGGGGCGTTTGAGGTAAGCCGCTCGGGCACGGTTGTGGCAACGCTGCGCTCCGGCGACTCATTTGGCGAGATTGCGCTCATCCACGATGTCCTCCGCACCGCCGCCGTCACCTGCGTTGAGGCCGGCGAACTGCTCCGCCTGGAACGCGCGGCCTTCAACGACGTGCTTCTGCGCTACCTGGATCGTGGCGATTCAGTCACGCGCCTCAGCCACCTCCGGCTCGATATGCATCGCCGCCTCGACGAAGTCGCCACCCTGAATGGGGCCGACTCATAGGCTCGCACAGCTACAGCTGAAGTACGTGATGGCCTGGCAGTACAACGGCCTGATGCCGCGCGCGGCCATCGCGAAATCGATGGCGCTCTTCATGGACAAGGTGATGGGGCCGGGGTTCTAGGCCGCGGTCAGGCACATTTGAACCAATCTCCAAACGTAATGTGTTTGATGGAGTAGTGAACTCCCGAAACGGGGATGCTACGGTCTGCGTATGCGGCCCAGGCACCTCAACACTCCGTATAAATACGACCTCAGTCCGCGCCAACGAGAAGTGCTCGAACTCGTTAGCCACGGCTTGACCAACGCCGAAATCGCCGAACGCCTGGGTATTACGCTCGATGGCGCCAAGTACCACGTGCGCGAAATTCTCGGCAAGCTGGGAGTTGATTCGCGCGAGGAAGCGGCTGCCGCGCGGGGCAGGATGCATTCCCCCGCTGCGCGCATGCACTCCGCCTGGCTAGCCGTGCTGGGGAGCATGGTCTCGCGATTCGTCGCCCTGTCCGCGGCGGCTGCGGTCGTGGCCGGGACAGCGATTCTCGTCTACGCGGCATTCGACGGCGGCTCCGACGGCGGCTCCGGCCACGAGCCAGACCCAACGGCCCCACCCGAGGCCACGGCCAGTCCCACCACCGCCGCACTCGCTCGCTGCACCTCGACACAGGTCAAGCTCGCGATCGAGTTAGTCCCCGAGGGCGACACCACCCTAATCCGCCTGAGCGCCGACGGCACGGAAGCCTGCCAGCTACTCGGCCCGGCATGGCTCCACATCATTCGCCCGCCCGCCGATCCGGGACTACCGCTACCGCCTCACGCTGGCCTGGATCGAACCTTCAAAGTGGGGCTGAAGTTCCCATTTTCAGGTGTATTGGGCGAATGGACCTGGGCAAACTGGTGCGCCCCGCCCTCCGCGCACATCTGGGAAGCGCGGGCTGGCGACCAGTCGGATTATGCGCTCGTCCAACGTGGGGTCGATGCCTTCCCCACTTGCCTCGATTCTTCGCTACCAACCACCGTATTTACGCGCCGTCTAACCACGGGAGTCGATGGCGACCTCTTCCCGTTGAGTAAGTGCCCGGCCAGCGTGCAGGCATGGCTGTGCCAATTCGCCACCAGCGTCGCCCTGCGTATAGGGGCTGGCGATGTGGCAGGGATTGTGCGCACGGGCGTCCCGCGAACCTACACCTGCGCTGAAAACGGCACGGTCGTCGGCATGGAGTTCACGCAGCTCTGTGCCGGCAAGGCGCCGGGTGATAGGGCGCAAGGCTTTGGGCTGACGCTCCACGGATCCGAAGGTGGGCCTGTCGGGGAGGACGAACTCGCCAGCCGCCTGTCCTCCGTCCTCCCGCCTACAACCAGCAGCGCCACGTGGTACCTCGGAGCCATCGGCTGCCCCAGCGCCTCCCTCTCGTGCGATTCGTTCATCGTCGCCTTCGCGACCCGGTCTCAGCCTGCGATCGCCTACCTGACGTTTCGGCTGACCCCCGGCCGGGAACCAGCGCTCATTGGCGCGGGCTAAGTGGTGACAACGCCGATACCATTCTCGGTGGTGGCTCGACAACAACGGTCCTTGGCAACACAAGCTTCGCCGTTTTCCCACCCCCGGGTTGAGTGTCATCCTGAAAGGCTCGGCCCGAACCTAGCTTTCGCCGCCACCGCGCTTTAGTTGTAGGCGGCCGCTTTGGCCTTCGTCGCATCACCGGCGCGGACGAGGGCGATGCATTCGGCTATGGCCGCCACGTACTCCGCGGCGACCGGTTCGTGGACGGGCGTAGGCATCATGTGGATCCCCTTGGGCTGGGTGGTGCCGCCGCACATCCAGCCCCGTTTACCCATCAGGGCAGCCACCTGCTGCATCTCGATGTCTTGGGCGCCGAAGGCGAAGGCCCAGAGTTGCGGCTGGCCAAAGACGGTCACGCCTGGGATGGCGCTCAGGCCCGCGGTCATCGTCTCTTTGGCGCGCATGGAGGCCGCAGCGATCTCGCGGTAGCCGGCCTGGCCGAGGAACTGCATGCCCGCCCAGGCGGCGGCAATCGCCCCTCCCGGTCGTGTGCCCGTGAAGGTGTAGGCGGAGTACGTGCCGCTCGGCCATTCGTCCATGCTGTAGCGCGCGAATTCGCGCTGCGCCTTGCTTCGAAAGTTGACCGTGGAGGCCGGCTTGGCGGCGTAGCCCGATTTGTGAAGGTCCGCAGAGATCGAGGTGACGCCCGGCACGGCGAAATCGAAGGCCGGAACTTCGTAGCCCAACTGGCGGACGGATGGGGCGAGGATGCCGCCCACGCAGGCATCAACGTGCAGCCACAGTCCATGCTCTTCGGCAATTGCTCCGACCTCCGCCACCGGGTCCACGAGTCCCAGGGAGTAGGACGGCGCCGAAGCGTACAGCGCGACGGTGTTCGGGGTGATGGCGGCGCGCATGGCCGCGGGGTCAGCGCGGAAGTCAGCACCCTGGGGGACGCGGATCACCTTCATGCCCAGCATGTGCGCCGCCTTGCTCAGGGCCGGGTGCGCCGAGTAGGCGGCCACGATCTCGGGCTGAGCGCCGCCCTTTCCGCTCGCCCGCGCCCATTCCCGCGCAGCGAAGATCGCGAGGAAGATACTTTCGGTGCCTCCCGAGGTGAAGATGCTGGCCGTCTCGGCGTCGCCGGAGAGCAGCCCCTGGACCGTGCCCAGCACTTCGCGCTCCATCCGCCCGATGCTTGGGAAGACCCGGATGCCTAGCCCGTTTTCGACCATGAACATGCCGAACGCCTCGCGCAGCACGTCCTCCAGTTCATCGGTGGCGTACCAGACGTAGGCGCCGTGGCGACCGTTGCGCCAATCGAGATCGCCGCCGCGCATCTCCAGCATCTCGTCGCGAATCTCAGGCCAGGTGCGTCCGCGTTCGGGCATCTCCAGCGTCATCGTCGTCGCCTCCAATGGGTGTGGCAGCAACGATACCGCAGCGGACCGGTGAACGTGGGGACTCATAACTCAGGACTCAGGACTCGGGACTCGGGACTCAGCACTGGGCTACGTCACTTCGAAGAGGAACTCCACCTCAACCGGCACGCCCAGCGGCAGTTCCGCCACGCCGATGGCGATGCGTGCCGAGCGGCCCTTTTCGCCGAGCACGTCGATCAGCAGTTGCGAAGCGCCGTTGATCACCTTTGGATGGTCCGTGAAGCCGTCGGCGCTGGCCACATAGCCGGCCACGCGCACGGCCTGAACGATGTGGTCCAGCGAGCCGAGGTGCGCCTTGACGATGCCCAGGGCGTTAAGCGCGCACTCTCGCGCCAGCGAGGCGCCCTGCTCGACCGTCACCGAATCTCCGAGCTTGCCTCGGGCGTCCGCACCGCGCGGAATTTGCCCGGAGACAAAGAGGAGCGAGCCGGTCTGCACGCACGGTGCGTAGAGCCCGCCAGCCGCAGGTGAAACGGGTGCGGGAACAGCCAGCCCAAGCTCCTTCAGTCGCTCTTCGATGCTCATCAGTAGTCCCCCAGGATCGTGTCCACCACGCCGCGGAACTCTTCCTGGCTGTAGCACTCGATGACGATCTTGGCGCCCTGCTTCTGCGGCTGGACGGTGACACGCGTACTCAAGGCGCGGCGCAGGCGGCTCTCGATGTCCGAAATGCTGGCGTCGCGCCGGGCGGTTTGGGCGCCAGCCGTGTTTGCGGTCGCGGGCACGCCAGCGAGCGTGCGGCGCACGAAGCCCTCGGTGTCGCGCACGCTGAGCTTCTTCTTCACCACGTCGCGCCAGGCAGTCACGCGGCCGCGGCCCTCGGGCAAGCCGAGCAGCGCGCGAGCGTGCCCTTCGGTAATTTCGCCCGACACGAGGCTGCGCTTGATTTCACTCTCAAGTTGCAGCAGACGCATAGAGTTGGCGACTGCGGTGCGGCTTTTACCCACCTTCTGGGCCGCTTCCTCCTGCGTGAGGCCGTACTCCTCGATCAGGCGGCGGTAGGCCATCGCCTCTTCCACAGCGTTGAGGTCCGCGCGTTGGATGTTTTCGATGAGTGCCAGTTCGAGCATCTGTGCATCGGTTGCTTCGCGGACGACTACCGGCACGGTATCGAGGCCCGCAAGGCGAGCAGCCTGCAAGCGGCGTTCGCCGGCAATCAGGCGGTAGCTGCCCTCGGAATCGCGGGTCACGATGAGCGGCTGAATGACACCGTGTTCGCGTATGGAATCGGCCAGTTCGCGCAGCTTTTCGGGCTCGAAGTGCGTGCGCGGCTGCTCCGGGTTGGGCGAAATCAGGTCGATATCGAGCTGGTCCGGGCCGCCTCGCCGGATGGAGACGACGGATGCCGCTACCACCGGTTCGGGCGTTGGATCGGGCTCGGGTTCGCGCCGTGGAGGGGCAGCGGCCGGTGGTGGCTGCATGGTGGCCACAGGTTCGGCTTCACGCTCCACTGCCTCTGGCTTGGCATCCGCCTCGGCAGCTGGCGAGTTGCCAAAGAGGGCGTCCAGGCCTCGTCCAAGACCTCGTTTCGGTTGCGTCATACGGCTACTCCTACACGGGCTAGCAGTTCGGCAGCGAGGGAATCGTAGGCGGCGGCCGAACGCCCGCCGCCGTCGTAAAGAAAGATCGAATGGCCGTGGCTCGGCGCCTCGCTGAGCCGCACAGAGCGCGGGATGATCGTCTCGAAGGTTTGCGTGAAGTGGCCGCGCACTTCGTCCACCACCTGCTGCGAGAGGCGCGTGCGTTTATCGAACATCGTGAGCACCACACCAAGCAGCGTGAGTCCGGGGTTGAGGTTGCGGCGTACCAGGTCCAGCGTCTCCATCAGGCGGCTCAAGCCCTCAAGCGCCATGTACTCGCACTGCACGGGGATGATCACGCTGTCGCTGGCGGTGAGGGCGTTGATCGTCAGCAGCCCGAGCGAGGGCGGACAGTCCACCAGCACCCAGTCGTAGCGGTCGCGCACGGGGGCAAGGGCGCTGGTTAGGCGGCGTTCGCGCGCCATCTGCGGCACCAACTCCACTTCCGCGCCGGAAAGCTCGCGACTGGAGGGCACGAGGTCCAGCTTTTCATCCGGGACGGCGATGATGCAATCCTCGATGGAAACGTCGTCCAGCAAAGCATCGTAGATGCCGCGGTGCTCCGCGCCGTCCACGCCGAGGGCGCTCGTAGCGTTGGCCTGGGGGTCCAGGTCAATGAGCAGCACCTTTTGGCCGCGGCGCCCCAGGGCAGCACCCAGCGAGACGGCTGTGGTGGTTTTGCCCACGCCGCCTTTCTGGTTCACCAGGGTGACGAATTGAGCTCTCATTCAGGCTGCCTCCCGTGCCAGGCGTTGTTCGATCTGCTCTCGGGTTGGTACGCCATCCAGCCCCACAGCGCTGATGCTCAACGCGCCAGCGGCCAGTCCAAAGGCGCATGCCTGGTCCACATCGCTGGTCTCCGCGAGGCGCACCATAAAGGCCGTAGCGAAGCAATCGCCAGCTCCGGTGGGGTCGACGGATTCGGCCAAAAGCGCCTCCAAATGGCGCTCCTCGCCTCCTGAAAACAGTGTGGCCCCCTTGTAGCCACGCGTCAGTGCAACGGTCGCTCCACGGTTCGCGGCGTACCGCGCCAGGCCTTCGGCGTCGGGCGCGTCCTCTTCGCTAAAAAACACGTATTCGCCTTCGCGCACGAACTGGTCGATGACCTTTCGCGGCTGTGGATGCGACCGCACAACATCGCCTTCGACCGTCCGCAGTGGTCCTTGGAGGTCGATAGCCGTGAATCGCGCGGGGATTACGGGCGGTACAGGGAATTCATGGTACGCGGGGGCGAGAATCATGACATCGGGCATCTGTTCGAAGTGAACGTCGTCCAGATTTAGCAGGTCGCCCGTGCTGAGGAGCAGCTGCGTGCGGTTCCCGGCCGGATCGTAGGCGTTGGCGTAGCGCGGCAGAAACGACGCAGCGAATTGGGGGACTTCCAGCCCTTCGAGGCAATTGAGGTCGAATGAAGGGGCGAGCGTAGTTAGGAGCGTCACGCGGGCACCGAGAGCGTGGGCCATGCGCGCAGCATACAGTGAGGGGCCACCTGGTACCCAGCCGCCATCTGGCGCCCGGTCTTCTACCACGTTGCCTGCCACCACTATGTGCGTGACGCTACCTCCCCAGGTTCATCTGCGGGCGCTGATGACCACCTTGCGGTTGTCGCCATCGCCGATGCTGTTCGTTTCCAGTGCCGGGTCGTCTGCGAAAGTCATATGCACGAGCCGCCGTTCAGATGCCGACATCGGCTCCAAGGTAATCGGCGAGCCCGTTTCTCGCACCCGATCGGCCATTCGCTTGGCGAGCGAGATGATTCGCTCTTCGTTGCGATGCCGGTAGTGCTCGACATCGATCGTGACGCCGCCCTGGCCGGGGAACTTACGCCCCACAATCAGGTTCACCAGGTATTGCAGCGAAAGGAGCGTATCGCCGCGCCGCCCGATGAGCAGGCCAAGGTCTTCGCCCTTGATATCGATGACGGCGAGCGTGCTTCCGAGGCCGTCGCCAGCGGTGAGCGGCTCGCGAATCGAGAGTTCGCAGGGGATGTCGAGGATGCGCAGCACGTCATCGACCGTTTCGGCAGCGAAGTCAACGGCTGGTGCATTAATGTCCGGTTCAACGCGCGGCTCGTCGTCGCGGTGACGCCGTTCGCCGCGTTCCGGGCGGTCTCCGCGCTCAGGACGGTCCTCGCGAGGGGGGCGGTCGGCGCGCGGGGCATCATCCGGGCCGGCGTTGGCGCCGCTGCGGGAACCGCGCCCGCCGCGAGGGGCGCCTCGTCCTGCTGCGGCGTCCGGAGAAGTGGCCGTTGGCGGAGCTCCGCCTTCGTCTGTACTCTTCGGCCGGGTGAAATCGGCGTCGGTGAGCTTCGGCACGGCCTGTTCGAAGCCGGTGCGAGTCTGTGAAGGGCCGCGTGAGCCGCCGCCGCTTCGTGAGCCACCTCCGCCGCTGCCGCCGCGTGACCTCGGGGCCTCACTCCGTCCGGTGTCTCGCTGGCCGCCCTCGGGGGCGCCGCCGCGGTCACCACCTCGTCCACGTCCGCCGCGGTCGCGTTGGCCCTCTGGGCGCGGACCACGCTCTTCGCGTGGCTGAGCCATAGCTGGCGCAGCTGCACCAGCTACGCGATTGACACGCACAGTGGCATCCTTGCCTCCGCGCCCGAAGAGTCCGCCCTTGCGGCCCTCATCGAGCACATCGAAGCTCACGCGTTCGTTGTTGACGTCGTCCCGGGTTGCCCCGATCTGTGCGAGCGCCCTGTTAAGGGCGTCTTCTACGGTTTTGCCGCTTGCTTCGGCCGAGTCCATTGGCAGTCCTCAATTCACGAGCAGTTTGAACATCCACGGCAGCCGCGGTGGGCCCCGTCGCGGCCGTGGAAGGGGTGGCCGGCGTGCGTGGAGCGGGCACGCGGGCCTTGAAGACCGGTTCGATCTTCAAAAGGGGGAATCCGTACGTGAGGATGTTGAACGCGATGCCCACAATCGAGTTCACAACCCAGTAGACAGCCACACCGATAGGGAAGCTCAGGGCGAAGAAGGCGAACATCAGCGGCATCATGTACGCCATCATCTGTTGCTGTGCCCTGGCCTTATCGTCGGCCGCTACCGTTACCGTCGTCTTGGTTTGCGCCCAGGTGGTTAGCCCCACCAGCACAACCATGACGATACCGATGCCCGAACCACCGTTCGCCCTCAGGTCCATCCCAATGAAGTGCTCCTGCAGCGGCACGCCGTGTTGGATGAAGCTCCACGAGTAAAGATGCCCCGAAAGCCGTTCGAGCGACTCTGGGGAGGTGGCAAGGGCCAGGCGGACCGCACTGTAGAGTGCGATCAGCACCGGGAACTGAAGGATCATCGGCCCGAGACAGCCGAGAGGGTTGACCCCAGCCTCCCGGTAGACCTTCATGATCTCTTCTTGACGCCGCTTGGGATCCGAAAACTTCTTGTTTATCTCCTGGATGCGCGGCTGAATGCCCTGCATCGAGCGAGTCGAGTGCAGCTGGCGCAGCGTCAGCGGGAAAGTCACCAGGCGGATGATGATCGTGAAGGCGATAATCGCCAGCCCGAAGCTGCCGAACAGCACGTTGTTGAGGATGACCAGGAAGTTGATCATCGGGTTCAGCAGGATGAGCGTGAAAATGTCCCCGATCATTTGCCCGCCCCGTTCACGCTGAGTTCAACAACCGTCTGCGTCTTCGGGTCCGCTTTGAACATTCGGCCGTTCGTCGTGAGGAAAACCACGCTGCCATCTTGCAACGTTACGGCGTCTGCGCGAATCGTCCCAGCTTTGACCACGGGGAACGGGGGCCCCAGGCGCGAGCCATCCGCCACGCTCAGAAAGTGAATCGTGGGGCTGCGGTCGCCGAAGACGACCACGTCGCCCACGACTTGAGGCGCGGCTTTGACGCGGTCGCGGTCGTCGCCCAGGGCAATGGAGGGCCACTTGTCCTTACCAGTGGTTATGTCGAGTGCGTAGACGTGGCCTGAGAAGTCGCCGAAGTATGCCGTGTTGTCCTTAAACGCCGCCCCTCCCCACACCCAGTCGTTCGCGCGGAAGTCCTGGGCAACGCCGCCATCGGCACGGTTGAGGATGTAGACATGCTTGTTCAGACTCGGAGCGAAGAGATGCTGGTCGTCCAACACGCGAAGCTCGGCGATGGCACCGCTGGCGCTGAACGGCTTGGCCCAGGTCCGCGAGCCATCGGCCAGCTTGAGGGCGTCAACCGTGCCATCCATTGAAGCGATGTAGACCACGTCTCCGGCGATGATCGGAGCGGCCCAGACGCCTTTTCCGAAGTGGACGCCGCCCGCTGGCCATCCAACAGAAGGTTTGCCGTCTTTCTCATCGAGCAGATGGACGTCGCCATCAGTGGTACCAAAGGCCACTTTGCCGCCGCCTACGGATACGCCGCCAACGACATCGCCGGAGAATCCGGTGCTCAGGCGCCAGACGGGACGTCCGGTTTCTTTATTGAGTGCGAACACTCCGCCCGTGAAGGACGAGAAGTAGACGGCATCGCCGTCGACAATGGGCGCGCCGTAAATTGCCTTGAGTTGGATGTCCTTATCGGCCGGGTTGTTCTTATCCGGGAACACCCAGGAGCGGGAAGCGGAGCCATCGGCGGCCAGGGTGGCGCCGGAGATGTGGTCCTTGGACTCCTGGTAGTAGATGGCGTTAGACGTAAAGGCGGGCGAACCCCAGCCCTGGGGGTTTTCAACGCTCACGCAAGCAGAAAAAAGGAGTGCCGAGAGCACGAGGAGAGGCAGCACCGCGAGTGCGCGGGGTAATTTCACCGGTTCATGGTATCAGCGTGTGTGGTAGGCGGAAGGTAAACGGCTCTTGGAGTAGCGGCAGGACACGATCGAGACGGAGAGCCACTGTTTCACGTGAAACCGAAGAACATATGTTCTGTGTTTCACGTGCAACAATGACCGGCAAGCGGTCAGGGGCGTTGGACACCGCTAACTCGCGGAGCGCACCACCTTGGCACGCTCGCCAACCGCCTCGCTCGATCGTGAGCATTAGTCAGCCTCAATCATCGTTTGGCGCAGAATTGCGGGCAGCGAACCTCGCCGAACTTCTGAATCTAACGAGGCGTGCCTCCGAGGAAACAGACCATCGGACCACAAACCGAGTTCGGATCAAAATGTTTCACGTGAAACCTTCGAGGTCAACAGGCCTTATCTGCCAGGAGGCAGTGGAGAACGCGTCGGTCCAACCGTGCGAGCCGAGTCTGGCGCGGCGAACGAAACAAAATGTTTCACGTGAAACATTCAATGACACAAATAAACGTTCAGGTTGCAACAAAGCTCTGATTCAATCGAAGGCTGTAAAACCTGCTTCAGTTAACGGCAGCAAAATCTTGCAGTGAAGAGCGAGATGCGCCCAATCGCAACACCTCGACGTAATGCCTCGCCTGCGCTAGCGAGCGCTTCTCCACCAACCACGTCCCAGCCAAGCGTAAAACCCGCACAACAAACACTAAGCACAAAGCACTTGAGCACTGGGCACTGGGCACTGGGCACCGGGCACTGGGCACTGGGCACTAAGCACAAGCACTAAGCAGCAAGCACTAAGCACTAAAGAGAGCATCCCCTCTACGGAACGGGGTCGAAGCCCGACCCACCGCCCGGCCGGCAACGAGCAAGCCGCTTGACCGCCAGCCAACCGCCTCGCGTCGCTCCATGACGCTCAATCGCCTCTGCCGCATATGCAGAACACGTGGGTTGAAAGCGGCAGACTGGGGGGATCACGCGCGAGATAGTCGCCTGATAGAGATGAATGATCCCAAGAATCAGTGCCTTCATTCTGCCGCCGCCAGCAGTTGTGCTCGAACCAACAGCTTGACCAATGCGTCCTTCAGTTCCGGCCCCTTCGCTGTTAACGCAGGCGCGCGCGCGACCAGAATCAGGTCGTATCCTGGCGCAACGGGCAGCCTCCAGGCGAGTTCGCGGATGCGACGCTTCGCCCGGTTCCGGTCCACCGCGTGCTTCGCGATGCGTTTGCCAACCGCAAAGCCCCATCGCGTGTGATCCAACTGATTGGAAACGGAACGGACAGCAAAAAAGGAACTGCCAACGACAGTCCCCTTCGAATACGCCGTATCGAACTCAGTGCCCTTACGGAGCCGCCGAGCTCGTTCCATGGTCGCGCCTAGACGACAGTAAGGCGCTTGCGCCCACGCAAGCGGCGAGTCTTCAACACCAGGCGGCCCGCGCGTGTACTCATGCGCTTCATGAACCCGTGGTTGCGGGCGCGAGGAATCTTGTGAGGCTGGTAGGTGCGCTTTGTAGCCACGGCGCTTCTCCTTGCATTTTCGTAGACGTGAAGCGGAACCGTAACACGGAGCGCCCCTTAGGGCAAACCAGGCTCACTCGGAGTACGCCCGGAGGTAGTGGGCGTAATGCTCTAGAACGATTTGGACATAATGTGCCGTCTCTCCGAAGTCGACGTGCTCCACAAAGTCCACCGCGCCGCCGTTGCCCGTCGCCTCCAGCCAACGAGCGGAGTTGCCCGGGCCTGCGTTGTAGGCCGCAAGCGCAGCCCACGGCTGGCCGAAGCGCCTCACCTGCCCCGCCAGGTAGTAGGCGCCGAACCTCAAACTCACCGACGGCCGGAACAGGTCATCGGCGACGAAACCTTTGATGCCCAGGGCCGCGGCGATACCTTGACCGGTCTCCGGGATCACCTGCGTCAGGCCCAGCGCCCCGGCGGAGGAGCCAGCTGCAGCGTCCCAATAGCTTTCCTGGCGGACCAACGCCCCAAAAAACAACGGGTCCAGGTTGTTGGCCTTCGCTTCCGAATCCAACTGCGTGACATAATCTACTGGATAAATCACCCGCAGAAGGTCTTTCGGCGAATCGACTGCCTCGGCGCCGGCCGCAAGACGCACGCGCTCAGCCAACTGTGCCGCGACATCCAATACACCGGCCGATTGCGCCTCCCGCGAGAGTTCGAGCAATCGCCACGCACCCGCCCCCACGGCGGCATCGTTCAGCACGTCGGCTGCCTGTTCGCGCAGTCCCACCCACGCCAGGCTCGCAGCCGCGGTCGGAGCGCTCCCGGGATAAGTGCCAGTAATGTGACGCCCCAACCACAGCCCAATCGCCTCCCAATTCGTGCTAGCCGAGAGGTTTCGCTTTCGATACGAAGTATCAATTGAAGCCGCATGAGCGATTGCGCGCGCCGCTTCCACACCGTAAAAGTCCAGCGGGCCAAGCGTCACCGCTTTTTGGTAGGCAGCGGCCGAATCTACCCAACGCCCAACCTCGCCAAGCGCGCGGCCCATCCAGTAAGCGACTCGTGCGCCGCCGCCGGCGCCTACTGCATCCCAGGCGGCCACGGCGCCCGGTGCGTCTCCCTCGCTCAACAACGTGTAGCCGGCCCGAAACGCCGCCTCAGACGTAAATTCGCCCGCCGGGCCGTTTGCCACTAGGGCGCGATAGCGCTCGCCCGCGCCCACAACGTCGCCCAGGCGTTCGGTCACGCGCGCCGCCCAATATTTAGCGCGATGAGTGTAAAGGTCGCTGCCGCCCGCTGCCGCAGCCAGATCGTAATAGACGACCGCTTCGTCCGGCACTCCCGCATCTTCGTACGCCGCGGCTAGATAGTAGAGGCGAAAAGCCAAGGTGGCGGCCGAGATGCCCGGCTCAGCGATGCCATTCAGGAGCACGAGCCGTGCATCCTGGTAGGCGCCGCGACGGTAATAAATCAACCCCTCCTGTCCGGCGTCCACAGGCACGCCCGCAGCGTGCAACTGGGCAACCGCTTGCACAGCCAACCGCGAATCAGAGTGCGAAGCGACGAGCGTGGCCAACAACTGCTGGCTAAGCCCGGACTCACCCGCGTCGCGCGCCAGTTGCGCGCGTTCGTACGTGGCCGAGACGTCTCCATTCGTGGCGATGAGCACGTCCAGCCAGTGTGCCAGCGCCTTTTTGTCCGAGGCGCCCCGAGCGACAGAGGCGCGGTCCTGAAGGACGGAAATCCGCAGGGCCGCCGGCAACCCGCTCTGCCCGAGCAGCAGGTCCCAAATACTCGCGGCGCCCGCATCCAGGTGCGAGTCCGAAAGCGCCCGCGCGTACTCCGAAGCGATATACGGCGAAAGCGCGCCTTCGCGCGACATAACCTTCGCCAGTGCGGTGACCGCATCTTGAGGCCGCCCTGCTTCGTTCATGCGAACGCCCAGCAGGTAACCGGCCGCCACGGCCTCTTCGGAACCGTTTGGCGCGGACCGCGCGGCCGCTGAGACAGACTTCAGCGCGCCTTCGCGGTCACCGTTGTTGTAGCGAGCGATTGAGGCGCCGATGAGCGCGCGGGCGCGCACCGTGCCCCTAGAAGCGGCGGCAAGTGCGCCGTACGTCACCGCCGCCGCGTCGAAACGTCCATCGCGCAACAGGTCTCGCGCAGCCGCCAGGCCCTCGTTACCCGGCGGCCGGGTGCCCTGAGGCGCACCGCTGGGCGTAGACGCTACGGTTGGCGGAAGAGGAGTGGCAGGGGGCTCGAAGAATGATTGAGACGACTGGCTGCTCCGCGCGCTGCATGCGGCAGCGAAGAGCATGGCACCGAGCACCACCGCGAGCATCCACCCCGAAGAGGGTTTGCTACAGACCGGCATGGGCAGGATGCTAGATTCGCGCTCCACCCCGCGCAACGATCGCGAACGATTGGGGAAAGGCAGGCCGCAGCTGGCGCTTCCACCACAACTCCCGCTTCCCATCGCAGAGGCCACCGCCGCGCTCAACGGCTGGCTGGAAATCGATCTCGAGGCGATCGCCCACAACGCCCGCTCGCTGCGCACTGCCATGGGCGATTCCGTCGAAGTCATCGCCGTCGTCAAAGCGAACGCCTACGGCGCCGGCGCAGCGCATTTTGCGGCGGAACTGGAGCGCGCCGGCATCCCCAGGTTTGCGGTCGTCTGGGCAGACGAGGCATTGGCTCTCCGCCAGGCGGGCGTCACGCGGCCGATCGTCGTCCTCGGCCATGCCTACCCGGCGGACGCTGCAGAGGCCGTCGCGCACGGCATCACGCTCACCTGCCATTCGCTCGAACTCGGCCGTGCACTTTCTGACGCGGCAACGAAACTGGGCCTGACGGCCACGGTCCATATCAAGGTGGATACCGGCCTGCACCGCTTCGGCGTCACACTCAATGAGGCCGTTGAACTCGCCGAAGCGTTGCGCAAGCTGCCGAACCTTGTGGTCGAAGGGCTGACGACCCATATGGCGAACGCCGACGAAGTCGACGACAGCTTCGCCGACTCGCAAAACGCGCTCTTCGCGCAGGCGGTCGAAGCGCTGCCTTGGATCCCGTACCGCCACACGGCCAACTCGGCGACCGCCTTGCGCCGCACTGGCCTGCGTTACGACGGCGTGCGCACGGGCCTCGCACTGCACGGCGTGCTCCCACCCAACTCGCGCGGGCCGATCCTGCGGTCAGTACTCTCGCTGCGGGCGCGATTGGCGCGCGTGGCCGAAGTCGCGCCCGGCGAAGGTGTGAGCTACGGCCTCACCTGGCGCGCCGAGCGCACTTCGCGCGTGGGCCTCGTGCCCGTGGGCTACGCCGACGGCTGGAGGCGCGACCTGGGGAACGTGGGTAGCGTGCTGCTCACGGGCGAACGCTGCCCCATGGTCGGCCGCGTCTGCATGGACCAGTTCCTGGTCGATGTCACGGATGTGCCCTCCGCCGCCGAAGGTTCCGTCGTTACGCTGCTCGGCGCGGATGCCGGCGCATGCATCACCGCCGACGATGTGGCCAGCGAAGTGGGCACGATCAGTTGGGACGTGCTGGCCAGCCTCCAGGCGCGCCTCCCGCGCCTCTACGTCCGCAACGGGATGGTCGAATCGCTGACATCCTAGCATCTGTGGCCACCTTGTGGCTACAGGTGGCGCGGGTATCCATGACGAGTCGTCTCGGGACTGGCGGGAGCGGAGCGCGGCAAATTGGCAGCCCCCGTTTCGGCCCCTAAATCTGGCTGTAGCCAGATCCCATGCGGTCCCCGAATCCGGTCCCTTTGCCATCTTTCATCCAGCCGAATTCGGTCAGGATCTGCTGGCTGTACGTGACGCGTCCGGAAACCTTTTCGATCGGCTCGGTGGCGAGCAGGAGGGCGGCCTTGGCCATCAACTCCGGCGATTCGCCGCGCGGGTCATCCATGCCCGTCACCAGGTGATGGAAGACGGTACCCGGCGTGGGCACAACCAACGATGGCGAAACGCAGGTGACGCACACGCCATCGGCGTAGACCTCGGAGGCGAGCCCCTGGGTGAAGCGTTCAAGCGCTGCCTTTTCGGCGCCGTAGAGCGTGCCCCCACGGCCCACGTTTTCGGGGTACGGCCCCCGGCCCGGACCAATCGCCGCGCCGCTTGAGATATTCACGATTGAGCCGGACTTCTTCGCCACCATGTCGCCCAGCACCAGTTGGCTGAAGTAGAACGGCGCGTGGACGTTCACGCCGAAAGAGCGGTGCCAGCGGTTCACCGGGTAATCCTTGATCGGGATGAAGTAGGTGAGGGCTGCATTGTTCACGAGGACATCGATGTTGCCGTAGGCTGCCTTCACTTCGTCCACCACGCGGGAGCATTCGTTGTAATCCGAGATGTCGGCAGCGAACGCCGCGGCTTCGTGGCCCGCTTCCTTAATCTGCGCCACCGTGTGGTCCAGCGAGCCTTCGAGCGGGTGGTCGCCCTCATGCAAAGTGCGCGCCACGCACGCCACCTTCCCCCCTTCGGCCGCGAACAGCACAGCAATCTCCTTGCCGATGCCACGGCTCGAGCCTGTTACCAGGCAGACTTTTCCATCGAGCTTTCCCATGTTGATTGTCTCCGTTCCGGTTCAAAGTGGGCGGATTCTAGCAAACTCCACCCGGCCCTGTGTGGCGGCCTGAAAGTGGCCGTTGACACCACGCACGTTCGAAGCCGACGATGCCCGGCACCACATCACCCTCCCTGGAGCGCGCGAATGTCCGAGACCCTGCCGATCCCAGCCAACCTCGAAGCGATCGCCCCCGAGTGGCTTACGGATGTGCTGCGCGCTGGCGGACACCTCCCGCAAGGCGCGGTGACCGGCTTCGAAACCACGATCATCGGCGCGGGCATTGGCTTCATCGGCACGGTCGCGCGCCTGGCGCTGAGTTACGACGGTGCGCCTTCGAACGCGCCCGAGGCGCTAATCGCAAAGGTGCCTTCGACGGACCCCGGATCGCGCGCCATCGGCATGATGTACGGCCTCTACGAACGGGAAGTGCGCTTCTACCAGCACCTCGGGCAGAACGCTGGAATCCCCGTGCCGAACTGCTACCACGCCGATTTCGACGCCAACGGCTCGGCCATCATCCTGCTCGAAGAGCTGACCGGCGGACGATTCGGGGACCAGGTGGCGGGCTCAACGCCGGAAGAGGCACGGCTCGCCGTCCAGTACCTGGCGCGCTTCCACGCCCAGTGGTGGGACAGCCCGCGCATCGCCGAACAGCCCTGGGTGCAGCCCGGCGAACTGCTCCTCCGCGGTCCGCTGGAGATGATGTACGACGCCTGTTGGCAGCTCTGTCTGCAACGCTTCGAGCCGATGTTTACGCCCCGACTCCGCGCCGTGATGCCCGAACTGGGCAAGCGCACCCTGAAGGGCATGGACGAATTCTTCGCCGGCAGCCGCACGCTGTGCCAGGGCGACTACCGTCCCGACAATCTCTTCTACGGCGACCCCGGCAGCGGCCGCGAACTGGTGGTCTGCGATTGGCAGGCGCCGACCTTCTCGCCGGGTATCTCGGACCTGGCCTACGTGATCACCGGCAGCCTGCTGGTCGATGACCGCCGCAAGCACGAGCACGAACTGCTGGCTGAATATCACCAGTTGTTGAATCGGGGCGGAGTGACGAACTATTCGCTCGACCAGTTGGAGACGGACTACCGGGGCTACTTTGCGGGGGTTATCGCCAGCGGCGTTATCCTCGGCGCCACCCTGCCGGACGGCAACGATCGCGGCAAAGCGATGCTCGAGGCAACCTTCACGCGCTTCATCGCGGCGATCGAGGACCTGGATTCGCTGGCGTTACTTCCGGAGTTGTAAGACCGGCGGGCCATGTGCCCAAGCCGTTGCGGTTGGAAGCGAGCGGTTCCCGGACCACGTCAGACCTTCTCCCCCCGCGTGCGCCCCGTGACTTCGCCGAAGCGCCAGAGGTCGAGCTCGGGTGGGGTGACCCCGAGACTCGTCAGGGCGGTGCAGACCTGGCTGCGATGGTCAGTGCCGTGTTGGATGACCTGCGCGAGGCGGAAGCCAAGTGGTGAATGAAAGGCCCAGCCGTCTCCATGCTCCACCACGTCCGTCTCCGCATCGAGATCGGCCGCCAATAGTTCCATCCAGGCGACGCCGTTGGCCGTGATGATCGACCGCAACTCGGCGAGGTTCGTCTCCACCCAGCCGTCGGCGGGGACGGGCCATTCGCGGAAGAAGGTTAGATACCAGCTGTCGGTCGTTACCAGATGCCTGAGGGTGTTGCTGATCGAGCCGAACGTGCCGGGAACCGGCATCTTCAGCTGCTCGGCGGAAAGGGCGGCGCACTCGTCCAGCAGGCTCTCGGTGGCCCAGATGTGATGGGCGAAGGCGTCGCCGAGAAGCGAGGCGGTCATAGGTCGCCCCCGGCATGCGCCTTTGCGATGTCGCCCAGTATTCCGGCAAGTTCCAGTGGGCGCGACCACATCGGCCAGTGGCTCGTCGGCAGGTCGATCCAGGTGAGGTCGCGCAGCTCGCCAACGCCCGCAAGCCATGCCCAGTCTTGCTCGACGGCGTAGGCCTTCAGCTGGTCGGATGGGAAGCCGGTGCAGATCATTGTGCTCGGGATGTCGCGGCGGGCGTCGTTCGTCAGCTCCATGGCCTCGCGCAGGGCGGCCGCAGGCTCGGGCACGGCTCGTTGTCGAAACGTCTCCATCTGGTCCTCGCTGAGGCCGTCGAGGTTCTCCTCCGCCGCGAGTTTCTCCCAGTTCAGCGGCTTCTCGGGACCTGCGAAGCTCGCGTCCAGTGCGCCCTTCCCGGGAGCGGAGTCGACGTAAACCATCGCCGCGATGAGTTCTGGGACACGGTCAGTGGCGGCGTAGCCTGAGAACCCCGTGCCGCTGTGCACGGCGAGAACCACAGGAGCGCCGGCCGCTCGGACCGCCGCGCAGATCGCCTCAACGTGGTCGGCGAGTGTGATTGAAGAGCGGTCGGCGTCAACGGACTCGAGGCCGGGTAGCGTAAGGGCCGTGACGTCGTGCCCATCGGCGCGGAGGATGGCAGCGACTTCGTCCCACGCCCACGCGCCGAGCCAGAAACCGGGGACAAGGACAATCGGTGCGGTAGACATTCTCCGATCCTACCGGCGCAGGCCCGTATCGCGCACCCTTATGGTAGATTCCGTTGGCGCCCCACACCTTCACCCGGCATATTGTCGACGTGGATCCGATTGTCTTCGATGAGCCTGTCGCGGCGAGCTACGACGCCACATCCGCCGAAATGTTTGACCCCGCGGTACTCGATCCCGCCGTTGACTTCCTCGCCGGATTCGCGGAAGGCGGGTCGGCGCTCGAATTCGGTGTCGGCACCGGTCGCGTCGCGTTGCCGCTTAGCAGACGTGGCGTTCGCGTTCACGGGATCGATATCTCCGAGCCGATGGTCGCCCGGATGCGCGCAAAGCCGGGCGGCGACGCCCTCGGCGTTAGCATCGGTGACTTTGCGACCACGTCCGTCTCCGAGGTGCTGGTGGCCCTGGGAAAGATCGCCACGCCGGCCTAAGCCGACTCCGTCGTCGGTTGCGCCGCGACCGTCTCGGCCAGCGCCGCGGCTGCGATCTTGCGGGCCGCAATGAGTTCCGCCTCCGCCGGCTGCCCCTTCAATTCCACGCGTACCATCAGCATCTCGTCGCCGTTTTTCACCAGAAGCGAGCCATCGCGGTACCATGCGTTCTCACCGAGACCTTCGACGTGGTTCTCTTTCGGGAAGCTGCGCTGCATGAACGCCGCGGCGAGCGTGCCCACCACGCCAGCGGGCGTGCGCACGCCGTTGACGATCACGCTGTTGCCCGCCGAATCGTTGAAAGACTGCATCCCGGCGGCTGGCGAACTTCTGCCCGTTGGTGCGAGCGAAAGCCCGGTCGCCTCGCGTACGGCGGAGTCAAGCGGGGCGATGACGAACGGCAGCCCGGCGAACCGCGTCACCGTCTCCTGGCTGGCCTGCACCGGCGCGGATGACGGCACGGGACTGCCGTCCAGCATTTCCACGCGCTTCACCCAATGCAGATTCGGCGTGGTCTCTACGCGCAGCAACATCCCCCGCTGAAACTGCTGTCCGGGGGTCGATGGCAGCCATGCCACCGTCTCTTCGCGCTGGCCATCGAACACCGCCACGCGCCCCTCGAGCAACTTGATCACTTCGCCCTCGGTGACCACGCCCTTGCTCAGCAGGTCGCCCGTCGCCCGCCAGATGCGGATGGCTCCGCCGAGAAAGCGCAGCGTGAGGAACATTCCGCCAATCGTGAGCACGCCGCCAACGAACAGCGAGAGGGTTAGCGCGGCGCGCTCGCTCAGGTAACCATCGGTAGACGGATCATTGAGGATGTCGAACAGTACTGGCACGATGATCGGCAGGGCGACGAAGGCGATGCCGCCGAAGAACACCGCCCGCGCCAGCCCGCTGAGCAACACCCACGCAGGCCGCTGGCAGGCCCCGAACCGTTCGGGATAACTAATCCTCACCTCGTGCCAATCGCCGCCGTAGCGGCTCCACGCCGAGTTGCGCGACTCCGCTTCGAAGGGCAACGCCGAGACCGCCTCGTGCGCCACTCCGAGAGCCGCCCCGTACGAAAGGTTGCGCTCCCAGACCACCACCGAGGCCGCCGGCGCATGATCGAACGCATGGCCGTGACGAAAATAATCCCGGACGCCCAGCCAGCGGGCGCACGCTGCCTGCCCGGCCGGCGTATCGCGGAGGTCCCGCAGGCGGCTCATCAAGACCATGACAGCCACCCAGGCGACGCCCGCGGCGTACAGCCAATCGCCCCGGTTGAAGTTCTTATCCGGGTCCTGGGAGGTGTGCGCACCGATGCCCGCCTGCCCGAAGGAAAGTGCCAGCAGGGCGAGCGGCGCGCCCAGCGTGATGCCCAGCACTATCCAGTCGAACTGCGTCCAGCGGCTGCGGGCCAGGCCGAGCTTGCGCGCATCCTTCTCCACCCCCCCGCGAAAACGCTTCCACCAGCGGTCAGCGGCGTCCTCTTCCCCCAACCGCAGCGCTTCCACCGGGCACGAGCCGCCCGTCGCGCGGTTGCGGACGAGGTCCATCACCTGCTTTTCGTAGGCTGCCAGTTCGCCCTTCGCCCCGCCGGTGTCCCTCACGCGCACCACGAAGTGCTCCTCGTCGAGCTGGTCCAGCCCGAGGTAGCGTCGGGCGCAGAGATCCAGCAAGGTGGCGCCGAGCGCGCTGCGAGTCACATGCCAGCGATTGACCAGCAGGTTGGCCACCGCCGGAGTTTCGGGGCCGAATTCCAGGTTTTCGGGTCCGGCATCCGGTAAACGCGGATGGCTGGCCCACCAGCGCCAGGTGAAGACCAGGGCGAACACGCCCGCCGCAATGCCCGCTGCCAGCAGCAGCGTGAAACTCAGCGAATCAAAGTTCGCCCGTAAATCATGCAGCTGGCCGGAAATGTCCATCACCAACTCCCCTCGAAGGCAGTCGCAACATTACAGACGCAATACGCAGGACGATAGACGCGATCGCTGGCCCCCAACACGCACCAGAGCTGGGATGAGAGCAAGCGGTGGCCAGCGCGCCGCCCGCGCCCCGACCTCTCTGCCGCTGTGGTTCCAATCCGCCCCCCGCCCTACCCTGAGGAGGTGAACGTCCTCGCCATCGAGTCATCCTGCGATGAGACTGCCGCCGCTGTGGTGGTCGATGGCCGCGTCATGCGCTCGAACGCCGTCGCCTCCCAAATCGACCTGCACGCAAAGTACGGCGGAGTGGTGCCGGAGGTGGCCAGCCGTCAGCACCTGCGCAACATTGGGCCAGTCGTGGAGCAGGCGCTCGAAGAGGCGGGCTGCACACTCGATGACATCGACGCCGTGGCGGGCACGCGGGGCCCGGGCCTCGCGGGCTCGCTGCTCGTTGGCTACAACGCAGCCAAGGCGATCGCGTACGGACGCGAACTGCCGTTCATCGGCATCAACCACCTCGAAGGCCACATCTACGCCAACTGGCTAACCGAGGGCCCGGAGCCGCGCTTCCCTGCGCTCTGCCTGGTCGTCTCCGGCGGGCACACGGACCTCGTGTTCATGCGCGGCCACGGCCAGTACGAACGGCTCGGCGGCACACGTGACGACGCCGCTGGTGAAGCGTTCGACAAGGTTGGCCGCCTGCTCGGCCTCCCATTTCCCGGTGGCCCCCATGTAGCCACCACGGCTCTGCAAGGCGGCAAGACGAAGCTGGAACTGCCGCGCGCCTGGATGCAAGGCACCTTCGACTTCAGCTTCAGCGGACTCAAGACGGCCGCCCTCCACGTCATCCGCAGCGAACAGCACGAGACAGCAAACGTCGCCTGGGAGTTCCAGGAAGCGGTGGTCGACGTGCTCGCCGGTAAGACTTCGCGGCTGGCGCGCGAGCTTGGCGCGGTGGAGGTGCTGGTAGCCGGGGGCGTGGCCGCCAATCAGCGTTTGCGCGAAGAACTGCACCGTCGCAGCCCCGTCCCTGTGCGCATCCCCCCGCCTAAGCTCTGCACCGACAACGCAGCGATGATCGGCGCAGTTGCCGGCCACCGCCTCGCGCTTGGCCAACGCAGCCCGCTGGACGAAGACATCTACACCACCAACAAATGGGCGATGGTCTAGGATTCGCCCCTCGGCTGGCCGGTTTTGCCTGTCCATCCCGTCAGCCAATTGTCGAGTACCAGGGCAGCGAGCAGCGCAGCGCAACCCCAGAGCGGACGGCTGGACGGTCGAACGGCTGGACGCGGCGAGTGCCACGGAGGCGATCCCCGCGCTCGCTGAGGTGCTTGTCGATTGCGGCGATGGCGGCGAACGTGATGCTTGACTTTGCAGCTACTGCAAAGTGTACGGTTGCGCCGTGAACGTTTCGGAGCTTGCTCGCAGGACTGGTCTTTCGCCGTCTGGAGTGCGCTGGTACGAAACCGTGGGCGTGTTGCCTGCGGCCCCGCGAA
>JBBQGT010000036.1:0-25010 GCA_038323265.1 Tepidiformales bacterium
GAATGTCGGCGAGGGGGACGAAATCGTGCTCTCGTTGATGGAGCACCACTCGAACATCGTGCCGTGGCAGATGCTGGCGAAGCGCGTTGGCGCGAACCTGCGCTACGCCGAAGTGCGCGACGACGGCACGCTAGACCTCGACTCCCTGCGCAGTCTGGTCACCGCGAAGACCAGGCTCGTCAGCATCGTCCACATGTCCAACGTGCTGGGGACGATCAATCCCGTAGCCGAGATCGCCGAGATTGCTCATGCAGTTGGCGCGCTGGTGCTTATTGATGGCGCACAGAGCGCGCCGCATCTCCCGCTCAACGTGACGGAGATGGGCTGCGACCTGTTCGCCTTTTCCGCCCACAAGATGCTTGGGCCGACTGGCGTCGGGGTACTCTGGGCGAAGCCCGGGCTGCTGGAACAGATGTCGCCATTCCTCGGAGGGGGCGAGATGATTTCCGTGGTCACGCCCGAAACATCGACATGGGCGGACGTGCCCCACAAGTTCGAAGCGGGAACGCCGAATATCGCCGACGTGATCGCTTTCGGTGCGGCGCTGGACTACCTGCGTGAACTGGGGATGGACACCGTGCGCGAGCACGAGAAAGCGATCACCGCCCACGCCATCGAACAATTAGAGCAGCTGCCTGGCATGCACATCCACGGCCCGCACGATGTCGAGATTCGCGGCGGCGCCGTCAGCTTCACGGTTGACGGCGTGCACCCGCACGACGTCAGTACGGTGGTTGATGCGCACGGCGTCGCGATTCGCGCCGGCCATCACTGCGCCCAACTGCTGATGCGCCGTCTGAACGTGCCCGCGACCAACCGCGCGAGCTTCTACATCTACAATGACGAACGGGATGTCGAGGTGCTGATCGAAGCGCTTCGGCACGCGATCAAGGTGTTTTCGAATGACGCTGCCCGAACCGCAGTTTGAAGACCTCTATCGCGAAGTGATCATGGACCATTACCGGCGGCCCAGGAATCACGGCACGCTGGCGGTGGCCACGCACACGGCGGAAGGCGTCAACCCGGTCTGTGGGGACGAGATCAGGCTGGATCTTGTACTCAACGAAGATGTGATCGAAGACATCGCGTTCTCTGGACAGGGCTGTTCGATCAGCCAGTCCAGCGCCTCGATGCTCACCGACCGGGTCAAAGGCAAGACTGTCGTGGAGGCCAGCCGCGTGATGACCCAGGTTCGCGCGATGCTCATCGATGGCGCGTTACCAGCCTCCGATCTTGGAGACCTTGAATCGCTCGAAGGGGTGGCTCGCCTGCCCGTCCGTGTTAAATGCGCACTGCTCTCCTGGAATGTCCTCCAGGAAGGGCTCAACACACCGGCGAACGTCGCCTGAGAGGTACCAACCCATGACTGAAGCTACCGAAACCAAGCAGGTAATGCCCTCCCGCGATGAACTGATGACCCGGCTCGCAGAGGTGAAGGACCCCGAAATCAACATGAGCATCGTCGAACTCGGCCTCGTTTACGACATTGAGCCAGACGAAAATGGCGACGTGCTGGTGACGATGACGCTCACAAGCCCCGGCTGTCCCCTCGGCCCGGTGATTCGCGGCGAGGTCTACGCCAAGCTCAAGGAGTTCCCGGCTGTGAAAGACGTCGATGTTCAGATCGTCTGGAACCCGCCGTGGGACCCGCGCACAATGGCCAGCGAAGACGTACGGATGCAGCTCGGCATCTGGTAGGTCGATTCACGGGTCTACGATTGCGCGGCGGAGTGGCTGCCGCCAAACGCGCCGGGTGGATCTGGCCGGAGGTTCGTGGGCTTATTACCCTTCGCCTCACTGCCGTGGCAGCTGGGGTGATACGCGATGATTTCCACCGCCGATAAACGCAAGCGATTCCGCGAACTGCACGAATCGGGATGTTTCGTCATTCCCAATCCGTGGGACGTAGGCAGTACGCGCTTACTTCAACACCTCGGATTCGCCGCACTGGCGACTACGAGCGTCGGGGCTGCGTTCACGATGGCCCGCCCGGATGGCGGCGTCCCCCGCCAGATGATGCTCGACCACATCCGCTCGCTTGTGGAAGCGACCGATCTTCCGGTGAACGCCGACTTCGAGAACGGCCATGCGTCCGATGCAGCCGGCGTTGCCGAGAGCGTGCGCCTCTGCGTGGAGACAGGCGTCGCGGGCCTCTCAATCGAGGATTCGACGGGCGACCGCGAGAATCCGCTGTTCGACATCAATGTCGCCGTCGAGCGTATTCAAGCCGCCCGCAAGGCGATCGACGCTGCCGGCGGAGATGTCCTGCTCACCGGCCGGGCGGAATGCTTTTTCGTGGGCAGACCAGACCTGGACGACGCAATAACGCGCCTGAGGGCCTACAGCGAGGCTGGAGCCGACTGCCTCTACGCACCGGGCATCCGCACCCCCGAGCAGATTGCGGCGGTTGTAGCCGCGGTGGCGCCTAAGCCGGTGAACGTGCTCGTGGGCTCGGCCAGCCCGTTGACCGTGGCTGCGCTTAAGGAGCTTGGCGTTCGGCGGATCAGCGTTGGCGGAGGGCTGGCGATGGTCGCCTGGGCGAGCATTGTGCAGGCCGCAACCCAGCTCGCGGAAACGGGCACGTTCGATGGCTTCCTTTCGAGCCGTCCGTCAGCGGACCTCAACGCGATCTTCCGTGAGGATTTGCGCAAGCGGATGGAGTGAGGCGCGGCAGCGAGCTGGCGCAATCGACAGCGCGACCTCGAAGGTCAGCTCCGTCATTCGCATGTAGACTGGAGTGAGATGAGTTGCGAAGACGAAACCGCCGATCTGCTGCGCCGCGCGGGCCATAAGATGACTCCGCAACGGCTGCTGATCGTGCGCGCCCTGCGCCACGGAGAAGGCCACGCGACGGCCGCCCAGATCACCGAGCAGGTGCGCGCAGTCTACCCATTCGTGGACATAAGCACGGTGTACCGCACGCTCGACGTGCTCAAGCGCATGCGCCTGGCGACCTCCACAGACATGGGCTCCGGGGACGCGGTGTTCGAATGGGCGCCCGAGCAGCCGCACCACCATTTGATCTGTTCGAGCTGCGGCCACATCGTCGAAGTGCCGCACTCCTACCTCGAAGGGCTGGAATCACGGATCGTCGATGATTTCGCGTTCGCCCCAGACCTTACCCACTTCGCAATCTTTGGGCTGTGCCGCGAGTGCCAGATGGCCGAGTCTGCCGATGCCCACGCGTCGTGAGCTGATTGCCGCGCTGACCGGAATCGTTGGCGGTCGTAACGTCCTGTGGCGGCCTGAGGACCTGATCGTTTACGAATTCGATGGCACCGTGGAGACGCAGCGCCCCCACGCCGTGGTCTTTCCGGAGAGCGCCGAAGAGGTCGCCCACATCGTGCGGCTTTGCAACCGGTACCGACTCCCCGTAACCCCGCGAGGTGCTGGTACGGGACTCAGCGGCGGGTCTGTGCCGCACCGCCGAGGCGTGGTTATCGCCACGGCCCGTATGCGGCGCATCCTGGAGATCGACGCAGCAAACCGCCTTGCAGTAGTCGAGCCGGGTGTTCCGAACATCCAACTCTCCGAAGCTGTCGCCCACCTTGGGCTGTTTTATGCCCCCGATCCAAGCAGCCAAAAGGCCTGCACGATCGGCGGAAACGTGGCGGAGAACGCGGGCGGCCCGCACTGCCTGGCCCTGGGCGTGACCACCAACCACGTCCTTGGCATGGAAGTTGTAACGGCCGCGGGGGACATCGTCTGGCTCGGCGGGCGCGTGCCCGACGCCTTTGGCTACGACCTGCGGGGCACTTTCATCGGCTCGGAGGGGACGCTCGGTGTGGCCACCAAGATCATCATCCGTCTGACGCCCGTGCCCGAGACGATTGCAACGCTGCTCGCGATCTTCGATTCCGTGGAGCAGGCGAGCCTCGCAGTCTCCTCGATCATCTCGGCTGGCATGGTGCCCGCAGCCATGGAGATGATGGACCGCCTAACGCTCCAGGCGGCGGAAGCGGGGCTACAGTGTGGCTACCCGCCGGGCGCCGGCGCAGTGCTCCTCGTGGAACTCGATGGTATCGCTGAAGAAGTGGAGGGACAGGTGACGCGTGCGCGGGCAGAATGCCTGGAGCATGGCGCGACCGACGTTCGGCTGGCACACGACGCGACGGAACGCGAACTGCTCTGGAAGGGGCGCAAGGGTGCGATCGGTTCGCTAGGCCGGATCATGCCGAACTACTACATCCTCGATGGCGTGGTGCCACGCTCGAAGTTGGTACAGGTCATGCGCGAGGTGAACGAGATTAGCGAGCGGTACGAACTGCCGGTGGCGAATGTCTTCCACGCCGGCGATGGCAACCTGCATCCCCTGCTCCTCTTCGATGACCGCGTACCCGGCGCCCACGCAATGGTCCTGAAAGCCGGCGCGGAGATGATGCGCGCCTGCGTTGACGCTGGCGGCGCGCTGTCTGGCGAACACGGCATTGGCTTCGAAAAGCAGCAGTTCATGCCCTGGCTCTATTCGCCCACGGACCTCGAGAACATGGCTCGGATACGGCCAGTATTTGGAAACGACGGCGATTTCAACCCCTGCAAGTTGTTGCCGGCGGGCACGGGTTGCGGCGAAATGCAGAACCATGCGGCGGCCGTGCGCGCCGCCGGGCCTGATGCATATGTCTGACGTAGCAGCGCGGGCGATGCTGAAGATCGCGGGGCAGACGCCGCTGGCAGTGCACCGTCCGGAGGGGCTCGACGAGTTGGCGGCGCTCGTGAGAGTCCGCGATGGCGTGACGCTTGTACCCACCGCCGGACGGACGCGCCTGGAGCTCGGAAACGCTCCCGCCGCGCCGTTTGCGCTGGTCGACCTGGCTGCCGCACTCCCGGGCGAGATACAGCATGAAGCGGCGGACCTCACGGTCGTGGTGCCCGCCAGCGCGACCATCTCGCAGATCAACGCGGTACTTGCGGCGAAAGGGCAGTGGCTGTCGCTCGACCCGCCGCTTCCTGAGCGCGCCACCATCGGAGGCGTGCTGGCCGTTGGCGCAGCCGGGCCTCTGCGTTCGCGCTACGGGCTGCCGCGGGATCTGGTGCTTGGGATGACGGTGCTGCGCGTCGACGGCGAACTGGTGAAGGCTGGCGGGCGCGTGGTGAAAAATGTCACGGGGTACGACTTAATGCGCCTGTGGTGCGGCTCGCTCGGGACGCTCGGGATCATCACTGAGGTGGCGCTGCGCGTGCTCCCCATGCAGCGGACCGTGGATCTCGAGGTGAGCTTTGCCTTCGCGGATCGGGCGGTGGCTCTCGCCGAACGCCTCTATCGCGCAGACATCCGAGCTCAAGTTCTTTCGGTGTTTCGCACGGACGACGAATGGCGGATGCTGGCGCGCGTCCCAGAGGCAGCTGTAGCGAAGGCGACCCACCTCCTGCCCGGCGCGCAGGAGTCGCCTGCCAAGTCCGGCACCTACGAGGCGCTGCGCGACGCAGGTTTTGGCGATGAGGACGTCATCACCGTACGCGCGGCCTGTCTTCCGTCGCGCGCAGCGCACGCTGGCGGGGCGTTGGATGCGCTGAAGCCAGCCTCGCTGGTCATCGAGCCGGTCGCGGGCGTTGTGAAGGCATCCTGGCGGACGGCCGAGCTGCCGCCGCTGCGCACCTTTGCACCTGTCCTCGGTCGCCTGAGGGCGCTGGTCGCGGACGACGGCGGAAGCGTAGTTGTCGAACGAATGCCGAACTCGTTCCGCGAGACCGTAGACGCCTGGGGCGATGCGCCCGGCTCGTTCGCGCTGATGCAGAAGATGAAGGCGGCGTACGACCCCGACGGACGGCTGAACCGCGGGAGGTTCATCGGTGGGATCTAACTTCTGGCCACGCCCGGATGAAGCGCCGTCCATGGAAGATATCAGCAAGTGCGTGCACTGCGGGCTGTGCGTGAACGCCTGCCCGACGTATGCGATTACCGGTCTGGAGGTGGAATCGCCGCGCGGCCGTATCCACCTGGCGCGAGCGGTGGAGGAGGGGCGCATCCCGCTCACGGCGGCTGTCGCCTCACACTGGGACCTCTGTTTGCAGTGCCGCGCCTGCGAAGCGGTTTGCCCCAGCGGCGTGCCGTATGGCCGAATCATGGAGCACGCACGCGCGCAGGTGGCCGCGGCTCCGCCCTCACACGGTTCGCAGCGGCGCTTACGGCGGCTAATACTGCGCAACCTCATCGCCCGTCCCAGGGTGCTGGCCGCGGCGCTGAAGCCTGCCCGCTGGTACGCGACGATGCCGCTGCGCTCGCTGATGCGCAAGTCGGGGATGCTGCGGCTCTTCGGCCCGCTGGGCCAATCCGAGCGCCAGCTGCCAGCGCGCATGGGCAAGCCCGTTCGGCCCGGCGATCGGCTTGCGCAGCCAAAGGTCGTCGAGTCCACAGCCGTGCTGTTCACGGGTTGCGTGATGGGCGAACTGTTTGGCGATGTGCATCGCGCCACCGCGCGCGTGCTGGCGCGCAGCGGCGTGGCCGCCGAGGCGACCGCCGGGCAGGGCTGCTGCGGCGCCCTCCACGCCCACGACGGAGACATCGATTTCGCCCGCGAACTGGCACGCAAGAATATCGACGCACTGGTGGACTCAATCGAGCCGATCATTGTGAACTCGGCCGGTTGCGGCGCGGCGATGAAGGAGTACGGCGACCTCCTCTCCGGCGACGCCGCGTACGCGGACGAGGCGCGGGCGTTCTCGGCGCGCGTGAAGGATGTGACCGAGTTCCTCGGCGCGCTGCCCACCTTGCCGGCGGGCACGTTTGGCGCACGCGTCGCGTACCAGGACGCCTGCCACCTCGCGCACGCGCAGCGTATTCGCACCCAGCCCCGAGACCTGCTGTCTGCGCTAGCCGGCTGCGAACTGGTCGAAACGGCCGGCGCGGATATGTGCTGCGGCGCTGCTGGACTGTACAGCGTCGTCCAGCCGGAGATGTCCGGCGAACTGCGGGCGCGCAAGGCAGCGCAGTTCGCGCTCCACCGCCCGGACGTCATTGTGACGGCCAATCCAGGCTGCCAGATGCAGTACAACGCTGCCATCCAGCAGGCGGGCATCAAGGCTCGCGTGATGCACATCGTTGAGGTCATCGACGAGGCCCAGCAGAACGCGCGGCGCGATTCGTAGGCCGGCCCAGCGACCGCCGCGTCGCCGACGAATCGACGACGCGGCCGGGCGCCAATCTGCTCGCTCCGCAGATACCAGTCGTCCCGAACCGCCCCTGCTTCCCCCTGTGACGGCACGGGACGACTCGCTGATCAATACGGCACGGCGCCACCCACGGATGGCTGGGTTAAGGGTCGCGCCAACGGGCGAACCCCTCGCCCGGCTCCGCCTAGCCAGGCCTTCCGTCGAAAGTCGCCGCTTTGGGGTCCAGGGCGCGGGCGTAATCGAGGTGTTGTCGCCAAAATGGGCTGGGCGCCGACCCCGAAAGGTACGGCCAGCGGAAGAACTCCGAACGTTGCAACAGCCAGGTGATAACGCCTGCCCCGCCCGCTTCGAGGATCGCCAGGGCGGCATCGGCGGCGGCGGCGGCTCGCTGATTGGCCGGCACGCTGGCGATGGCCGCCAGCCTGGCGTCCAGCGGGCTCGCTTTTAATCCCAGCGCGGCGGCGTTCGGCCCGGTTGAGGAATACGTCTCAACGAGCGAGCGCGAGGGGTCCGGTTCCGGCAGTGGCGGCCCCCAGCCAAACCAGAAGGCGGCCCGGCCGTTGCCGTAGCGCCCCTCGGCGGCTTTGCTCGAAATGGTGGTGTATGTTTCCACAGCTGCACGGAATTGGGCGCCCAGTACCTCGTTCAGTCGGGCGATGACGACCGAGCTGGCGCTGTATAGCGGATCGAAGATGCTGGGGAAGTCGATGATGACCGCCCCGAGGCCGGGCCCGCCGGCGGCATTCCACGCGTTCCTGGCGGCGCGCGCCTCAACTTCGGCATCTGCGCCGAAGCCGGGGTAAGCGGCGAGCTGTTGTTGCGTTGGCGCGAAAGAGCCCGAGGCTGGCGACACTGGTCCGCAGGCGTCCGCCCGGCCACCGAAGAGCGCGTCGCTTAGCCACTTGCGGTTCAGTGCCCCGCTGATTGCTTTCAACAGCGCCGAATTGTTCCACGGCGGTGCGCCCACGAAGAAGCTGCTGATCACCGGGCTGTCTTCGTAGCGCGGAGTCTCAACAAGCCGGCCCTCTGCGTGCAGCGTGGCTGCGTCCCGCCGATCGTGCGCGAGGAACTCGTCGAGCCGCCTCGCCAGTACCTCGTCCGGCGAGCCGGGTTCGAACACCTCCAGGCCATCGAGGTTAGAAAGGAGATGCCCGCCTCGCGCCGATTCGAACTGAAGGCGGCCGCCTTCCCCGCGGCCCGTGAAACGAAACGCACCACTTCCTCTGAGATGCTCGGGGGAAGGCTCGCCCGCCGCCGCGAGTGCTTCCAACGCCTCCGGCGCCTGCACCAGCGCATAGCGCGAGGCCAAGGTGTTGAGCGCCCACGGGTCACCCTCCGTGCGCACCGTGACGGTCAGGATACCCGTGCTCGCCACGTGCAGCTTCGCGAAATCGGCGGGGCGCTGTCCAACTGGCAGTTTGCCCTTCGCCAGTTCGAGTTGACGCGTGAAGTGTGCCCGCACGTCGTCAGCCGTCACTGCCCGGCCGTTGGTCGGGGCGCGGGCATCCCAGCGGGCTTTAGGGTCGATCTGGAGGATCAGCGTGGCGAGATCGGGCCGCTCCCAGCTTGTGGCGAGACCGGGAATGAACTTCGGGTCGGCCGAATCCGCCCAGTCCACGAGCCGCGAGTGCGTTCGGCCGAGCACCTCGAGGACCGATGGCTCGCCCGTGCGCTGCGCATCGAAGGTATCGAAGTTGAAACGGCCGGGCGAAACGATCCGCGCGACGCCGCCGCGCGGCGTTGGGATCGGCGTTGGCGTCGCCGACGGGCCTGCGGTGGTGCCAGCTGGCGAGGCTGAGGCGGAGTTCACCGGGGCCGGGGACCCGCCCGAACGGTACTTCGCAACTCCGACGCCGCTGACGACCGCCGCGCCCGCAGCCGCCGCACCGCCGATCAACGCCTGGCGTCGGGTGATCCGGCGCTGGCTCACAAGCTAGCCGCCAATTGGCACGCCGTGTTGATGCGCCGGGCCCTGGATCAGGCCTGCATCGGGACTCATGCAACACTCCATCGCTTCGTGCAGCGACGGCGTTTCGGGCTGGAGGGTGACGTGGCCGATGCCGAAGCGTTCGCGCAGCATGGTCGCCAGTTCGGTCAGGATGTGCTCGGTGCAGTTCACGTCGGCCAGTTCCACGTGAGCGCTGAGCGCCGGGAAGCGCGGCCCAATCGACCAAACGTGGACATCGTGCATGGCGATCACCCCCTCGACCGCCGAGCTGGCTTCGATGATGGCGGCCGTTTCGAGGCCCGCAGGAGCGCTTTCGAGGAGGATTTCGCCCGCCTGGCGTAGCAGGGTCCAGGCGCGCGGGAGGATGAACAGCGCTATTGCCACTCCCGTCAGCGCGTCCACGCCGGACCAGCCGCCGAGCGCGATGAAGCCCGCTGAAGCAACAACGAGTACAGAACCCAGTGCGTCCGAGGCCGCTTCGAGCTTCGCCGCCCGGGCGTTCAGGTTGTCGTGCGAATGGCTGTGCAGCAGGCGGATGACGACGAGATTGACGGCCAATCCGGCTGCGCCGACAACGAGCACAGGTCCGGTATCGACGACATGGTCGCCGCCGATGCGCTGGACGGACTCCCAGAGGATGTAGGCAGCGATACCGAGCAGAAGGGTGACGTGAACGGGCACGGCCAACACTTCGAAGCGGGCGTACCCGTAGGTGTGGCGGGAATCAGGCGCACGGCGCCCGAGCGTGGAGGCCGCGAGGGCGAGGAGCAGTCCGGCCGAATCCGTGAGGCTGTGGCCGGCGTCTGAGACGAGTGCCAGCGAACCGGCGAGGACGCCGGTGACCGCTTCGATGACGACGAAGCTGAGTGTGAGTGCAAGACCGATGAGCAGCGCCCTTCGCGGAGACTCGTGGGCATGGGGCGGCTCGTGCATCACCTCTCCATCGTAGCAAACGGCGGAGCAGCGCCTGGGAAAGCGTCCAAGCGGTGGAGCCGGTAAAGTAGTACGCGGTACAGTTTTTAGCCCGCCCGCATTTGCGGGGACGGGCCTTTGGAAGTTCGGATGCCTGGTGAACTCGTCGGCCTGACGGCTGCGATCGCCGAAGTGATCGGCCCGCTTACCCCGTTTCGGGAGGGTGAAACACGCCTCGGCGTGCCAGAGACGGCGAAGGCGCCGGTGGCGGCGGCACTCGCCTCCCGCCACGAGGGTCCAACGCTTCTGCTGGCGCCCAGCCCGGCCCGCTCGCAGGGGCTGCATGAGGAGATCGCTCTCTTCGTTGAGCACGTGCCCCTTGCCCGCCTGCCCGAACGCGAAGGCTTGCCGTACGAATTCCTGCGGGACGAAACGTCGGTGGCGGTGGAGCGCGCGCGGGCGCTGGCTCTGCTGCGTGGCAGCGGGCGCGCACTGGTCGTCGCCTCGTGGGCGGCGATCTCGGAGCACTGCGCCGGGCCTGAGCTTCAACAGGCCGGGCTGACGCTCGTCACCGGTCAGGATCTCGAACCAAGCGGGCTGCTCAGTTCGCTCGAAGAACTGGGTTACGAAGTAACCATGCTGGCCGACCATCCTGGTAGCGTCTCGCGGCGCGGCGGACTGGTAGACATCTTCCCGGCGGGCGCCGAGCACCCTTACCGCGTCGAGTTCTTCGGCAACCAGGTGGAGAGTATTCGCCAGGTCGACCTTTCTACGCAGCGCAGCGTCGCGCGACTAGATCAAGCGGTGTTGCCGCCCGCGGTCACGGGCACGCGCGGCGCGCGCGAGGCGGCGCGCGAACTTCTGCAGTCGCTGGAGATCGAGAACGACGGCGCGGAACTGATCGCCGAGCAGTTGGCGTTGCTGTCAGGCGGAAGCCGCACAGACTATGACGCCTTCTTCGAACCGCTGCTGTACCAAACGACGGGCTTTGATCACCTGCACCCTTCGGCGCGAATCCTGCTCGACGACGCGGAGGATGGCGAAGTTACACTGTCGCGCCAGCTCGAACACGAAGCGCGGACGCGCGCTGAGCTCGAGCAGCGAGGCGCACTTCCCCCGGGGCTGCCGGCACTTCGCGCGGGGCCTTCCGCCGTTCAGCGCGTCCTCAACGAAGGCCACGGCGTGGTCCACCTTCAGCGCTTCGGGGCTGACGAGATGGGTGCGCGCCGTCTGCCGCTCAGCGCCACGCCGAGCTTCGCGGGCAAGCTAAAGCCCCTGGCGCAACAGGCTGGGGCGTGGGCGAAAAGCGGCAAGGCCGTGGTCATTGCCTCGCAGCAAGCGTTGCGGCTGGCCGAACTGTTGGACGCCGAGGGGCTCAAGGCCGATCTCGCCCGTCGCCTGCCGAAGTCTCCTGTCCCCGGTTCGATCTCCCTCGTTCCGTTGGCGGTGCTCGGCGGATTCACGCTGAGCGAGCAGGTGGTGCTTGTCAGCGACGCCGAAGTCTTCGGGTTCCGCAAGCGCCGCCGCCCCACCAAGACCCGGCATGGCATCCGCAGCGACATCGTCTCCTCGCTGGAGGTGGGCGACTACCTGGTGCATGCAGATCACGGCATCGCGCGCTACGGCGGGCTCATCCGCCGCACAGTCGACGCCGTTGAGCGCGAATACCTCGAACTCCAGTACGCCGATGGAGACCGGCTTTACGTGCCCGCCGATCAGCTGGACTCGGTCACTCGCTACGTTGGCCCCGCGGACCATCCGCCCGCGTTGACAAAGCTCGGTTCGCAGGAATGGGTGCGGGCCAAGCGCCGCGTGAAGCAGGCTGTGGTGGCGCTCGCCCAGGACTTGCTGGAACTGTACGCCAAGCGCGAGGTGGCGGTGGGCCATTCGTTCCCGGAAGACACCGCCTGGCAGATGGAGATGGAAGCGGCCTTCCCGTTCGTCGAAACCGCCGACCAACTGCAAGCGATCTCGGAGGTCAAGGCCGATATGCAGCGCCCGCGGCCGATGGATCGCCTGATCTGCGGCGATGTTGGCTACGGCAAGACCGAGGTGGCCATCCGCGCCGCCTTCAAGGCAGTGACCGACGGCAAGCAGGTCGCGATCCTGGTGCCGACGACTGTGCTCGCCGAGCAGCACGGCAGCACCTTCCGCGAGCGCGTGGCCGGCTTCCCGGTGCGCGTGGAGGTGCTCTCTCGCTTCCGCAGCGATCAGCAGCAGCGCGAAATCGTCAGCGCGATCACCAAAGGCGAGGTGGACATCGCGATCGGCACCCACCGGTTGCTGCAGAAAGACGTCGCGTTCAAGGACCTTGGCCTGATCGTCATCGATGAAGAGCAGCGCTTCGGCGTGAGCCACAAGGAGCGGCTGAAGCAGATGCGCGCCGAGGTCGACAGCCTCACGCTTTCGGCCACGCCGATTCCCCGCACGCTACAGATGTCCCTCGTCGGCATCCGCGACATGAGCACCGTGATGTCGCCGCCGGAGGAGCGCATCCCGATTCGCACCTACGTCATGCAGTGGGACAACGAGATCATCCGCGAAGCGATTGAGCGCGAGATGGAACGCGGCGGGCAGGTGTACTTCGTCCACAACCGGGTGCACAACATCGAGCGCATCGTCACGCGCTTGCGGGAAATCGTGCCCGACGCGCGCATCACCGTGGGACACGGCCAGATGCCCGAGGACCAGCTCGAACGGGTAATGATGGAGTTCGGCGCTGGAGATCAGGACGTGCTTGTCTGCACGACGATCATCGAAAGCGGCCTGGACATCCCGAACGCCAACACGATCATCATCAACGACGCCAACAACCTTGGGCTGGCACAGCTGTACCAGCTGCGTGGCCGCGTTGGCCGCGGCGCAAATCGGGCCTACGCATACCTGCTGTACGACAAGGACCGGGCGATGAGCGAAGCGGCCCAAAAACGGCTCGAAGCGGTTTTTGAAGCGACCGAACTGGGCGCCGGCTTCCAGATTGCGTTACGCGATCTGGAGATTCGCGGTGCGGGCAACGTGCTGGGTAACGAACAGAGCGGCCACATCGCGGCGGTTGGGTTTGACATGTACTCCAAACTGGTGGCTGAGGCTGTGTCGGCGATCAAGGCCGCGGTGGCGCCGAATGTGAACCAGGGCCCGCCGCCGCTCCCTCCTCCGCCCTCGATCGAACTGCCGCTCAGCGCCCACATCCCGGAAAACTACATCCCGGAGATCCATGCCCGCCTGGCGACGTATCAACGAGTAGCGGACATCGAGACGGCCGAGGGCGTTAGCGAGATGCAGGCCGAGCTGGCGGACCGCTTTGGGCCGGTACCGCGTTCAGTGGAGAACCTGCTGTACGTCGCGTTGGTGAAGTCCATGGCCCGCCGGGTGCGGGTGGAGAGCATCAAGACGGACGAGCAGATGTTCCATCTGCGGGTGCGCGGCGGCGTGACGGAGACGATGCGCGCCGGCATCGACGGGCTGAAGCACACCGGCCTGCTGGTGGGCCCCAACCAGGTGCGAATCGACCGCATTGGCGTGGGCGCGAACTGGATGCCGCTGATTGTGCGCGTCCTGCGGGCGATGAACGGCGACCGCTGACCTCGCGCCGCTGACAGCGCCTAAGCGCAGCCCCGCAATAGACTGGTGAATCTGATCAAGGGGTTTGGAATGCAAAACATCGAAGGCAGTGTGGCCGTCGTGACCGGCGCCTCACGTGGCATTGGCCCCTATCTCGCGCTGGCATTGGCCCGCGAGAACGTCTCGCTCGTCCTGGCCGCGCGCTCCGGCAACGACCTGGAGTCGGTGGCCGAAAAGCTTCGCGCGAAAGGCGCAACCGTGCTCACGGTGGTCTGCGACGTGACGGTGGCCGAAGACCGCGCTGGCCTGGTGGCCGCGGCGATCGAGAGATTCGGACGGATCGATATCCTCGTGAACAACGCTGGCATCGGCATTACCACGCCGTACGAAAAGCAACCGGTTGAAGAGATCGAGCAGATTCTGAACGTGAACCTGACAGCGCCGATGCTCCTCACGCACGCCGTGCTGCCGGGCATGCTCGAACGCGGGGGCGGCTTCATCGTGAACATCGGCTCGCTCGCGGCGAAAGTGGGGACGCCGTTCAGCTCTCCGTATTCGGCGTCGAAGGGCGGGCTGGTGATGTTCACCGAGTCGTTCCGCTCGGAGTTCCGCAGGCGCGGGGTGAGCGCTACGGCGATCTGCCCGGGCTTTGTCTCCGATGCCGGGATGTACGAAGTGATGGAGCGCAGGGCCGGCGTACGCGCCTCGAAGCTGGCTGGTACGTCCAGCCCTCAGAAGGTGGCCGCCGCGACCATCAAGGCGATCAAGCGAGACAAGCCTGAGGTGATCGTCAACCCCGGCCCGATCCGCCTCCTCAGCGGGTTTGCCGAGTTGTTCCCAGGCCTGTTCGAACGGATGTACCCGGTCTTCGGCGCCAACAAGCTGTTCGCCAAAGTGGCGAAGCGTGAGGGCGCCGGCCGCGTTTAGGCGTTGGTCCGATCCTAAAGCGGGATGTTGCCGTGCTTCTTCGGCGGGTTACGGTCCGCTTTGTTCTGCAACATTTCCAGCGCCCGGATGATCTTCTGGCGAGTCTGCCGCGGGTCGATTACGTCGTCGATGAAACCGCGGCCCGCCGGGATGTACGGGTTGGCGAACTTCGTGCGGTACTCGTCGATCAGCTCCTTGCGCCGCCCCTCCGGGTCCGGCGCCTTGGCGATCTCCTCACGGTAGACTACGTTTGCCGCTGCATCTGGCCCCGCGACCGCGATCTCGGCCGTCGGCCAGGCGTAGTTCATGTCGCCGCGCAGGTGCTTGCTGGACATGACCAAATAGGCGCCGCCGTAACTCTTCCGCAGGATGACGGCGATCTTTGGCACTGTCGCTTCGCTGTAAGCGTAGAGCAGCTTGGCTCCGTGGGTGATGATTCCGCCGTACTCCTGGCCTGTCCCTGGCAGAAAGCCGGGAGTGTCCACGAGCGTCACAAGCGGGATGTTGAAGGCGTCGCAGAAGCGTACAAAGCGCGCGGCCTTGCGGCTGGCGTTGATGTCCAGCGAGCCGGCGAGCTGCGCTGGTTGGTTTGCCACGAAGCCCACGCTGCGCCCGCCCATGCGCCCATAGCCCACCACGATGTTCATGGCGAACAGTTCGTGCACTTCCATAAAGTCGCCATCGTCAACGAGCCGCTGGATCACTTCCCGCACGTCGTACGGGCGATTTGGCTCCGATGGGACGATCGAAAGGAGGTCCTCGTCGGCGCGTTCCGGGTCGTCGCCGTTGGGCGCGAAGCCCGGGTCTTCGGCGTTGTTTGAAGGGAGGAACGAGAGCAGGCGGCGGACTTCTGACATCGTCGCTTCTTCGCCGGCGACCGCGAAATGGGCGACGCCGGAACGCGAAGCGTGGGCCACCGCTCCGCCGAGTTCGTCATGCGTCACTTCTTCGCCAGTGACGGCACGGATAACGTCCGGGCCGGTGATGTACATCTGGCCGCTGCCTTCGGTCATGAAGATGAAGTCCGTGAGCGCCGGGCTGTACGCGCCGCCGCCAGCCGAGGGGCCCATGATCACGCTGATCTGCGGCACCACACCGCTCGCAAGCGTGTTCATCGCGAAGATCTCGCCGAAGCCGCGCAGCGCTTCGGGGCCGTCCTGGATGCGCGCGCCGCCCGAATCGATGATGCCAACGATTGGCGCGCCGGTGGTGAGTGAAAGGTCCATGACCTTCAGGATTTTCTCAGCGACCGCTTCGCTCAGTGAACCGCCGACGAGCGTGAAATCGTAGGAGAAGACGTAAACAGGGCGGCCATCGACTTTGCCCCAGCCGGTAACCACGGCTTCGCCGACGGTCGCTGACGCGCCGTCGCCGCGGGCGCGCATGAGCATGTCCAGTTCGTCAAAGGAGCCGGGGTCGAGCAGGAGGTCGATCCGTTCGCGGGCGGTGAGCTTGCCGCGCGCGTGCTGGGCGTCGATGCGCTTTTGGCCGCCGCCAAGCGCGAAGCCAGCCTTCAGTTCGTTCAGTTGAGCGAGCTTCTGCTCGGCAGTCAGTGCTTCGGACATAGTTGGAAAGCCCCAGGACCGCCAGGTGGCGGAAGCAGATTCGCGTGGCGAAAAGAACCCCGGCACGCGGGCCGGGGAGGAAATGCACACGGTGGCATGACTTTAACATCGGCCCGAAACAGGCGCGAATGGTTTGCCCTCCGGACTACAGCCGCATGCCCGGCAGGCCAAAGCGCCCGCCGCTGCTTAGCTGCTTGGCGATTTTGCGCGCTTCGAAGAACTGCTTGAGTAGTTGGTTCACCTGACTGGCGTCCGTGCCGCTGCCGCGCGCAATCCGCTTGCGCCGCTTGCCGTCGATCTTGTCCGGATGCTTGCGCTCCCAGCGCGTCATCGAGAGGACGATCGCCTCTGCCTGGTCGAAGAAGCGGTCATCGATGTTATCCACGTCAAGCTGCATCTTGATCTTGTTGAAGCCCGGCAGCATGCCCACGAGTTGGCCCAGCGGACCCATCTTGCGCACCTTGCGCAGTTGGTCGACGAAGTCCTGGAGGTCGAAGGTGCCGCGTTTCATCTTCTCGCCGAACTTGTCAGTGTCCTCTTCGCCCATCTGTTCCTTGGCTTTTTCGATGAGCGAGAGCATGTCGCCCATGCCGAGGATGCGGCCAGCGAGGCGGTCCGGGTAGAACGGCTCGAGGGCGTCCGTCTTTTCGCCGAGGCCAATGAATTTCACGGGCACACCAGTGACGGTGCGAATGCTGAGAGCCGCACCGCCACGAGCGTCGCCGTCCATCTTCGTCAAAATCAGCCCGGTGGTGCCCACCTTCTCGTGGAACTCCTTGGCGGCGGTGACGGCGTCCTGGCCGGCCATCGCATCGGCGACGAAGAGCACTTCCGAGGGCTGCAGGAGGGCGCGCAGCTCAGCCACTTCGCCCATCATCGCCTCATCAATATGCAGGCGCCCGGCGGTGTCCACGAGGAGGTGCGTGGCGTTCATCCGCTTCGCCTTCTCCAGCGCGTTGGCGGCAATGACGGCCGGCTTCGAAGTCGTGCCTTCTTCGTGATATGGGACATCGATGCTCTTCGCCAGGGTGACGAGTTGCTCGACAGCAGCCGGGCGGTACACGTCGCCAGCCACCAGCAGCGGGCGCTGGCCCTGCTTCTTCAGCAGGTTGGCGAGCTTTGCGATGCTGGTCGTTTTGCCGGAGCCCTGCAGGCCGACGACCATGATCACGGTCGGCGGGCGCCCTGCGGTGGCCAACTGCGGCGCAGCGCCTCCGAGGATCTCGACGAGCTCGGCGTGGACGATGTCGATGACTTGCTGGGCCGGCGTCAGGCTCTGCAGCACTTTTGCCCCGAGGGCCTTCTCTTTTACGCGCGTCGTGAACTCGCGGACGACCTTGAAGTTCACGTCCGCTTCGAGCATGGCCATGCGCACTTCGCGGAGCGCCTGGTCGAGGTCTTCTTCGGTCACAATACCGCGCGAGCCGAACTTCTTGAAGGCCCCCTGCAGTTTGTCGGTCAGCGATTCGAACATGACTTCTAGTTTAGATGGCACAACCGGTAGTGAACGAGGGGTACATTCTGGGGCGTCACTGCCGACCAACGGCGGGAACGTGCAGGCCTTCAGCCGCGAGGTGTTGTCCGATGTCTTCGAGCGCGGCGCCAGCATGACCCTGCCGCCGCTCCCTGGGCCGAACCGGGACTGCCATGTCGAGAATGGCCCCTACGTCGGCACGTATGAGAAGCTCAGTTCGCGAATCGAGGTCACAGAGGAAGCCAGCCAATTGGTGGCAACCTTGACGCAGAAGGGCGGTTGGATACCGGCCCCACCGGCGTGATGGATCTTCGTCCCGTCGACGGCGAGACGTTCACCGCCGTCGTCCGGGGCACCGAAATGCGCAGCACGTTGACGTTTTTAGCGGAAGCGCAAGATCGCCGCTTTGCGTACATGCGGGACTCGCGGCTCCAAGGGCGTGTGCTTGGCTAGAGGATCTTCGGCAGCACCTTCTCGGTGAAAAGCACAAACGTCTCGTGGCTCAGTGGGTTCGCCAACAGGTAGTCCAGCGGCATCTCGTCCTTCATCTGCAACAGTTGGTCGACCACCCGTTCCGGCGAGCCATGAATGACCACCTGGTTCACATACCGCTCAACGGGGTCCTCGCCTTCGGCCAGTTCGCCGCCAACGTACTTCGTGCCTTTAGGCTTGGCGTACGAACCGACGGTCCAGGCAGCGCCAGCGCGGGCAACTTCACGTGCCTCGGCATCCGTCGGCGCGATCGCCAGCAGGCGGCCCGTCGGGATCTCGCGGCCGGCCATCGAAAAGCCCTTCGCCTCGAGCTTCTCGCGGTACAGCTTGCGCTTGCTGGCGATGTCCGCATGCGACGAATGCGGGTCCATGAGGATTGTGAATCCATCCTCCGCCGCCTTCACGATCGACTCGGGCGACGTCGCCGCCAGCCACACGGGCGGGTGCGGCTGTTGGAGAGGCTTGGGCAATACATCCACGTTCTCGAACTGCCAGTTCTTCCCCTCGTGCGAGACGGGCGCGTCTTCCCATGCCTTCAAAACGATGTCCACGGCCTCGCGGTAACGTTCCGCACTTTCGTCCGGGTTCACGCCAAAGGTTCGCATTTCAGTAGGGTCGAACCCCCGCCCGGCACCCCAATTGAGCCGGCCGCCCGAGAGCGTGTCGAGCAGCGCCAACTCTTCCGCCAGCCGCAACGGGTGATAGAAGCCGGCCAGCGTCACCGCCGTGCCAATGCGCAGGTTCTTGGTCAGCGCCGCAACGTGGGTCCCCATCAGCGTCACCGACGGACAGACGCTGTACGTGTTGAAGTGGTGCTCGGCCAGCCACACGGCGTCATAACCGCCTTCGTCCATGATCGAAATGCGTTCGAACGCGCGCTCGTAAACCGTCGTCAACGGAATGCGCCGGCTCCACGAAAAGAACTGCAGGACACCAACCTTCATCGGCCCACCCCTCGCTCGTGAGACTCTAGCGGCTTCGGACGGAATCGTCCCGTTCGCATTCCCGCGCAGTTTCCGGTCGACATATCCGTCACGAATGCTTCCCATAAGTTAGTCATGGAATCCAACGGGACCGTTTTCCGAAAAGCGGAAGCCTTCGAAGTTCAAATCACGCTTGCCCGGCGTCGGCGCTCTGTACCAATGCGTCGAAGCGCCAGAGTGGGGCGCTGTCGGCCCCCAACATCTCCGTGAGCCAACTTCGCACGTAGTCCGAGTCAAACGCGAGTCCGCGAGCAATGAGAACCTGCTCGACATCCAACCAATCCTTGGAGCGGTCGAACATGAGCTTGCAAACCACGAGGTCCTCTGCCGAGAGGACGTTTATCGCGATGTCCCCAAAGGGAACCCTTACCGCGCGCTTGCTGCAAGATTCGTGGAATGGCAGGTTCGCGAAAAACAGATCAACAGAAGTTCCCTGGAAGTCGAACCTCGCCTGACCTGTTGAAGCGACTTCTTTCGCAACATGTACCGGATCCACCATTATGCGGGCCCCGACTAGAGCGCGACTCACCCGATCCACTTCCGAAGCCAGGAGAAACACATTGATGTCAATGTCCGCAGTTGCTCTCGGTTCGCCCCAATAGAGGAGGGAAATGGCGCCACCAATCGCGTATGGGATCCGCTGCGCTTCGAACAGCCGAACGATGATTTCGAGCTTGGCGTCCGGGTAGAGCGGTTCGTCGGCAGCCGACACTCTACTACTCCCGCCGGATGGACGTGATGCGCAGCGTCAGCGGCGGGCGGACGTATGGGTCGGGACGCGAGCGCAGCGCCCTATCGGCGAGGCGCATCAGGCCGATCCCCACCCGCGCGCGCTCTTCGAACGAGACATCTCGCCAGCGCAGGGCACGCGCCCGTGCCGAATCTACCTCGGCAGCGGCGCGGCATCGTTCCACAAATTCGGCGTACAACTCGAGTGAGTCTTTCTTCTCCACATCCATCATCACGATTGTATACCGGTCGCAGCCACCGCTACCCAAACCCAAACGAAAAGGGCGCCCCTCGCGGAGCGCCCCTTCGATGTTGTGCTCAGTCCCAAGTCCTCACTTCTGAGTCCTGCGGACTAGACTTCGCGGAATTCGCCTTCGACGGTCCCTTCTTGGGCCGCTCCTTCACCGCCTTCGGGGGCGTCTCCGGCCATGCCTTCAGCGTCGCCGCCGCCAGCCTGCCCGGACCCGTACACCGCTTCGCCAATCTTCTGCATCGATTGGCTCAAGGCATCCAGCGCGCTCTGCATCCGCCCGGCGTCGTCCGATTCGATGGCCGCTTTGACGTCGGCCACCTTCTCTTCGACTTCGGTCTTCAGCTCCGGCGAGATCTTGTCCGCGTTGTCGCGCAGCGTCTTTTCGGCCTGGTAGGCCATGCTGTCGGAAGTGTTGCGAAGCTCGATCGACTCGCGCTTCTTCTTGTCCTCGTCGGCGTGAAGTTCCGCCTCGCGCTGCATCCGTTCAATCTCGTCCTTCGAAAGGCCGCTGGACGACTGGATCGTGATCTTCTGCTCACGGCCCGTGCCCTTATCCTTCGCCGAGACGTTGACGATGCCGTTGGCGTCCACGTCGAAAGTCACTTCGACCTGCGGGATGCCGCGCGGCGCCGGGAGAATGCCGTCAAGGATGAATCGCCCGAGTGGCTTATTGTCCGTCGCCATCGGCCGTTCGCCCTGAAGAATGCTGATCTCCACACTCGGCTGGTTGTCAGCAGCCGTGCTGAAGGTCTGGCTCTTGGCCGTGGGGATGGTGGTGTTGCGCTGGATGATCGGCGTCATCACGCCGCCAAGCGTCTCGATGCCCAGCGTCAGCGGCATCACATCGAGCAGCAGCACGTCCTTCACTTCGCCCTTCAGTACGCCCGCCTGGACGGCGGCACCGATGGCCACAACTTCGTCCGGGTTGACGCCCTTGTGCGGCTCTTTGCCAAAGAAATCGGCGACGATCTTCTGCACCGAAGGCATGCGCGTCTGCCCGCCGACCAGCACAACTTCGTCGATATCGCCGGGCTTCTTGCCTGCGTCGTCCAACGCCTTCTTCACAGGGTCGAGCGTGCCGCTCAGCAGTTCGCCCACCAGCTGCTCCAGCTTTGAACGCGTCAACGTCACGTTGAGATGCTTCGGGCCGCTGGCATCGGCGGTGATGAACGGCAGGTTCACCTCCGTCTGCTGTGCACTCGAAAGCTCGATCTTCGCCTTCTCGGCTTCGGCCTTCAGACGCTGCAGGGCCTGCCGGTCCTGCCGCAGGTCGATGCCCTCGGCCTTCTTGAACTCGTCGATCAGCCAGTCGATGACCCGCTGGTCGAAGTCGTCGCCGCCGAGGTGCGTGTCACCGTTCGTGCTCAGCACCTGGAAGGTACCTTCGCCCAGCTCCAAGATCGATATGTCGAACGTCCCGCCGCCAAGGTCGTAGACGGCGATCAGCTCGTCGTGCTTCTTATCGAGCCCGTAGGCCAGCGCCGCCGCCGTCGGCTCGTTGATGATGCGCAGCACTTCGAGCCCCGCGATCTTGCCCGCGTCCTTCGTCGCCTGCCGCTGCGCGTCGTTGAAGTACGCCGGCACCGTGATAACCGCCTCGGTCACCGTCTCGCCGAGGTACGCCTCGGCGTCCGCCTTCAGCTTCTGCAGGATCATCGCGCTCACTTCCGGCGGGCTGTAGCTCTTCTCGCCCAGCTTCACCTGCGCGTCGCCGTTGCTCGCCGCCGAAACGCTATACGGCACGAGCTTCAGGTCGCGCTGCACCTCCGCGTCGCTCGCCTTGCGGCCCATAAAGCGCTTGATGCTGAACACCGTGTTATCCGGGTTCGTGACCGCCTGCCGCTTCGCCACCTGGCCGACCAAGCGCTCGCCACCCTTCGTGATCGCCACGATCGACGGCGTCGTCCGCGTGCCTTCGGCGTTCGGGATGACAACCGGCTCGCCGCCCTCCATCACCGCCATGCAGCTGTTCGTTGTCCCTAGGTCGATTCCAATTACTTTTGCCATTTAGTAGCTCCTGATTTCCAAGTCGCGGGCGCCAAACCCACTGGTTCGTTGACTGCGTTCTGTTTCGTTTTCGCTCATGTGCCCTCGCCCACGACTACCATCGCCGGCCGGATGACCTTTTCGCCGAGCATGTAGCCCTTCTGCACCACGTGAAGCACCTTGCCCTCTTCGCCGGGCTGCTTGCCCACCGCTTCGTGACGCTCAGGGTCGAACGCTTCGCCTGCCGCTGAAAGCTCCTTCACGCCCATCGCTTCCAACAACAACGCAAATTTCCGCTGGATGGCGATGACGCCCTGCACCCAGTTCAGTCCGGCCAGGTGCGCGTCAACCGAGTTCACCGCGCGGTCCAGGTCGTCGTACACCGGCAGCATGTTGATTACGAGCGCAGCGCTTGCGAACCGCGCCGATTCGCCCCGCTCCTGCTCCACCCGCCGCTTGTAGTTCTGAAAGTCGGCCGCTGTGCGCTGCCAACTCTTGTAGTTGCTTTCCGCCTGCTCCTTGGCCGTTGCCAGCTCCTGTTCAGGCGTTTCGTTCGAGCCCCCCTCCGCCGTGGCGGCCCCTCCGTCGGCTGCCGAACCATCGTCTGCGCCGTCGCCGTTCATACGCGAAGCCGCCCGCTTGTCGACGGTCCGTTCATCCTCATCTGCCTGCATGCTTCCTCCTTGCCCACTCAATACTGTCGCTCCTGTTGCATCACATTCGAATAACTCAACTGGTCACTCGAATCCTGAATCGTGAATTCGTGCTCATTCGCCCTCGTGCAGACGCCTCATGAGCTCTGTCAAGACATCACTCACGTAGCGCACGTTCGCCACCGCATCGCCGTAGGCCATGCGCGTCGGTCCAAGCACACCAAGCATCCCGCTCGCGCCGCCCGGCAATCCGTAGCGCGCCAGCACGAAGCTCATATCCTGGTACGGACCCGCGCGGTTTTCGTCGCCGATGACGATCGCCACGTCGCCTTCGCCCATCGCCCCCGACGGGATCGCGTCGCGCAGCCGACGCTCATCGACCGCTTCCAGCGTGTCCAGCATGCGGTCGCTGTGGCCAAACTCTGGCTGGCGCAGCATTTCGCGCACACCCTCCACGATCGGCGCCTCGACCGCCGCCTGCTCCTCGCGAAGCAGCAACTCACGCACCGCCGACACCACAACCGACTCCGCCTCGCCCAGCGGGGCAGCGTCTTCGCGCGAAGGGAACTCGGCCACTGTCTTGTTGCCGAACTCTGCATTGAGGCGCGTTGCCAGCCGCGAAAGCGCCTCCTGGTGCATCGTCACCGGGAACTCCAGCGTCCGCTGGTGCGCCCCCGAATCGGTCGTCACTACCACCAGCAGCGCCCGGTTATCCAGCAACTCAACCAGCTGCAGATGCTTCAGACGCACCTCCAGCAGACGCGGCTGCGTGACCAGCGCCACGTTGTGCAGATTGTTCGCCAGCACGCTCGCCGCCAGCTGCACCCACTCCTCCAACTGCCCGGAGGCCTGGTGGAACTGGTGCAAAATCGTGAACTGCTCCTGCGAAGACAGGTTGCGCTCCGGCATCAGGCTCGAAACGTAGTAGCGGTAGCCGCGATGGCTGGGGATGCGCCCCGCCGACGTGTGCGGATGCGTAATCAGCCCCTCGTCCTCCAGCGCCGCCATCTCGTTGCGCACCGTTGCGCTCGAAAGGCCAAGCGCATGCCGCTCCACCAGCGACTGCGAGCCGATGGGGGTGGCGCTGTCGATGAAGTCATCGACGATGAAAGCGAGGATGCGCCCGCGGCGCTCTGACAAAGCCATTATCAACCCTATAGGGCTACTTTAGCACTCTCGTAAGCAGAGTGCTAACCCTCAGGTAACAGTGTAGCGGATGGGGCGGGAGGGCGGCTAGCGATTGCACCGGCCAGGCGACCTTCTATCCTGGCGCGGATGGCATTCTTCATGCTGCAGAAGCGGCCGGACGGACAGTCCAGTTGGGACGACTCCGAGGGAACCACTTACAACTTCAATCAGCGGCTGCCCAATGCAAGGAAGCTCTGCAAAAACGACATTGTTTTGTTCTATCGGCCCACCAAGTCGGGAACCCCTGAAGACGGCTGCATCTTCGCCACCGCGAAAGTCTGGTCGGTTGTCCTCGGCGATAAGGGAGTCGTTGACGCCGAACTCACGGCGTACGTTGCGTTCCAGCGACCCGTCTCGTTAGGGAAGGTCGGGGATCCGCGTCGCAACGCGCAACATTCGTTCCAACAGGTAAGCCGCGCGTTCTTCGATCAGGTGTTTCAAGCATCTGGCGGAAACGAAGGGCCATCATCTTGAGACCTGGCGAGATCCTCAGTCACGCTGAGATGTGCCAGGTCGAAGGACAAATGCTGCAACGTGGCATGACGTTTCGCCTGCCACCCAACCATGGAATCATCCTCATGTCCCAACGCCCGAATGCTCCGTACTCCGACGTATTGGACGACGACGGCCATTTAATCTACGAAGGCCATGATCAACCGCGGAGCCCGGGCACCGGGGAACCGAAGTCCAACGACCAACCCCGCTTCTCGCCCCGCGGGACGCCAACGGAGAACGGCAGATTCGCAGATTGGACCGATCGATATGAGCGTGGCGAAGTGCCTCCCGCAAGATTCCGCGTCTACGAAAAACTCCGTGACGGCATCTGGAGTTTCCGAGGAACGTTTCTACTTAGCGGTTACCGACAGGAAAAGTCTGGGGGTCGGCTGGTCTTCAAGTTTGTACTTACGTCCATCGACGAAGATCCAGAGATAGCCATTCGCCCACCGGAAGCTCACCACGAGGAACAGACTCGACAGATTCCGACGTGGGTCAAGCAGTTCGTTTACAAGAGGGACAAGGGCAGGTGTGTTGACTGCGGCGCAACAGATCATCTGCATTTCGACCACGACCTACCCTTCTCGAAGGGCGGATCCAGCGCGACTCCGCAAAACGTGCGGTTGCTCTGCGCGCGCCATAACCTTCAGAAAAGTGACAAAATCCAGTAGGCCCGGTGCTGCGTACAATTACACCGTGCTCGATTTCACGATGCAGATCTGCCGCCCCAAACG
>JBBQGT010000037.1:0-24640 GCA_038323265.1 Tepidiformales bacterium
GACGTATACGCTCGCAGCGGTTGAGCTGATGTCCAGACTGTTACGATTCGTGAACCAGCGAAGATACTCGAGCGGGCTGCCGGGGGGGAGTTGCGGCGACTGGAGGAGGTTCCACTTGCCCTCCACGGGGCTGAATCCCTCCGGCCTTGGAGCGGCGTTGGGCCAGATAAGGACGGATGCGTTTTCGGGCACGCGCGAGGAGACGATAAGCGTACCGGAGTCGCGGAATGGCCAGGTTACGACCCGTTCGAACGATGGGTGGACGACGAGCAGTCCGCCGTCGGCGGCGACGGCTTCGAGGGCGATGGTGCGCAACTCGCGGGCCGGGGCGGGACTACGGGGCGAGGGCAGAGCTTCGTGCGGCGAACTGAGCGCAACGCCGAACGTACCCGCGAAGAGGGGGAGGAGAGCGATCACGATGGCTGGGACCAACAGCGTGGGCAACGCTCGACGGTTGGAGACCACGTAGCCGAGGGCAGAGATTGCGAGCACGAGAAGTCCGGCCACGAGCACCCGCTCGCTGGCATCGCCCACTTTGTCGGTGCGGGCCCATTTAAGGGACTGGGCGACGGCGAGGGCGGCGGCGAAAATCGCTCCGGGGACGAGAAAGCGAGCGATCTGCCAATCAGCGCGGGCGAGGGATCTGGCGGCTTCCGCGAGGGCTGGCCCGGCAAGGAGGGCGAGAGGCAGGCTGAGGGCGGCCAGCGGGACAGCGTTCTGCGACTGGCTGGAGGCGAGGAGCCAGGTGAGCGATACGAGCGGCCATGCGAGAAGCACGAGCGTTTCGTTGATGGCCGACCCGGAACGGTACGTTCGGATTGCGAGGACAACAGCGGCGGCAATCCCGGCAACGAGAATCGGCAAGCCGTAAAGGAGCGTGAGCTCGAAGGCCGAACCGGAGGACCAAGCCTGTTCGAAGCCTGCGTTGAAGAGGACGAAGGGCGGGACGCGCAGGCCATCCCAACCGAGACCGAAGCGGAACGACGCGAGCAGCACGCCAACGGCCGCGCCCACAGCGAGGAGAATCAGTTGGTCGCGCGTTGGGTAACGGCGCTTTAAGAGCGACACGGCGGACAACGCGGCGATCAGCGGGAGCGGGAGAGGCCCTGCTGTCGCGAGCGCGAATCCGCCGGCCGCCCAGAGCCAAATGGGGAGGGCGCCGCGGGAGAAGGCGACGAAGAGCCAGAGGGCGAGCGGGAGGTCGAAGGCCATGGCGGAGGCAGAAGCGCCGAGGGCGATGCCAGGTGCATCGATGGCGAGGAGGGCGAGCGCGAACAGGGCGCCGGCTTCACCGAGCCGAGGGCGGAGGAGGTAGATTGCGGCGGGCAGTGAGCAGGTGGCGAGCAGTGCGAGCAGCCGAGAGGGCATCTCGGAGGATGAGAGCCGAAGTAGAACGGCGCTAAAAGCCTGGAACAGCGTGGGCGCGAAGCGGGCGTCGGTCTCGCCGATGCGCGCCTGCCAGGCGCCCGAGAGGCCAGCCAGTTCGAAGCCGCCTACCGGGGCGTCCCAGAGGAATGCAAGACGCAGGAGGACGAAGGCAGCAGTGGCAGCGATCCAGGCGAGCGCACCAACCGACACAGTGATGCCGGCGATTTCCGCCCTCGAGCGCCCGGCATCGGCGGTCACGAGGTTGGCGCCTCGTAATATTCGGGGAGAGCGTAGACGCGCGCGTCGCCGGATTCGAAGGCAACGTCGAGGAAGGCGGCGTAATCAGGCATGAGGTCTGCGATGTATTTCGACCGTTCGAAACTTGGCTCGGATGGCGAACTGCCGCCTACGACGAGGTATTTCGCGCCCGTCGCCCGCATGGACGTCAGGACATCGACCGCCGAGCCGAGGTAGGCGCGATCGACGGTGGCCTGGATCGCGGTGAAGCCTTCGCGGTTTTTGGGAGTCTCACCGCGCCATTGGATTTCGTGGAAGAACCAGCCCAGGGGCGCCTGCAGACCCGTGCGGGCGCTGATGCGGCCGGCGTTGGTGTAATCGTTGCCGGGTTCGGTGACGGCGGCGGCACCGCTGGGGTCACGCCGCCAGGTTCGGCCGCTGGCCTCGATGACCACGTCGCCGGGGTTTGTGTTGTCTTGCATCCAGCGCGTCAAAGCGTATTCGTCGGGGTTGCTGCGAGCGAGACTGGCGAGGCCATCGATTGCCGTTTCCTTTTCGAAACCGTCTGTTCGGTTGGCGGAGGCCAGCACGGGGTAGAAGAGCCCGGCGCAAGCCAGGACACCCATCGGAAGGGCCAGCCAGCCGGCGCGGTTCTGGCCGCTGATGGCACGGTTGAGGGCAACGACGGCGGCCACCGCTCCTCCGACCGAAAGCAACATCCACGCCTGGTAGCTGAGCTTGAAGACGGTGTTGAGTCGCGGCACGGAGGTGAAGAAGACGTCTTTAATGAAGAATAGTTCAGCGCCATACAGGAGCATGGCGGCGATGCTGAGCAACGCGAGAACAAAGGCTGCGCCGCTACGGCGGATGCTGAGGACAAGGGCCGAACCGGCAAGCAGCCAAGCAGTCATACCGTAGACGGCGAGCGTGAGCCAACCGCCGCCACCGCGCGCCTCGAGGCCGTTGCCGAAATCGCTGTTGATGGCGGCGAGGATCATCCATCCGAGGAGCGGAAGCAGTGGAAGCCAGGCAGTAGCCGTTAGGGCGTTGGAGATCACTTCGCGGTTGGCACGGCGGAATGACCACGTGAGGGCGAGGAGAGCCGCGGCCAGCAGCGGGCCGAATTGAAGGAAGGCATGCTCGGGGCGCGTCCCTGCGCCGACGTAGGGCTTGAGGCCTTGCGCCTGTGAGGAGAAATCAAGGTACCACGGTGTGTAGGCGAGGCCGGCCACCAGGAAGAGCGGGGCGAGGTAGCTGGCGGCGCCGAGCAACGCCTCGCGCGGTGGGCCACGGCGATAGTTGCGCGCGAGGACGGCGAGCACGAGGACCGCGCTGAAGGTGAGCAGATCCCAGGCGTTCTGGAAGGCGAGAGCACCGAAGATGATGGCTAGCGCGAGGCCGGGGAAGGGGTTGGCGCGGTGCGACTGCCAGCTCAGCCTACGACGCCCTCGCCAAACGGAGGCGGAGAGCCCGATGGAAAGGAGGACTAGAGGGATGGACATGACGTGGGGATGGAGGTCCCCCAGGAGGAAGCTGAAGAACGGGAACTCGGTGATGGTGTTCGGGATGATTCGAGAGCCACGCCACCAGAACCAGAACTCGGTGGGGTACCACGCCGTTGTGCGATCTACGACGGGCCCGGTGTAGCAGTCCCCGGTTTGGCCGGGCGAACAGGGGATCATCCATTCCACGCCAAATGCTTCGTAGACACTCCGGTTGTAGTTTCCGTGGGCCGCCGACCATTCGAAGATGGCGGAGATTGAGCCGAGGAAGAGGAGGAAAGCAGCGGCTAGAGCCCCGGCCCAGATTGCCCAGCGGCGCGCGCGGACGCCAAGGGCCCAGCGCGCCAACGCGAAGGCGAGGGAAGCGATGCCGGCAGCCGCCGCGCCGAAAGTGTAGGCGAGGCTGAGGTTGTAGCCCGTGGAAGCGGGCACTCCGGCGGTCGCGGTAAGCAGCCCTGCCTGGAGGTAGCCGAAGTAGTAGTAGCTGGCGCGTTCTCCCGCGAGCCAGGGGTCGTGAGGGGGGTATTCGGGTGAGGTGAGGGTGGCATTGAGGTACATGAAGTCCATCGGCTGCTCGGTGCCGCCGATATCTGCGTTGTAAGAGCGGAACGAGACGTAGGTGAAGAAGAAGAGCGTGAATACACCGGCGGCGGCGAGCCATCCCGGCCAGCTGCGGCGGAACGTGGAGGCGAAGCGGCGATCTCGCCCGGCAACGGCGACGGACGCAAGGCCGAGTAGGGCGAGGGTCAACAGATAGCCGCCCCGGCCATGTGGGAGGATGTGGGTGACGCGAAGGATGAAGTAGCCGTACCCGGCAAGGACGAGGCCGAGAGCGAAGCTCATGCCGGCCCCTGCATCTGGGAGGCGGCGGAGCAGGGCGAAAGCGATTGGCATCGCCAGCGCGCCGACGATCAGCGAGACCGCCCAGAAGGCGAGCACGTTGCTCAAGCGCGGTCAGGCCAGGAGGGAATCAACGAATTCCCGTGCATCGAAAGGCGCCAGGTCGTCCATTTTCTCGCCGGTGCCGATGAAGCGGACAGGGATATCGAGTTCGTGGGCGATGGCGAAGGCAATTCCTCCCTTTGCGGTGCCATCGAGCTTGGCGAGGATGATGCCCGTGATGCCCACTGCCTCGGCGAAGGTCTTGGCCTGCATCAGACCGTTTTGGCCAGTTGTGGCATCGAGCACGAGGATCGTTTCATGAGGGCCGTCTGGATGCTTGCGCTTGATGATGCGGTCCATCTTCTTGAGCTCTTCCATCAGGTTGGTCTTGGTGTGTAGGCGGCCGGCGGTATCGATGATGACGAAATCCGCCTTGATGCTTTCGCCCGCGGCGAGCGTATCGAAGACAACCGCACCGGGGTCAGCTCCGGGCTGATGCGCGACGACGCGGACGCCGACGCGCTCGCCCCAGACTTTGAGTTGGTCCGAAGCTGCGGCGCGGAAGGTATCGGCGGCGCCAAGGATTACGCTGGCACCGTCCCGCTTGAAGGCGTGAGCCATTTTGGCGATTGATGTTGTTTTGCCGGCGCCGTTTACGCCCACGACGAGCAGGATGAGCATTTCCGGGGCTCCAGCGCGGGCCCAGGCGGGCGGTTCGCGGCGGGGCGCTTCGAGCACGGCGACCAGCTCTTCGCGCAACAACTCGCGAACACGGGCGCTCTGCTTCGCGCCCTGGTCCTTGACTTGCTTGCGGACGCGGGAGATGACGAGCTCGGTAGTCGGCAGGCCTGTATCGGTTGAGATGAGGATCTCTTCGAGGTCATCCCAGATGGAGTCATCGAAGTCGGAGCGTTCGAAGATGCCGCCCAAGCGACCGAAAAAGCCTCGGCGGGTGCGTTCGACGGCCCGCTCCGTCTGCTCGTGGACCTCGGCGACCGCTTCGGGGGTGGCTTCGTAGTCCTCGACGAAGAGGTCGTTTTCCTCAGCTTCGAGCGTCTCGGATTCAAGGTCCGCGACGGCGACCGTGCCGTCCTCATCTTTAGGCTCGAACTCGGGAGCGGATTCATCCTGGGGTTTCTTGCGCCAAAACCGCACGCGGGCGCTCCTTCTTGGTCAGCTGTCGTTCGATGGTAGAGCCGCGGTGGTCAATGGTCAGTTCTGAGGCAAGTCCGAAAGCCGCAACGAAAGAACCTTGGAGACGCCGTCGCGGCCCATGGAGACACCGTAGATGGCGTCGGCGACTTCGATGCTGCGGCGGTTGTGGGTGACCATCAGGAACTGCGTCTTTTCCGAGAGGTCTTTGAGTGCGGTGGTGAAGCGGCCGACGTTCGCCTCGTCGAGGGCGGCGTCCACCTCATCCAAAACGCAGAAGGGCGCGGGGTTGGCCGAGAGCAGGGCAAAGAGCAGAGCAACCGCGGTAAGCGAACGCTCGCCGCCGGAGAGCAAGCTCAAGCTCTTAATGCGCTTGCCGGGGGGCTGAGCTTCGATCTCGATACCCGCCTCTGCGAGGTTGTCCGGATCGGTAAGCGAGAGGCTGGCTGTGCCGCCGCCGAAGAAGGACGAGAAGTACTCGCCGAATGCGGTGTTCACGCGTTCGAAGGTAACGCCGAAGCGGACGCGAATCTCCTCGTTGAGCTCGGCGATCACTTCACGCAGCTGGATCTCGGCGTCGTTGAGGTCGGCCAGTTGGGTGGTCAGGAATTCGTGACGGTCGTGCAGTTCCTGGAAGTCTTCGGGTGCCTCGGTGTTAATCGCTCCGAGGCGGCGAATCTCGCGGCGAACGGCGTCGATGCGCGTGCGGGTCTCCTCGATGTCGACTTCGGCTGCGCCCTGCACGGACTGCGCGGCGGTCACTTCGACCAGCGGGTCAGTAGCCATCGCCTGTTCCATGGCGACGATGCGGCCGGTGCGGTCGGGTGCCAGACCCTCACGCTCCATCTCCAGACGGAGGTGCTCAATGTGCTCATTGGTGCGGGCCAATTCGCCTTCGAGATCGAGGCGGCGGCGGTCGATCGAGAGGAGGGACGATTGGGCTTCGTTGTACTCCTCCTGGATCGTCCGCTCGTGGTTTTCGAGGCGGTGGAGCTCGTCGCGATCTGGCGCGGCGTCTTCGGCGTACTTCGCCTGTTCCGAGAGTACCGTTTCAAGTTCGTGGCCGAGCTTCCCAAGACGCTCTTCGATGACGTTCGCTTCGAGGTCCAGGTTCTTGCCCTGGAGGCGCTTGGCGGCGACCTGGTTGGCGAGGCGCTCAATCGTTTTTTCGTGCTGTTCGCGCATGGCGACCAGCGTCCGTCGCTCGCCCTCGATGGTTGCCTGGCGGGCACTAGCATCGGACACGGACTTGAGGGCGGATTCGCGGCGCTCGGTTGCCTCGCGCAGTTCATGTTCGAGGCCGGTCATCGTTGCCCGGCGGGCGTCACGGCGGAGGGTGAGTTCTTCGGCGGCGGCACGGGACTGTTCGATCTGCTTTTCGCGGGTTTCGCGCTCGCGGGAGGAGTCAGTCTGACGCGAGCCGACGGCGTCCATATCGCGGCGCAGGCGGAGAAGACGTTCGCGCTCGCGTTCGAGGTCGAAGCGCGCGCCTTCGAGTTCGCGGCGGAACAGCTGGTAGGCCGATTCGGCTTCGTTGCTGCGGATGGCGAGCTGTTCGATGGCGGCGCGGGCGTTGCTGATCTGGTGGGCGCTGGTGTCGGTGCGGGCGCGGAGCACTTCTATACGCTCGGGGAGTTCCTCGAGTTCTCGCTGGCGGCTGAAAGCGCCTTCATCGGCGCCCGACGCGCCGCCGGCGATGACCCCAGTGGGCTCGATGTAGACACCATCGAGGGTGACGACCGAGCCGAGCGAGCGCTTCACCATGCGCAAGCCAGTCTGGACGTCTTCGACGACGATCACGCGGCCAAGCAGGGTATCGATCAGTTGCTTGAATCGGGCGTCGCAACGCACGAGCTTGGAAGCGACGCCGACCACTCCGCGTTCCTTCTGGAGATTGAGCGGATAGACGTGCCGGACCGTTTCCAGCGGCAGGAACTGGGCGCGGCCGTGCTTGCGCCGCTGCAGGGCGGAGATCGCTTCGAGGGCGGTGGCCTCGGTGTCTACGACGACGGCGTGGAGGCGCTGCTCGAGCGCGGCGTTGATCGCGATTTCAAGGCCAGCGGGGACTTTGATCTGGCGTGCGAGGAGACCTACGACACCATGTATCTCCGGCGGTTCACCGAGGCTCCCGGGTTCGACGCCATCAATCAGTGCCTGTCCCATGATGAGCACGTTGCGCGTGCCGGCAGCCACCCCGTCGTGTTCGGCCTGGACACGACGGAGGGCATCGAGCCGGCCCTCGAGATGATCCAGTTCGCGAAGGTCATGGTTGCCAGCCGCTTCGTAGGTGCGCACTTCTTCTTGCACGCGGCTAAGGCGTTCACGGGCGGCGTCCGCTTCGGCACGGCCGGCTTCGAGCTTCTCTTCGCCTTCGATGACCGCTGCGCGCCCGTTAGCGAAGCGCCGACCGTAGCCCACAAGGTCGACTATGACGGCTTTGCGCTGGGCGCCGGCCTGGGATTCTTCGTGGTCAAGGTCACCGAGACGCCGAGTGGCACTGATCGCATCGGCTTCCAGGGCGCCGGCGCGCCGGTCATCCGCTTCGGCCCCATCGCGCAGTTCCTGGACACGGCTGCGGACGGTTGAGTAGTCGCGCTCGGCGATATCGAGCGATTGGCGAGCCTGCGTGACCGAGACCTTCGCTTCTTCGGCTTCGCCGACGACTTCGAGGCCGCGGCGTCCGTCATCGACATCGGTAGAAGAGAGCGCGAGCTTTTCGGTTTCGAGCATCTCGAGTTCGCTGCGCAACTCCTCTCGGCGGGCGGCGAGCATCGAGTGGCGTTCGCGGTCGAGGGCGATCGCCTGCTCGGTGGTAGCGAGGCGCTGTTCGATCTCGGTGTTGCGGGTGTCGCGGCGAGAGATGGCGTCGCGGCGCTTACGAATTTCGTCCGTGAGGGCGCGCAATTGGTCGCGGAGCTGGGTGACGCGGGCAGCGGCCGCGGCGTCTTCCGCCGTGCTCTGATCGAGCGTGGCCCGCGCGCGGACGATGCTGTTCTGGGCATCGCTCCAGCGCTGACCGTAGAAGGTGCGGAGCAGGTCGCTCAGTTCGGCTGAGAGGCGGCGATGCTCGGCGGCGCGATCGGCCTGACGGCTCAACTGGGCGAGGCGGGGCTCAATTTCGCGGACGATGATGGCGACGCGATCAATGTTGTCGCGCGTGGCAGCAAGGCGGTCCTGAGCCTCTTTAATCTTCGTGCGGAAGCGCTTGACGTCCGCGGCCTCATCGAGAAACGAGCGGCGCTCATCGGGCGACATGCTGAGCACTTCATCGACGAGACCCTGGCCCATGATCGAGTAGCTGTTCTGGCCGACGTCGCCCTTCATGAGGAGGTCGAGCACATCGCGCAGGCGGACGCGTGAGCCGTTCAGGAGGTACTCGGAATCGCCGTTGCGGTAGACGCGGCGACCGATCTCGACTTCGGCGAAATCAAGCGGGAGCCAGCGTTCTTCGTTGTCGAGGGTGAGGATCACTTCGGCGAGGCCAACGGCGGCGCGCTCGCTGGTGCCGGCGAAGATGACATCTTCCTGCTTTTTAGCGCGAAGGAGGCGGGTGCTCTGTTCGCCGAGAACCCAGCGGATAGCATCGGAGACGTTGCTTTTACCGGATCCGTTGGGGCCGACCACGGCCGTGACGCCGCGCCCGTAGTCGAAGCTCGTGCGGTTGGCGAAGCTCTTAAAGCCCTGTATGGAGAGCTTTTTGAGGTACATGGGCTAGGCCTCCCCCGCCGCTTCCGCGGTGAGTCCGGTAACGGCCTCTTGAGCTGCCTTCTGTTGCGCTTCGCGCTTGCTGGCGCCGCTGCCGCTGCCCAGCGTGGCGCCGGCGTGGCGAACTTCGACAGTAAACCTGCGGCCCGCACCGCCAGTTTGCTCCTCAACGGTCACATATTCGGGGGGTTCGTGCCAGCGAGCCTGGACGAGGTGCTGGAGCGCCGATTTGGGGTCTACACGCGCGCCCTCCTTGCGGATCTGGCGCAGTTCAGGACGAAGGAGCTTGAGGATGAAGGCGCGAGCGGAACGATAGCCGTTGGCGGTGAAAACCGCGCCGATGACGGCCTCCATGGCTCCCGCGAGGTTACGGTCGCGGTTGCGGCCGCCGGCCGCTTCTTCGCCGCGGCCAAGGATCATGTGCTCCCCCAATCCGAGACGGGAGGCGGCGAAGGCCAACGTCGTACCTCTCACGATGTCGGCGCGCATGCGGGTGAGCTCACCTTCGCCGGCGATGGGGAAGAGGCGGTAGAGCTCATCGGCGATGACCATGCCGAGAATGGAGTCACCGAGGAATTCGAGGCGTTCGTTTGATTCGGCGCCAGAATTGGCTTCGTTGAGATAAGAGGCGTGAGTGAGGGCCTGGCCGAGCAGGTCTTCAGGCAGCGGCTTAACGCCGAGCCGCGCGACGAGGTCATCGTAGGCAGGTGGGGGAGCCAGCTGCACAGAACCTCCTGGGAGGATAGTCGAGTGGATTGGCGTTACGATCCACAGGAATTGCTAAGGTTGCCTAATCATATAGGCCTCGTTTTGCCCGAGTCAAGGATACGGTATCGTTTTCGAGGGAGCGCTTCACGCTATGACAACAGCAGAAAATTCATGCTCGGTTTGCGGATTGTCCATTGCTGCCCACATGTTCGCGACCTGCGATACGTGCGGGAAGGTGTTTCACCTAAATCAGCGTACCGACCTGCCCGGAGACGACTGCGGTCAGGTGTGGATCAACGAGGAACATCTTGGGCTCGAATTCGGCTGCGACAGTTGTCTCAACCCTCCCGAACCGGAGGGCAACCTGGACGACGTCCTGGATCTCGCAGAGGCGGCGCAGGCTGCCGGGATGACCGAGGAATGGATTGGCCAGGCGGCAGCGGCGGGCGATTTACGACATCGGCGGACTGCGAGCGGGGTGTATCTCTTCGAACGTCGAGATGTGCTGTCCTTCGCCCAGGGACCGAAATGAATGCGGACGTATGCTGCGAGTGCAAGGGTCCTGCGGGGACGAGGAGTGTGCTGGTGTGTGCTGATTGCGGTGGCTGGTTCCACTATCCGGACGCGCGCGTGAACGAGGCAGGAGAGAAGTGCGGAGTGCACGAGATTGGCTTCCGTAACCTGTTGGGGCGAGACGTGGTACCGCTCTGCCAACGTTGTGACGTGGCGTTCCGGCTGCGCTTCGGCGTGCCATCGTGAGCGCCTCCAAGCGGCGGGCGAAACGCCCGGCAGTGGGCAGTGCGAGGGGCGTACAGGCGAGCGGCGATGGCGTCGCCGCACCTCTGCCTTATGTGCCTGTCGCGATGCCAGACTGGAAGTGGAAGACGTTCCCAGTCTACTTCGCGCTTTCGATGGGCGGGTTCATCGGGCTCTATTTTGGGGTGCTGGTGCAGGCGGCGGAGAATTCGGCGCTGACCTATGCAGTGTTCGTGGTGTTTGCGCTGCTGCTGGGATTTGGGCTGTCACGGCTGACGACGCGGTTTCTGATTAGCAGGAATTGGGTGAAGCCGAGGCCAGCGAAGCGACGGCGCTCGTAGTAGTCGAACGCGCGGGCGGCAGAGCAATAGTTGAGCCTCGCGGCCGAGTGGGGATCTCTCCCGGATCGGTCGCGGCGCCGTTTCTAGTTAAACGACTTCGAGGCCGGCCAGGCTCCCTTCCGTGCGCCAGTCGCTGAGGAGCTTAAAGAATTCAATTGGGCCGGGGCCATATTGATTTCCGAGGAAGTCGGTGGCCGCGTTCGGCTTGCCTTCGCTGTTGTAGTAGCCGGGAGTGCATTCGGCGCGGAACTTTTCATCCTGGCGGGCGAGCTTGCGAATCGTCTCCACCCAGGCCGCTTCGGCCCCTTCGGAGGTCTCAACGGTCTGGGCCTCAGCAGCGTTGACCTGGCCGACGATGTAGCCGATGTGGATGCTTTGCTCATCGAGAAGGTGCGTGAAGTTGGCCGTGAGGGTGCTTTGGGTGAGGCCCATGTGGAAGCAGTTGGGGAACCCGCGGCTCTGGAATCCGTGGAAGGTCAGTAGGCCGTCGGCCCACTTGTCGGAGAGCCTGACGTTGTCCCGGCCGACGACATCGTAGCCGGCGCGGCGCGTGTAGCTCGTGCCGACTTCGAAACCCGTGGCGAAGATGAGGCAATCGACCTCGTACCGTTTGCCATCGAAGACAACAGCGTGCTCGGTGACGTGGTCAATGCCGCGGCCCTTTGTGTCCACGAGCTCCACGTTCGGGCGGTTGAAAGTTTGCAGGTACTCGTCGTTGAACGTCGGGCGCTTGCAGAACTGGCGATAGTAGGGCTTCAGCGCTTCGGCGGTGACGGGGTCGGTTACGAGGCCATCGACGCGCGCGCGCACCTGTTCCATCTTTTCAAAGTCGGCGAGTTCGACGGCCGAGGCTGCGCCGACCGCGGACTGCGGATTTTCGGCAGCTTTCCGGGCGGCGGTGACGAGGATGCGGAAGATATCGGTCCAGCCATCGGCGACGAGGTCTTCCTCCTGGTATCCGCCGGCGACGAGGGTGTTGAAATTCTCGCGGCGGTGTTGTTGCCAGCCGGGTTCCAGGGAAGCGGCCCATGAAGGGTCGGTCGGGCGGTTGCCGCGGACATCGACCGAGGACGGCGTGCGCTGGAAGACGTAGAGCTGGTGCGCGGCCTCGCCGAGGAACGGTACGCACTGCACGGCGGTGGCGCCGGTACCAATGATTCCCACTCGCTTATCGCGAAGGCCAGAGAGGTTTCCATAGGCGTCCCCGCCCGTGTATCCGTAGTCCCAGCGGCTGGTGTGGAAGGTATGGCCGGCGAACTTCTCGATGCCTTCGATGGCTGGCAGCTTGGGGCGATTTAGCGGGCCGTTGGACATGACGACAAAGCGCGCACTCATCCGGTCGCCTCGATTGGTGGTGATGATCCAGCGCTTGTCGTCATCGTCCCAGCGAAGCTCTTTCACTTCGGTTTGGAAGCAGGCGTTGCTGTACAGATCGAACTTGCGAGCGATCGCGCGGCTGTACTCCATGATTTCGGGGGCGCGGGCGTAGCGCTCGGTGGGCATGTAGCCGACCTCTTCGAGCAGCGGAAGGTAGATGTATGCTTCGATGTCGCACTGGGCGCCGGGGTAGCGATTCCAGTACCAGGTGCCGCCAAAGTCGCCGCCTTTTTCGATGATCCGGATATCGCGCAAGCCAGCCTGGCGCAAGCGGGCGCCGGCGAGCAAACCGCCAAAGCCGCCGCCGATGATCGCCACATCCACTTCGTCACTGAGTGGTAGGCGGTCGTCTGGCGTGGCGTAGGGGTCCTCGACGAAGCGAGTGAAGTCGCCGGCGGTTTCGCGGTATTGGGTGTTGGCGTCGGTGCGAATGCGCTTGTCGCGTTCCTGCCGGTACTTTTCGCGGAGTTGGTCCGGGTCGAAGGCAGTGGTTGTGGCCTGGGTAGCGCCGTCAGTTTGAGTCTTCATGGTGACCATCTCCGCTTGGGTATGCTCGAAGTGAGGCCCCTCGAACAAGGAATGTCCCTAGTGGAGACACTTTAGTCTCACGGTTGAGGACTGCAAGGGCTTGGAGCGAGCGCGGTGGCGCACGGAAGAGCTTGCTCGGGCCGACATCGCACCCCCTTGCTGACGCGCGCGGTACGGATGCGAGCAGAGGGCTAGTTGCTGGCGGCAATGCATGTGCCGGGTAGCTGCTCGCATCCGGTCGCCCAGTAAGAAGGGAGCGCCGGGCGGTTTACGCGGGGGTGAACATGGGGAGCGAGATGCCGCTTTCCTGGTCTTCCCACTGGAGATTGACGCGCTGGCCGATCTTCGCGTCCTTCACGGGGTCGGCGAGCCCGACGATGTTGGTGAGAACGCGGAAGCCTTCGTCAACATCGACGTACGCGACGGCATACGGGCCGAGGGCGGCGAAGGCCGGGTGCCGGTTGAGGCGGACGACGCTGTAGGTATAAACCGTGCCTTCGCCCTTGGATTCGCGCGTCTCCATCTTACTGGAGCCGCAGGTTGGGCAGTGAGCGCGCGGAAAGTAGACGACGTGAGCGTTGGCACAGACCTGGTAGGTGAGCTTGTGCTCCCTGGTGGCGTCCCAGAAGGGCTGCGTATCGGGTTCGGGGAATCGTGGTTGTGGTCGTGGCATGTCAGTCTCCGGCGAGGATGATGGTGCCACCGGTGTGGCTGGTGGCGAGCATGCCGCCGTTTCCGTGGGCGACGGCGAGTTTGGCGCCTTCAACCTGGGAAGTGGATTCGCCGCGCAATTGGCGGGCCGCTTCGAGGAGGAGGAAGATGCCGCGCATGCCCGGGTGGTTCGAGCTGAGGCCGCCGCCGTCGGTGTTGATGACGGGTTTGAGCGGGCTCTTGTAGTGGAGTCGCTCGCCGGCGACGAACGCTCCGCCTTCGCCCTTTTTGCAAAAGCCGAGGTCTTCGAGCATGACAAGGACGGTGATGGTGAACGAGTCGTAAATCATGGCGATGTCGATTTCGGCAGGCGTTACGCCGGCCTCGGCGAAGGCGGGGGGGCCCGACTGGGCGGCCGCACTGACGGTTATGTCGTTGCCGTTTTCCGAATATTTCGTCGCTTCGCCGCTGCCGATTATCCAGACTGGCTTCTTCTTGCAGTTCCGGGCGACTTCGGGCGAGGCGATCACGACCGCTCCGCCCCCATCCGAGACCATGCAGCACTCGAGCAGGTGCAGGGGGTCGGCGACCATCCGGGAGTTGAGGACGTCCTCGACGGTGATTTCGTTGACACCGACGAACTCGAGGTCCTTCATCGCCTGGACGGCTTCGGGGTTGCGCATGGCGTGGGCGCGGGTGGCGACGGAGATGGCGGCGAGCTGCTCCGAGGTGGTGCCGTACTGGAACATGTGACGGCTGGCGACCATGCCGTAGTTGGAGATGAGGGTCATGCCCCACGGGTCAGTCATGTTGCTAAGGGGGCTGGACGAGCCGGGGCTGTAGCCGCCACCACCACCGCCGCCTGTACCGATGCGCCGCATATCGCTGTGGGCGGTGGAGCCGTAGGTGAGGAGGGCAACTTTGCACTTGCCGGCGGCGATGTCGCGGCGGGCGTGGGCGGCGTGGAATTCGTAGGAGCTGCCGCCGACCTGCGTGGTATCGATGACGGTCGGCTTGAAGCCGAAGTACTCGGCGAGACCGAGTCCCGCGGAGCCCGCGCCGTCCTGGGCATCGTAGAGGCCGTCGACATCGCTCCACGAGAGGCCGGCGTCTTCGAGCGCTTTGGCGGCACACTCGGCCTTCATCTGGAGGGAGGTGATGCCGGGTGCTTTCCGCAAGGGATATTCGTAGATGCCGACGATGGCCGCATCACGCTTCTGAGAAACCATGCACGTGTCTCCTTGGGGCAGCTGCGAACCGCTCGCCGCCTTTGCAGGACTGTAAGGAGGGGTGAGGGGATCGTCAACGCAAGAGCGAGGCGTACGGGATTCTGGTAGCGTGCCGCTCCGATGACGCTGCCGATTATTGCCCTGGCGTGGCTGTTTGCTATGGCGGCCGTGGCCCTTTGGAGCGCGCCGTGGTGGACGGTGGGCGTAATTCTGTTCGGAGCGCTTCCATTGGTTTATGCCAGGTTCGGGACTCGCGGGGTGGTGATCGTCTACTTTTCAGCGTTGCTAGCACTGGCTGGCGGGTTCCGTTTCGAACGTTGGGAGACTCGCGATGCGCCGGACGTTGCGCGATATGTGGGGCAAAGCGTGGAGCTGGAGGGCGAGGTGGCGTCCGAGCCGGACGCCGGGCTAACTACCGCGAGCTATGAAGTAGAGGTCCGTCAGGTCACGGCGGCGGGGGAGCGGCGCGCGACGAAGGGCAAAGTGCGGATCACTGTGAACCAGTACGCCGAGTACCTGCCGGGCACCGCAGTCCTACTGACAGGCAAGCTGCAAGAGCCGCCAGTCTTCGAGGATTTTGATTACCGCAGCTACCTGGCGCGGCGCGGGGTGGTAGCGACGATGCTGTTTGCGAAGGTGGAGGTAACGGGCGAGCCGGGCCGTTGGGCGATCGCACGGAACCTGGCCGAGGCGCGGCTGAATTTGCAGCATTCGCTCGAACGGTCACTCCCTGAGCCGGAGGCGTCTTTGGGCGCGGGCGTGGCGTTTGGCCGGGACGGCAACCTGCCGGATGACCTCTACGCCGATTTTCGAACGACTGGTTTGGCGCACATCGTAGCGGTATCGGGCTCGAACGTGACGTTGATCACGGCGTTGACCTTCCTGGTGACGGTGCCGTTGTTCGGGCGACGGTGGGCGTTGGTGCCTGCGTGTCTGGCGGTTGGCGGCTATCTCTTGATCGCTGGTCTTTCGCCGAGCGTAGTGCGGGCAGGGGTGATGGCGGCGGTCTTCCTCTTCGGGACATACCTCGGGCGGCAGCAGAGCGCGCTTTCGGCATTGGGTACGGCGGCAGTCGTGATGACAGCGTGGAGTCCGTCTGTAGCTCGAGACCTCGGGTTTCAGTTGAGCCTATCGGCAACTGCAGGGCTGGTGGTGTTTGGGCCGTGGATCCGCTGGGCGTTGAAGGCTGCAACGGACCGAACCGGAGGCCACTCGCCCGTGCCGGGGCTCGCCATTGACGTTGCAGCGCTGACCCTTTCAGCGACTGTGGCGACGCTGCCGATTACGTGGGTGAATTTCGGGCAGATTTCGCTGATTGGGCCGCTGGCGAACATCGTGGTCGAGCCCGCTTTTGTGTTGGCGTTCTGGCTGAGTGCGCTCGCGGCCGTGGTGGGCCTGGTGGATGCCTCAGCGGGGCAGGTGATGGGCGTAATTGCCTACTACCCGCTGGCGTTCGTCACGGCGACGGCGCGCGCTTTGGCGAACCTTCCGTTCGCGGCCATTTCGGTGCCTGAACTATCTGGGAGCGCGGCGTTGGTTGGCTACGCCGTCCTGGCGGCGCTGGGATGGCCAGCCTATCGGCGCTTGGCGCCATCTGCGCCGCAGATTGGGACGCGGAGCGACCAGCGGAGGCGCAAGCACGTGCTGATTGGCGCGGCGGCTGGCGCGTGCCTGGTGCTGGCGATCCCGGTGAGCCTGTTGCCTTCGCGTGGGCCGGGCGCGCTGGAGATGACTGTTCTGGATGTCGGGCAAGGTGATGCCATCCTCCTAACCACACCGTCTGGAAAGCGCTTTCTCGTGGACGGCGGGCCGAGCGGCATCGAACTGGCGCGGCAGTTGGGGGCTGTGTTGCCGCACTGGGACCACAGCATCGAAGGGGTGCTGGTGACTCATCCGCAGGAGGACCACATCGCCGGCCTCCCGGCGATCCTGGACCGCTACGATGTCGCGGTTGAACGTGACACTGGAGTTACGGGTGCGATCGTTTCGTACGGCGAGTACCGAGCACGGGCGGGCGAGCGGGTTGAGATACGAGCGGGAGATTCGTTCGAAACAGACGGCGTGAAATTCGAAGTGCTTTGGCCTCCGCCCGACTACCCAACGAAAGAGTTGAACAACACTTCAATCATCTTGCGGGTGACGTACGGCGATGTGCGGTTCCTGCTGACTGGCGATTCCGAAAGGCCCGCGCAGTTAGCCCTAATGGCCACCACCAACGTCTCGGCGGCGGTGCTGAAGGTGCCGCATCACGGTTCGAAGACTACCGACCCGGTATTCCTGGCGGCGGTGAACCCAAAAGTGGCGGTCATCTCGGTGGGGGCGGACAACAAGTTCGGCCACCCGGCTCCAGGGATTTTGGAGGCGCTTTCGAGCGTCCGGACTTTTCGTACCGATCTCTCTGGGCGAGTCACGGTGCGGACGGACGGAAAGACAGTCGCTGTCACGACGCAGCGCTGAAGGTTCGCCCGTTTTCGGCGATGCGATTACGTTGAAGCCAGCGCGCTCGAAGATTCGCGCGCATTTTGAATGGAGTGCCCATTGACCTCACGAATTGATGGCCGTAACACGAACCAGTTGCGTCCGGTACGGATTGAAACGAACGTCCTGGATTTTGCGGAAGGCAGCTGCATCATCGAGTTCGGGCGGACGCGTGTGCTCTGCGCGGCGAGCGTGGAGGACCGGCAGCCAGGGTTCCTGCGAAACACACCAAGCGGGTGGGTGACGGCCGAGTACTCGATGCTGCCGCGAGCTACGCACACGCGTAGTCAGCGCGAAGTTGAGCGCGGGCGGCCAGGGGGGCGCACGCAGGAGATCCAGCGGCTGGTTGGGCGCTCACTGCGTGGGGTGGTGAATTTGGAGATGCTCGGGCAGCGGACGATAACCGTTGACTGCGACGTGCTACAGGCTGACGGCGGGACTCGCACAGCTTCGATCACGGGTGCTTTCGTGGCACTGCAGATTGCGATTGGGAAGCTCGTCAAGGCGGGGACGGTCTCGTCGGCGGCGATTCAATCACCGGTGGCAGCGGTCTCCGTGGGGATCATCAAGGGCGTGCCGATGCTCGACCTCTGCTACGAAGAGGATTCGACGGCGGAAGTGGACTTCAACGTGGTGATGACGGGCGAGGACGCCTTCGTCGAGGTTCAGGGGACAGCGGAGGGGAAGCCGTTCAGTCGCTCGGGGATGGATGAGTTGATGGACATGGCGAAGGCGGGGATTGCCCAGTTGTTCGAAGCGCAACAGACGGCGCTGGCCGGCAATCAGCCGACGTAGTGGCCCAAGAACGTGCCGCCTATGATGTGCAGGTGGCCATGCTCCTGGCTCTGCATGGCGTCGTATCCAAAGTTGGAGACCAAACGGAACCCGTTAGGGCAGTGCTGCTTGCCGATTTCGCTGGCGATTTTGCCAACCTTACCAATGTCGTCCCAGAGTTCGGATTGGGTGGTGTGGCGTTTGGTCATGGCGAGCATCATGACCGGCACCCAGCGCAGGATATTTTGAAGCACGACGATGTCGTCATCCTCGTAGATGACGTTGCCCGGCTCACGCCCAGCTACAATGTTGCAAAAGACACAGTACGAGCGCATGCGGTGGTTCGATCTTAGATTCGCCGCGCCGCTGGAACAAACGAGACGCCCCAGAGGAGACCAGATGCCCCAGTTGTTGCCCTTTCGCGGCCTGCGTTACACCGCGGCCGCAGGCCCGATCAGCGAACTGCTTGCGCCGCCCTACGACGTGATTTCGCCGAGCCAACAGCAGGTGCTGGAGAGCCGCAACCCGCGCAATGCCGTCCGTCTGGAACTGGCGGAAGGCGGCGAGGAACGATACGGCAAGGTGGCAGCGCTGTTGGCGGAGTGGCAGGCAGATGGAGCGATCGCGCGGGACGACGTGCCGATGCTGTACGTCTATGAGCAGCAGTTCGAGGAGGGCGGCAGGCAATTCACTCGCCGTGCGCTTTTGGCCGAAGTGGAAGCGCAGCCGTGGGAAGAAGGCGCCGTGAAGCCGCACGAATTCACAATGTCCGGGCCGAAGGAGGACCGCCTGAAGCTGCTGCAAGCGACGAAGACGCAGTTCAGCCCGGTGTTCATGATCGCACGGGACCGGGCAGGCCAGCTTTCGCAATTCCTGGACCTGATGATTAACAGCAAACCGCCAGACATCGAAGGGACGAGCATCGACGGCGAACAGCATCGTCTGTGGGTGATTGAGGCGGGGCGGTACGAAATGCGTTTCCTGGCGCCGTTGCTGAGCGAGAGCTTTTACATCGCGGACGGCCACCACCGGTATGAAACGGCCGTCACGTATCGCAACGGCGTTTCCGAGACCGAAAAACTGCAGCGCGACCACCCGGCACGGTTCGCAATGACGGCGATTGTGGCGGCGAGCGACCCGGGGCTGGTGATCCGGCCGATTCACCGGATGATCGCTCGGCGGGCGCCGGCGGACTGGCAAGATCGTCTCGAAGCGGCGTTCACCGTTACGCGGATCAAGCTGGTTGGCGACGAGAGCGAGCGGGACCACGAATTGGAGTCCGAGCTCGCATCGAACCCCGCTAACATCCTTGCTTTGGGGCTGGAGGGCGGCAGCGTGCATCTTTTGCAGTTGAAAGACCCTTCGGCCTATGCGGGTAGCATCCGCCCAGGACGAAGTGCAGAGTGGGCGGCGATTGCGCCCAATGTGCTGCGCTACGGCGTTCTTGAACCGCTGTGGGGGATCACGGACGACGACCTACGAGCCGGCGTAGTGGAGTATTCCCACGATGCGGGCGAAGTGTTGGAGTTTGTCGACAATCACGCGGAGGGAGCGGCGTTCATGCTCAACCCCGTGGGGATTGAATCGGTGATGTCGCTGGCGGACCAGGGCGAACGTATGCCGCAAAAGTCGACATTCTTCCATCCGAAGCTGGGCACCGGTATGGTTTTCCATCCGCTGGAACCGTAGGCGACTCGCTCAGTCCGGCACCCAGCGCGTTTGAGCGTTCGAGGACGCGAAACGGCCGAAACCCGGCACCGGGAGGTGGCTGGCGGCCACCAGCGACTGGTCGGCGACGAGGCGGGCGATGATCGCCTGGCGGGTGATGCGTGCGATCTGGTGGTGCCAATCGAAGGACGATTCTAGCGACGGCATTTCGGCGTCAATGTGGGTGAGGACCACGTCACCGAGGACGAAGCCACGCTCGCCGTCCGACGAGATGACGACGCTGGTGTGGCCTGGCGTGTGGCCTGGCGTTTCGAGCGTTGTGAGCGAAGGTGTGAGGACCATTTCGCCTTCGATGAGCGTGATCTGTTTGGCGGGCAAAGCGACCACGTCGCGAGTAAACGAGTCCGGGACCGGGGTGCGGGCGCTGTAATAATCCCAGTCTTTTTTCGGCACGAGATAGCGGGCGTTCGGGAAGAGCGGCTTGCCGGAGGCACGGTCGATGTTCCAGCCAGTGTGGTCGCCGTGGAGGTGAGTGAAGGTTACCTGGGTGATCTCGTCCGGCCAGATGCCAGCGAGACGCAGCTCGTCGGGCAGTTGGCCCTGGTACTCGGGCCCCCAACCCGTATCGACGAGGACGCGTTCTTCGCCATCGATGAGGACGAAGGCGGCGAAGTTGAGGGCAACGGCGCCGTCGGCGTCCAAGTAGCCGCCGAAGCGATTGAGGGCGTCGCCGGCGTTGGGATAGACCGCGGTAGCGGCGTACTTCTGCACTATATCGATGAGGGCCACGATTTCGACCGAGCCAACGCGTCTTCGTTCCATTGAATGCTCCTGAGCCGCGGAGAGCCGCGAAGCGCCAAATCTACCAGACGGACCGGGGCGGGCGGCTACTTAATGCCGAGTTTGTCGGCGCAACTCCAGCCGCCGCCGCCGCCGAAGTGGCCTCGGACGGTGCGCAGCCAGAGGGCCGTTCGCAGGTTGACGATCGGGTCAAAGCGCATCTCGAAGTCTTCGCCTGACTTGTCGAAGTGCTGGCGGCCGTTCATCTGGGCCAGACCATAGCTGCCGCCGTTCGGGTCGCTGGTGTTGTGGGCAAAGATGTTGCGGCCGCTTTCGCAGTAGACAATTCGCTTCATGTCGTCCCACCAGCCGGGGCCCTGGGGCCATCCGGCGGCGAGGCCGGCGATGTCCAGTTCGGCTTCTGAAAGGGTCGTGCCGCCGTGGATGAAGTCTTCGGGGCGCACTGGGGCGGCGACTGCCACCTCACCGGGCTTCAGGCAGACGCGTGCCTTGGCGGTTTCGAGCGGAGGGGCGCCAGCGGGGATCTCCCAGGGGCGGCGCTCGCCATCCGCGACAACGTCGCGGATGCGGCGGTCGTAGTCGCCGGCGAGGGCGGTGTAGCGCCGCTGGAGGGTGGTCTGTTGGACGAGCCAGACAGCGGAATCAGCGCCCGCGCTGGTGGCACCCCGCTCGGCGGCGCACGCCTGGATGGCGATTCCGTTGAGCTGGGAGAGCGAGTCAGCGGCGAAATCCCAGGGACCTGAGTACTGCTGCGAAGCTTCGACGCGGTGCGGTAGCGGAATGTTGACGACGACCATGGCGGCCGAGACGCCCGCCAGGCCGAGCAAGGTAGAAAGTCCGAGGAGGACGGAGACCCTTCGGAACCAGCTAACGCCAGGAGGGGCATTCCAGTTGCGGCGTTTTGGCGCGCGACTCACCGGCTCACCGCGTTCGCAACGGTACGCGGCAGGACCGTGACCAAAGTTGGTGGCATTTCACCGGCCCTGTCTGGAATGTTCGCAATGTAGCCGACGCACGCGCGAGTGCCAAGAAGTGCGGGCGAGGCCGCTGTCATCCTTACGTTCGCAAAACGGGTGAAGAGATGGTGACAGGGGTGGTGACAGGGGTGGTGGCTAGCGGTCGCCCGCTACGTGGCGAGCGGCGAACTTCCAGCCCAATGCCGATCGCACGATGGCGTCTGTGTACAGGCCCGTGAGCTCGATGGAGGCGGGGTTGCCGCCGCCCGACATGGAGCAGCAGCAGGTAGCAACTGCCCCGCGCGCCCTCACCATCGGGTTCGAGGAGGAGGTTGTTGAGCCAGTAGCGGGCGTTTCGCGGCTTCGAAAAATCGTTGGCGTAGGCGGAGAGGGCCTCGCGCCCGGTGACGCGTTCGCGAGGGTTCGAAAAGATGCCATCTGGCGTGAAGCAAGCTGCCCAGGCTTCGCCGTCACCGAGACGGATGGCGTGACTGTACTGGGCGTAGAGGCGTTCGATTGCGAAGGTGTCGCCGGGGGCAAGGTGAGCGTCCAGCGAGCACTCCGGCGTTAGCCTTCGAGGACGTCTTCCGAGACGAGCTGTTCGATGCCGTCGCGTTCGGTCCAATCGGGAAGCGAGGCGCCCCACGATTTAATAAGCGCCCATTCTGCTGGGGAGACTATCACCTCACCGTCGCTGCCATCGGCGATGGGCTCGATGGAGGCGGGCATGCGGCCGGCCTCGCGCTCAAGGTGTAGCTCTTTCCACCATTCGCGGGCGGTGCCGCCGATGGTAATGCGCAAGAGGCCGTTGGCGGCGTACGGAGTGGGAAGGGCGAGCGGAGACTTCACTTCAAGATCATCGGCAGCGCGGCGGCGGTCTTCAGGCCGCGGGCGCCGATTTTTGCAACCCGAAGGTTTGTTGGTACCCCCGCCGGGACTCGAACCTGGGCCTTCGGCTTCGGAGGCCGACACTCTATCCACTGAGCTACGGGGGCAATCCGCTTGTGAGAGTACCGCGCTCGCCGGCTTCGCGCACCCAGAAAGGGACGTTCGTTGACATAGGGCAGGGGCGCTTCTAGCCTCCTGGTAGTTCGACGAAGGAGCGACTGATGGCCGAAATGCAGGAACGCCCATCCATACGGTTGCGGCAGATGATCGACAGCTTCCAAGTTTCGCAGGCCCTGCATGTGGCCGCGACGCTGGGCATTGCCGATCTGCTGAAAGACGGCAAACGGGACGTCGGCGAACTGGCGACGGCGACGGGGACGCACGAGGGCGCGTTGTACCGGCTGCTGAGGGCGCTGGCCAGCGTGGGTGTGTTCGAAGAAGACGCTGACCGAGCATTCGCGTTGACGGAACTTGGCGAATGCCTGCGCACAGATGCAGTGGAACCACTAGGCGCGTGGGCGAGACAGATCGGTAGGCCTTACTACTGGCAGACGTGGGATCACCTGCTGTTTTCGATCCAGACCGGGAAGAACGCATTCCCAGACCTGCACGACGGCTTGCGGGTGTGGGATTGGCGGGCAGAACGACCGCAAGAGAGCGCGATTTTTGACGCCGGCATGATGGCCATCGCGCGGTCGCTCTCACAGAGCGTGCTCGTGGCGTATGACTTCGGACAGTACGCGACCGTGGCGGACATCGGCGGAGGGAATGGCGCATTGTTGGCGGCGATTCTGACGGAGCACCGGGGGATGCGGGGGATCAACTTCGATCAGCCACATGTCGTGGCGCGAGCGGGCTCTCTATTCGAGGCGGCAGGAGTTGCCGATCGTGCTACAAGCATTGGCGGCAGCTTTTTTGAAAGCGTGCCAACCGGGGCGGACGCCTACATCTTGAAATCTGTTTTGCACGACTGGGACGATGACGAATGCGCACGCATCCTGAGGAAGGTGCGGGAGGCCTGCGGGACGGCGAAACTGCTGGTCCTCGAGTGGGTGGTCGGCGAGCCGAACACGAATCCGAGATCGAAGTTTTCGGACCTGAACATGCTGGTAATGCCCGGCGGTCGAGAGCGGACCGAAGCCGAATGGCGGCGGCTGTTCGAGGCGGGCGGATTCGAACTGACTAGCATCGTGACATCAGGGGCCGGGCCAAGCGTCATTGAGGGAATTGCAGTCCGGTAGGCTCAAAGTCGGCTATTTGCCTGTGAACTTGGGCTCGCGTTTTTCCTGGAAGGCACGGACGGCTTCTCCGTGGTCTGCCTTCGTCATAGATGCCTCTTCGAGCGAGAGGGAGAGCGGGAGGACGAGGTTTGAAACGGCCTTGATGAACTTGTTGACGGCCATTTTGGAGCTTTGGACGGCAAACGGAGCGCCATTGGCGAGGCGGCGTGCGATGGCGGTCGCTTCGCTGAGGGCTTTGCCTTCGTCTACCACTTTGTTGACAAGGCCCATGGCCATCGCTTCGTCAGCGGTCACGAGGTCACCGGTCATGAGCATGTACTTGGCTTTGTTGACGCCGACGAGGAGTGGCCAGATGACCGCGCCGCCGTCGCCCGCCGTGATGCCCATTTTGACGTGAGGGTCGCCGATGCGGGCGTTCTTCGAAGCGATGACCACGTCGCAGAGGAGGGCGATGGTTGCGCCGAGGCCAGCCGCCGCGCCGTTGACGGCGCTGACGATGGGCTTCTCGCAATCCAGCAGGTTGTCCACAATGCGGCGCGCTTCTTGCATCATCGAAAGGCCGCTTTTGGGGCGCATGTTGGCGCCGCCACCGAAGTCGCCGCCAGCGCAGAAGGCACGGCCAGCGCCGGTCAGGACGGCGGCAAGGATTTCGCCATCGGCCTGGACATCGATGAAGAGCTGCATCAGTTCGGAGTGCATTGCGCCGTTCACGGCGTTGAGGCGCTCGGGACGGTTGAGGGTGAGGATGGCGATACCATCCTGCTTTTCGATCTTGATGGTTTCGTAGTTTTCCTGGCGAAGCATGCGTGAAGGCCTCCTTGGATTGGGCGCATGATAGTCGCGCGAGAGGCGGCTGCGTCAGGCGGGTCCCTAATGTGGACGCTTACTCCATGCGCTGGCGGTATTGGATGGCTTCGCCGAGGTGGGCAGTGGTGATCGTATCGGCTTCGGCAAGGTCTGCGATTGTGCGGGCGACCTTGAGGATGCGGTGAAAGGCGCGGGCTGAGAGGTCGAGCCGCTCGACGGCCGCACGTAGGATGCCGCTGGCGCCTTCGTCGAGGCGGGTTTGGGCGAATTCGCGCACTTCGGGCGGGGTCATTTCGCCATTGAGAGTGGTGGGGCCGGGAAGCTGAGCAAAGCGTTCGTTTTGGAGCAGGCGAGCGCGTTGGATGCGGGCGCGGATGACAGATGAGCGCTCCGCACGACCGTCGGCGGCGAGCTTTTCGTAGGGCACGCGTGGGACATCGACGAAAAGGTCGATGCGGTCCAGCAGCGGGCCGGAGAGGCGTCGCTGGTAGCGGGCGACAGCCTGGGGCGGGCAGATGCAATCGCGGATTGGGTCGCCCAGGTAACCGCACTGGCAAGGGTTGAGCGCGCTGAGGAGCATGAAGTTGGCCG
>JBBQGT010000038.1:0-24445 GCA_038323265.1 Tepidiformales bacterium
CGCCGGGGACAAGGACGCTGAGGATCGCGAGGTCCGCGCCGGCCAACTCCTCGGCCACACCTTGGGGGGACGAGACGCGCGTGGCGATGCGCCCGCCGAAGTTCTCTTGAAGGTAGGCGAGGCGGGCGAGATCGCGTGACATGACGGTGACACGGGCATCGAGGCCCATGAGAACGCGCGCGGCGGCAGTGGCCACGGTGCCAGATCCAATGATGACGACGTGACCTGGCGCAACGCCCGCGACGCCGCCCAGCAGCTTGCCGCGGCCCGGTCCCGGGTGCTTGAGCAGGTGAGCGCCGATCTCCGCCGCCATGCGGCCGGCTACCTGCGACATTGGCGCAAGTAGGGGCAGGTAGCCGTTCGAGGTACGCACCAGCTCGTAAGCCATGCTCGCACAGCCGGATTCCAACAGCCGGTCCGTTAATGGCCGGTCGGCGGCGAGGTGCAGGTAGGTGAACAGGGCGCATCCCGGCCGCAGGTAGGCGTACTCGCTGTGGACGGGTTCTTTCACCTTCACCAGCAGATCGGCGGTGCCCCAGACCTCGTCCGCCGTCGAGAGGATGGTTGCGCCGGAGGTGCGGTAGGCCGCGTCGGTGTGGCCGGAATTGAGTCCAGCGCCCTGCTCGACAACCACTTCGTGGCCGTCGATGCGGAGGGCGAAGGCGCCCTCCGGAGTGAGGCCCACACGAGCCTCGCCGTCTTTTCGTTCGTGGACCGTGCCTACGCGCATCTGTCTTCCCTCTCGCTGGTTTCAGGCATCGTACGTCGTCCACTCAACCGTCACCCGAATGGAGCGCCGCGACAACTTACCTTCGGCCCATTTTGGCCCGTTGATGCCGAACCTCAAGACATCTTGAATGTGTGACACCGCTTCCCGCGGGCTGGTCATCGCGGAGGACAGTGGTGGTGGTCAAAACAACTCCTCAACGGGGAAGCAGGCGCGCGCGCTTCGGTCTGGCGCTCGCATCGTTAGCCTTGCTGCCATGGGGGGCGGCAGCGTTCGTGCTTAGCGCCGGGGCCGAATCAGCCCAGGCCAGCCCACAGCCAACTTACCAGGATCACGACCTCTTTCTTCGTGTAGAGGAAGGCGGGGAAGTTCGATTTGTGCGAATCGACATGTTCATGTTGGATGACGGATCGGGCGAGGTGGACAGCGCCGGCCTCGCCGCGGCGAAGGCGGAAATGGTTGCGCGCTTCCCGGGCGCGGTGGAACTGGAAGAGAGCGCGTTTTCGGCGCAATACGTTACCAGCGGTTTTAAGTGGGCGGCGAACACGGCGAACTGGGGATACAACACAAGCGATGCGCCAGCGGCAGTTGCCGGCTCTGCATTCGGGGCTGTCAGCTCCGCTGCCTCCGCGTGGGGCTTCGGTTCGAACTTTCACTTCACGGGGCTCGGGCCTAGCAGTGCTGGTACTGGTGCTTGCGGGGGTGGCGGGACGGACGGACAGAACACGATTGGCTGGGCCAACCAGACGGGGTCCGTACTGGCCGTCACCTGCTCGTGGTACGGCTCCGGGAGCCCGTTCGGTTCGGCTTCCGAGTTCGACATGCAGATCGACCCTGACTGGTCGTGGACGACAGGAGGGTCTGTGAATGTCGACCTTCAGAGTGTTGTCACACACGAGTTCGGTCACGCCCTGGGCTTGAACCATTCGCCAGATGGCTCCGCAGTGATGTCCGCCAGCTACAGTGCGGGCTCGACCAAACGTACGCTCACCTCCGATGACCTGGACGGTCTGGTACTCATCTACGGGAGCACGAGCGCACCCACCAGTACGCCCACCAACACGCCGGCCGCGGCGACAGCGACGAATACACCGACCGCGACAGCGACGAGCACGCCGACTTCAACTCCGACTCCGACGGTTGTTCCGCCCACTAGCACGCCAACCTCGGGCTCGGGGCAGACGGCAACTGCGACGCCGCCTGCGACCCAAACTCCGGCGCCGCCCACGCAGACCCCGGTTGGCGCCACGAAGACGCCGGGAACGACGCCGGAGTCCGGGTCGGTTAGTGCGACGCCAACAAAGAGCGCAACACCTGCGCCGGGTACCAGTCCGACAGTCGGAGCGACTGCCCAACCGACGACTCCGCCGACGCTACCCATCTTCCCTGGATCCAATTTGTTGGCGTGGCCGGGCTCGGACCAGGCGCCAGGGGATGCGATGGGGAACCAGGGGGGATCGCTGAAGATCGTCTACGAGTGGGATGCCGCCAGCGGCGAGTGGAAGCGGTATGCGCCCGGGCTGCCGAGCTTCGTGAACAACCTTTCGATGATGCGCACAGGTCACTCCTACTGGTTCATCGCGAAAGCAGCACTGCAGCTCCTGTTCTAGAGAGCCCGCGTCCAGACGGAAGGCCCGCGTCCCGGCGGGCCTTCCGCATGCCCTATACTCGCGCAAATCGCCGCTGGGGTTTGCCGTGGACGTCTCTTCTTTCGCCGATATCGAGTCCGAGTTCAATCGCCGGGTGACCCGCATCGTCTGGTGCGCGTTTACAACCACGGACGGCAAAGGCCGGCTACGGTCCCGGATGCTTCACCCCATCTGGGAAGATTCCACGGGCTGGATTGCTACGGGACGGAACTCGCACAAAGCGAAGCACATAGCCGCGCATCCGTTCGTGTCGCTCACCTACTGGGATCCTCAGCAGGAGCAGGTGTACGCCGAGTGCCGTGCCACGTGGGACGATTCGCCGGCGATGAAGACGCGCCTCTACGAGATGTACCGGGACGCCCCACCGCCGCTCGGGTACGACCTGAAGATGTTCTGGCCAGGAGGCGCGGAGGATCCACAGCTCGGGGCGCTGAAACTGGAGCCCTGGCGAATCGAGCTTTCGAGCCTGGGCGACATGGCAAGCGGCAAGCAGCCTTTAGTCTGGCGTCCAAAGTAGGCATGCTGCTTGATTGGCCCTAGACCCCGCTCCAGATTTGGCGCTCCGCAGAAGCCACTTCGCAGGCTAATTTCGGCCCAGATGTCCGGCCGGACCGGAACGGGACGAGGTGCGCCATGACACAGACGACGGCCCAAATGGGTGCAGCGATTCAACCGATTACGCTGGCGGGGCGCTTTGTGCGGCTGGAACCGCTCGAGCGCGACCACATCCCAGCGTTGGTACTCGCCGCCTCGGAGCAGCGCGAAACTTACGGCTGGACATTCGTCCCAAATGGCGTAGACGAGATGACTGAGTACGTCGAGACGGCGATTGGCCTTCGCGAGCGACGGCAGGCAGTGCCATTTGCGACCATCGATAGGTCAACGGGCCGGGTGCTCGGCTCAACGCGGTTCGCAAAGTTCGAGCACTTCGCCTGGCCGGCAGGCAACGCTAACCAGCGCGGCCTCGAATATCCGGACGGGGTGGAGATCGGCTGGACGTGGCTCGCGGCTTCGGCGCAGCGCACGCCCATCAACACCGAAGCGAAGTACCTGATGCTACGCCACGCGTTCGAGACTTGGCGGGTGTACGCCGTGCGGTTGAACACTGACCGCCGTAACGAGCGCTCTCGCGCGGCGATCCAGCGGATCGGGGCCTCACTCGATGGCGTTGTCCGCGCCGAACGGCCGGGTAGCGACGGCACGCTGCGGGACACCGCTTTCTATTCGATGGTCGAAGCGGAGTGGCCAGGGGCGAAGCTCGCATTGGAAGCGCGTCTCGCGTGCTGAGCGGGCCGCACGAGGCGGCTGAACCAGCCGGGTTGGCGTTCGCCGGATAGCCGGGCGAGCTTCCTTGCTTCCGATGCACGGATGCCGGCCGCAATCTCGCGGTCGCGGTCTTCGATGTAAGCCTTGACGAGCAGCTCCGTCATTAGATGCCTCCTTCGTTCGTCTGCAATCACCGTTGCAGCCGAAGATGAACAAGAGGCGTCAGGCGTGTGAACGGGGGATGAAGGGTGATTGATTCGAGAGCTGGGCTCCCGGGATATGGATTGGGGAGACAGCCCCGAATCCTAGCCTGCGGCACGCTCGGCCGCGCGCACGGTGTTGAGGAGCAACATTGCGCTTGTCATCGGGCCGACGCCCCCGGGCACTGGCGTAATCCAACTGGCCTTTTCTTTGATCGCGGCGAAGTCTGCGTCACCCACGAGCCGCCAGCCACGCTTGCGCGATGGGTCGTCGATGCGGTTCGTGCCAACATCGATGACCACGGCGCCTTCGCGCACCATGTCGGCGGTGAGTGTGTTGGGCCGGCCTGCGGCCATCACCACGATGTCCGCTACGCGCGTGTGCTTGGCGATATCCGGAGTGCCGGTATGGCAGATGGTGACGGTGGCGTTGGCGCCCTTCGCCTTGTTGCTGAGGAGCACTGCGAGTGGACGTCCTACGAGCGTCGAGCGCCCGACGACCACAACGTGCTTGCCAGCCGGGTCATTGCCGGTGCGGGTGAGCATGTGGAGGACGCCGTGGGGAGTGCAGGGCCACACCCCGTCACTTTCACCACGAAGCAATCGACCCAGATTCAGCGGGTGCAGGCCGTCGACGTCTTTGGCGGGCGGCAAAGCATCCAGGATGGCCAGTTCGTTGATTTGGGCTGGCAGGGGAAGTTGCGGCAGGATTCCGTGAAAGCGCTCATCGTTCTTGAGCCCGGCGACCATCTCCAGCAGTTCAGCCTGGGGCGTGGTGGCAGGCAAATGGAAGGTCTCCGTGACGATGCCTGCTGCGTTGCAGTCCTGAGTCTTGATAGTCACGTAGCTGATCGAGGCTGGGTCATCGCCGACGAGGATCGCCGCCAATCCGGCGGTTACGCCACGCTCGGCGAGTGCAGCAACACGGATCGCCACCTCCGCCTTGACCTCCGCCGCAATCGCCTTGCCATCGATGATCTGTGCCGTCATAGCCAACAGTTTACGGGCCCGCGGGGAACACGCCCGAGGGTTGGCGACAGCGCGCGAAGCGGCTTCGTCCCGTAGGATCGCGGGCTATGGGGACCAAGTTTGCCGTTGGCATCGACATCATCGAAATCGAACGCGTGGCGGACGTTATTGCGCGGCACGGCGACCGTTTTCTGCAGCGCATCTACACCGCGGACGAGATCACGCATTGCAGAGGGCGTGTGCCGGAGTTGGCGGCCCGCTTCGCGGCGAAAGAAGCGGTGATGAAGGCACTCGGCACTGGCGTCCGTGGGGTTGGTTGGCGCGACATCGAAGTGTTGCCGAATCGGCGGGGCAAGCCGCTGGTGTTTCTCTACGGCCGCGGGGCGGCGCGGGCCGAGCAGATCGAGATGCGCGCGCTCGAAATCTCGCTGACGCACTCCAACGACTTCGCAATCGCCTCCGTGGTGGGCGAACGGGCGATGACGGAACTTGAAGACACGCCGCGCCGTGGGGAAGCTGCCCTGCGGCTGATTCGCGAGAAGGGCCTGCGATGAAGCTGGTGACTAGCGCCGAAATGCGCGAACTGGAGGCGGCGGCGGTAGCTGCGGGCGTTTCTGAAGCGCAGCTGATGCAGGAAGCCGGCCTTGCTGTGGCGCAGGAGGCGTGGATGCTCTTGGGGACGCTCGAAGGACGGCACATCGTGGTCCTGGCCGGGCCCGGCAACAATGGTGGCGATGGGCTCGTAGCCGCGCGCCATCTAAGCGACTGGGGCGCAACGGTGGCCGTCTATGCACCGCTCGGGCGCGAACCCGACGACGACCTGAACGAACTCACACAGCGCGAGATCGAATTTACGGACGGCGGGAGCGATCCGGGCGCGGCACACCTCGTTGAATTGCTTGCCAGTTCGGACCTCGCGGTGGACGCGCTGCTGGGTATCGGCAACAGCAGGGCGCTGGACCCGGGTGCGCCGATTGGCGCTTCGCTCAGCAAGCTCGCGGAGGCGCGGCAGGGCTTCAACCCGCCCAAGGTGGTCGCTGTCGACTTGCCAACGGGTGTGAACGCCGATTCCGGTGCGGTCGACCCGCTGACAGTTCCGCCGGACATGACGGTGACCTTCGGTCTGCCCAAGGTGGGGATGTACCAATCGCCGGCGAGTGCTCTTGTTGGCCGGGTGCAGGTGATCGACATCGGCATACCGAAGGCGGCCCAGGAGGCCGTCAGGCTGGAACTGCTAACGGCCCGGTGGGCGCGCCAAACCTTGCCGGTCCGTCCGGACGACGGCAACAAAGGCACCTTCGGCAAGGTGCTAGTTGTAGGTGGCAGCCGGAACTACATCGGAGCGCCGAGACTCGCGGCGACAGCCGCTTACCGTTCCGGGGCTGGCCTGGTCACAATTGCCTGTCCGGCTGGCCTCATCCCAAGCCTCGCACCGGCGATCGCCGAGGCGACCTGGCTGCCGCAGGATGAGACCGGCGACGGCACGATTGCCGGTTCGGCGGCGATCACGTTGCGCTCACAGCTCCACGGCTTTTCGACCGTTGTGTTCGGTCCCGGACTCGGCAATACGGACGACACGCGTTCGCTCGCGTGGGCGCTGATCCCGGACTTTGGCATCGAACTGGCGCGCGGCTGCGTGATTGATGCGGACGCCCTCAACGCGCTCGCTTCGATGCCCGATGCTGCGGAACGCGTTCCCTCGAACGCGGTGCTCACGCCGCACCCTGGCGAAATGGCGCGGCTTCTTGGGACGACGGTGGCCGACATCCAGTCGCGTCGCCTTTCGGCAGTTCGGGAGGCGGCTGACCGCTTCGGCTGCACCGTGGTGCTGAAGGGCGCGCACACGATCATCGCGGGCCCGGGCGGTCGCGCTTCGCTGAGCCCGTTTTCGAACCCGTTGCTGGCGACGGCAGGCTCAGGCGATGTGCTGGCGGGCATGATTGGCGGCTACCTTGCGCAGGGTCTGGAACCATTTGAAGCTGCTTCACTCGGCGTCTATCTGCACGGTGCGGCGGGCGAATCGCTGCGGCTTGAACTCGGGGAATCTGGCCTGTTGGCAGGCGAATTGGCCGACCGAATCCCTCGCGTTACCAAGGACATTGCGGCACCGTGATGTACACTCGGGTCAAGCTGTGACTACCTTCGAGCACCTCCGTTGAGCAGACGCGTTGTTGTCACCGGCATCGGGATGATCACCGCACTCGGCCACAACGCCTGCGATAACTGGGAGGCGATGGCCGCCGGACGCTCGGGCATCGCTCCGATCACCCTGTTCGACCCCGAAGGCTATGAATCGCGAGTGGCAGGCGAAGTGAAAGACTTCGACCCGGCGAAGTATATGGATCGCAAAGAGGCGCGCCGGGCGGACCGCGTCACCCAACTGGCCTTTGTGGCTGCGAACGAAGCGCTGGCGCAGAGCGGCTACGACCCTGCCTCATCCAACGGCGAGGACTTCTCCGTAATCATTGGCACGGCGATTGGCGGGATTGCGACGTTGATAGCCGAGTACGACACGTTGCGAGAGAAGGGACCTTCGCGCGTCAGTCCGTTCCTGATGCCGATGATGCTTTCGGATATGACGAGCGGGCAGTTGAGCATCAAGCTGGGTGCTCGGGGCGTGAACTATTGCCTGGTGAGCGCCTGCGCGAGCGGAGCGGACAGCATCGGGGAAGCGGCCAACATCATTCGCCGGGGCGATGCCGAAGTGGCGCTCGCGGGTGGCACGGAAGCGGCTGTTACGCCGATTTCGATGGCAGGATTCTCGGCAGCCAAGGCGCTGACCACGAGTAACGATGACCCGGCAGGCGCCTCACGGCCGTTCGATAAGACACGCGACGGATTCGTGATGGGCGAAGGCGCCGGCGTGCTGATGCTCGAAACGGAGGAGCACGCGTTGGGGCGCGGCGCGCGCATCCTCGCTGAGCTAGCTGGCTACGGCGCCACCAGCGACGCCTTCCACATCACCCAACCCGACGAGAATGGCGAAGGGGCAGCGAGGGCAATGCGCAAGGCGCTGAAGCAGGCCGGGCTGCTTCCTGACGATATTGAGTATTTGAATGCCCACGGTACCTCAACGCTGATGAACGACAAACTGGAGACGCTGGCGATCAAGAAGGTCTTCGGCGAATACGCATACACTTTGCCGATCAGTTCGACGAAGTCGATGACTGGGCACTTGCTGGGAGCGGCGGGAGCGGTGGAGGCGGCGGTCTGCATCCAGGCGATGCAGCACAGCGTCATCCCACCCACGGCCAACTACCGCACGCCCGACCCGGATTGCGACCTCGACTACGTGCCGAATGTGGCGCGATCGGCCGGCATCGAAGCGGCGATGACGAACTCGCTTGGTTTTGGCGGCCACAACGCGAGCCTGATCTTTCGACGCTATCGGCCAGCTTAGCCCATGAGCACGCTGCTCAGTCGCCCAGAGACTCGTTGGCGGCTACGCGACCCTTACGCCGCGCAGAACGGGATAGCGCGTTTTCCGCGCATCGTGGCGACGGTGCTGGCGGCGCGTGGCATCACTGAGCGCGCCGACGCTGACGTGTTTTACAAGCCTCACCTCGCGCCAGACCACGACCCGTTGGAACTACCGGGCATGCACGAGGCGATCGCGCGCGTAAGGACAGCCATCGCAGAGCGGGAGACGATCGCGCTTTTCGGCGACTTCGATGTCGATGGGGTGACCTCGGTCGCCGTGCTCCATCTTGGCCTCCGCGCCCTCGGGGCAAAGACGCTGAACTACATCCCCGACCGCCTCAGCGAGGGGTATGGGTTAAACCTTGGAGCGGTTGCGAAGCTTCGAGCCAACGGCTGCGCGCTGCTGATCACCGCTGATTGCGGCATCAGCTCGGTCCCAGAAGTGGCGTACGCCAATACGCTAGGGCTTGATGTGATCATCCTGGATCACCACACGGTGCCGGATGAGATGCCCGCGGCACTCGCGGCGGTCAACCCAAAGCGGCTTGATTCGCCATACCCGTTCACTGAGTTGGCGGCGGTGGGCGTCTCGTATCGCTTTCTCCAGGTGCTGTACGAAGACTGCGGACGGACGCTGGACGAATCCGAATTCATCGACCTCGTGGCGCTCGGGACGGTGGTGGATGTGGCGCCGTTAAGCGATGAGAACCGCAAGATCGTCACGGACGGACTGGCGCAGATGCAGCGCGGTTTGCGCCCGGGCCTGCAGGCGCTAGCGAACGTAGCGGGCACACCCGCGGAACGGTTCACCGCGGAGACGCTGGGGTTCGCAATCGGGCCGCGAATGAACGCCGCGGGGCGTCTCGCCCACGCAAATATTGCGCTTGAGTTAATGCTCGCCCAGGACCCGCTCACCGCTAAACGGCTTGCAAGCGAGCTCGATCTCCTGAACCGCCAGCGGCAGCAGCAAACCGAGGATGCCTACGCGCTGGCAGAGGAACTGATCGGCGCAGCGGACGACCCGCTGGTGCTGATCGCCACGGACCAGATCCACCCCGGCATCGTGGGGCTCGTGGCATCGCGGCTCGCGGATCGGCGCCATCGCCCGGCGATTGTGCTTTCGAGCGGCGCCGAAGAGAGCCGCGCCAGTGCGCGAAGCATCCCCGAATTCGACATCGTCGCCGCCATCCGGAAGGAGCGCGACCTGCTGGTTCGGCACGGCGGCCACCGCGCGGCGGCCGGCTTCACAGTCCGCAACGAACACATCGAGGTGCTACGCGACCGCCTGGTCAACACTGCCGCCGAACTGCTGCAAGACGAAACGCTTCGCCGAGTCATCGACATCGACGCGGAAGCGCGGCTTTCCGACCTGACGGGCCTGGAGATCAAAGGGCTGATGCGCTTCGAGCCTTGCGGGCATGGCAACCGCAAGCCGGTACTCTTGAGCCGAGGCGTGAAGTTGCTCAACTCGCGTCCTGTTGGTTCGGATAAATCGCATCTGAAGCTCACGGTGAAAGATGGCCTCGGCACGTGGAGCGGCATCGCCTTCCGGCAGGCCGAATCCGAATTGGCGCCGGAGGTGGACATAGTCTATTCGCTGCAACGCGATTGGCGGGGCGAGACGGTGGAGCTGGAAGTGCTGGACCTGGCTCCGACTGGATCGCGGCGCGGACTTGAGATGGGCATCCAGGGGTGAGCGACGTGTCACTGAATGCACAGGGCGAACGCACTCTTGGCGCCGCCGAAACCGCCTGCAAAGCGGCGAACGTGGGTATTATCAGTGCGGAGCACCTCCTCGGCGCCGCATTGCTGGTGCTCAACGAAGAGGGCTCAATGGCGAACCCCGCTAAAGGCCAGATCGAGCACGCAATGCGCGCCAGCCAGGGCATGGGCTCGGAAGCCTTGGACACGAAGGTAATGTTCGGCTCGACGGCTCGGGCGGCAATGAGCTTCACTGCTGCGGCGCTTCGAGTTCGGGGCGGTGGCGAGATTGACGCACGGGCGCTGGCAATAGGCACCGTCCTGTCCGACGAGGTCAATCCGATGTTCTTTGAAAGCCTGGGGCTGTCGCGGCACGAGCTCCTCGCCGCCCTCGATACGCCGAGTTAATAACGGTTGCGAGGGGAACCACCTCGGTGTAGCGTGAACGGGACAATTCAATAGCTGTTCGGGATCGCTGGGGGTGCCTTCGGGCTGAGAGTAAACCCCTTGAACCTGACCACGTTTATACGTGCGTAGGAAAGCGGTCGGAACTCTGTGGTACGCGGAGTCCGGCTTGCTGGGCTCTTTTTCATAAGCGCTCGGCGAGAAGGTCACTCCCCGGCGCCCCGGGCGGCGGAAAGACCTCCGTATGCGCTTGCGCCTTTCGATCCTCCTCATCCTATTGGTCGCTTTCTCGCTGGTCGCCTCCGCTGCGTGCGGCGACGACGATTCCAGCGGATCCAAAACGCTCACGCTCGTCTCGCACGACTCATTCGCCATCTCCGAAGATCTGCTCAAGCAGTTCGAAAAGGACAACGGCGCGACCGTGAAGGTGTTGAAAAAAGGCGATGCCGGGGCGATGGTCACCAGCCTGATCTTTTCGAAGAAGAACCCCGAAGGCGACGTGACCTTCGGCGTGGACAACACCTTCCTCTCCCGAGCGCTCGACGCGGACCTGTTTGTGCCGTATTCGTCGCCGCTGCTCACCAAAGTGCCAAATGACCTGCAGGCGGACGGTTCGAACCGTGTCACGCCGATCGACTTCGGGTACGTGAATTTCAACTACGACATCGACGCGCTGAAGAAGGCGAACCTGCCAGTCCCACAGCGCCTCGAAGACCTGACTGACACCAAATACAAGGGCCTTGTCGTGGTCGAGAACCCTGCATCTTCGTCGCCGGGGCTGGCATTTCTGACGGCCACCGTGGATTACTTCAGCAAGGACGGCTACCTGGCGTGGTGGAAGGCGATGCGGGCGAACGGCCTGGTGGTGGTGGATTCGTGGGAGACGGCGTACAACACGAACTTCACGCTGAAGGGCGGCAAGCAGCCGATAGTCCTTAGCTACGCAACGAGCCCAGCATTCGAGCAGATGTTTGCCGAACCAGCGCGCGATGATGCGCCAACGGCGAACATTCTGCCGCCGAAGGGCGCGTTCCGGCAGGTTGAGTACGCCGGCATCCTGCGCGGCACGAAGAACGAAGCGCTGGCCCGCAAGTTCATCGATTTCCTCCTGAGTAAGGCGGTGCAGGAGGACATCCCGGGGCAGATGGCCGTCTATCCGGTGAACAACGAGGCGGCCGTCCCGGCGGCGTTCGACAAGTTCAGCAAGGTGGAAACGGCGCCTGCGAAGGTCTCGGCGGCGGAAATCGCAAGCAACCGCGATAAGTGGATAGCCGACTGGACGAACACGGTCCTCCGCTGATGCCGATTGGCGGCAGCGCACCTCGACAAGCGCGGAGGATGGACCTCGCGCCCTGGGCGTTGCTTGCTCTGCCGCTGGCGTTTGCCCTGCTGTTCCTGGTGTACCCCCTGCAAAGCATCCTGCGCGAATCGCTAGTCGGCGAGTCGGCCTCACTCGCCGACCTGCGCCCGCTGTGGAGTGACAGCTACTACCTGGAGAGGCTCTGGTTCACTACGTGGCAGGCGATCGTTTCGACAGGAATCACGCTCGCTCTCGCGATGCCGTGTGCCTACGTCTTCGCCCACTACGACTTTCGCGGCAAGTCGCTCGTCATGGCCGTGGTGACGATCCCGTTTGTGCTGCCGACGGTGGTAGTGGCGGTCGCGTTTTCGGCTCTTCTGGGTCCATCGGGGATCGCGAACTCAGCGCTTCTTCAACTGCCCGGGGTCGAAGCGGCGCCGATCGACTTGTCGAACAGCATTTGGTTGATCCTCGCGGCGCACGTTTTCTACAACGTGGCGCTGGCGTCGCGAATCATCGCGGCCTCGTGGACGACCATCGACCCGCGAATCGGCGAGGCCGCTGCGATCCTCGGCGCGGGACGGTTCGAACGTTTCGTGCGGGTCACGCTGCCGCAGCTGCGGGCGGCGATTCTCGCCGCGGGGTCGCTCGTCTTTCTGTTCTGCTTTACGAGTTTCGGGGTGATCCTGATCCTCGGCGGGCCGCACTATTCGACGATCGAAACGGAGATCTACCGCGAACTGATCTTCATCTTCCGGCCTCCGCTCGCGGCCGCGTTGGCGATGATCCAGTTGGCTGTGACGTTCGGGTTCCTGGCCGTTTATTCGAGCCTTTCGCGATCTTCGGGCGGTGCTGCCACTGCCCAACGGACCCGCGTGCCAAGGTCTTCGCGCGAAGCGGCATTGGCTGCGACGGTGATCGTGCTGCTGCTCGTCTTCACGGCGGCGCCTCTCCTCGCGCTGGCCGAGCGTTCCGTTCACAGTTCAGGCGGATACACGTTGGAATTCTACCGGTCGCTGGGAGAAAACGTGCGGCGGCAGGCGCTCTTCATCACCCCATTTCGGGCAATCTGGAACTCGCTCACCTTTGCGGGGATCGCCACGCTGCTCGCCCTGCCGTTGGGGACGCTCACCGCCTACGGGGCTCAGAAACTGCGTCCACGGCTCGGCTCGCTGGTCGAAGCGTTTCTGTTGCTGCCGCTGGGCGTGTCTGCGGTGACGCTTGGGCTGGGCTTCATCATCACCTTCGACGAAGCGCCGTTGAACCTGAGGGAGACGCGATGGCTGCTGATCGTGGCGCACACGCTGGCCGCCTACCCGTTTGTGGCCCGAGCGGTGAGCGCCCAATTGCGTTCGATCGACCCACGACTCCGGGAAGCAGCGCGAGTGCTAGGCGAAGGAGCTACGGGCGTCTTTTTGCGTGTCGACCTGCCGTTGATCTGGCGCTCGGTCGTAGTTGGCGCCGTGTTCGCCTTCGCCACCTCGATGGGCGAATTTGGAGCGACGCTGCTGATTGCGCGGCCCGAGTGGCCCACTCTTCCGGTAGCGATTTTCCGTTATCTTGGGCAGCCGGGAGAGCTGAATTACGGGCAGGCGCTGGCGATGAGCACGATTCTGATGGCCGTTACCGGCGCGGGGTTCGTGATTATCGATCGGCTACGTGTGCGGCAGTTGGGGACCTTCTAATGGCTTTCGAAGCGGGGCTGCGGGTCGACGGTGTGTCGTTCGTGGCCGCAGGGAGGGCGATCGTCGATGACGTTTCGCTGGCAGTGGCGCCGGGCGAGACGCTAGCGGTTGTTGGTCCAAGCGGGTGCGGCAAGACCACGCTCCTCCGGCTCATTGCAGGCCTCGAACAGCCGTCCGCCGGGAGCGTGGTTTGCGACAGCGAGGATTTGGCGCGAGTTCCCGTACACAAGCGGCGATTCGGCATGATGTTCCAGGATTTCGCGCTCTTTCCGCACCTGGACGTTGAGGGGAACGTGTCGTTCGGCCTGCGCGGTGGATACAGCAAGGATGCGAAGGGCAGGCGCGTGGCGGAATTGCTCGAACTGGTGGGCCTTGCGGGGTTTGGCAAGCGGACGATCGAAGCGCTTTCCGGTGGCGAGCGCCAGCGAGTTGCGCTGGCCCGCGCGATCGCTCCGGAGCCGCGTCTGCTGATGCTCGATGAGCCGCTGGGCTCGCTGGACCGCGGGTTGCGCGAACGGCTGCTGGTGGAGTTGAAAGCGATCCTCGGCCGTCTCCAGATTCCCACTATTTATGTCACACACGATCAGTTCGAGGCGTTCGCGATAGGGACCGCGATGGTGGTGATGCGCTCAGGACGGATTGTGCGAAGTGGAACCCCGCAGGCGATCTTCGAGCGCCCCGAGACGACGTTCGTCGCGCGCTTTTTGGGGCTCGACAACATCGTGCCCGGCGCGCGGTCCGCGGATGGGATCGTGACCACCGCAGTTGGGCCTAGATTCGCTTCGGAAGGGGTGCCCGGCCCCGTGCAGGTGCTGCTTCGACACGAGGGGGTCGCTGTTGTCCCGGAGACGATGGAGAGCGCACTGAATGCGAGGCTCGTCAGCCGGCTGTTCCAGGGTGCCGAGGTGCGGCTGCAGCTAGCGACCGCCGCAGGGCCCCTCGAATTTGCGCTGCCTTCGGAAACGACGCTACCGGCGGCTGGCGAGCGGATCGCCCTGGCCGTGACGCACATGCAGGTCCTGGCAGACGATGACTGACACGCGCGTCGCAGGAGTTTACGCTTGCCGCTATGCCAGTTGACCTCTCGCGATCCGGCCGCACGCTCACTATTACGCTCAACCGTCCCGAGGCGATGAACAGCATCGACCCGGAGATGTTCGCCCAACTCTCTGCTGCGTGGGACGAATTCGAACACGACGACGAACTGTGGGTGGCGGTGGTCACTGGCGCTGGCGACAAAGCGTTCTGCGCTGGTCGCGACCTGGTGAAGAGCGCGGCGGACGCCAAGAACGACTGGAGTTCGGGAGAAGGAGCAGCACGGGGCCGGTTGACGCCTGACCGGATCTGGAAGCCGGTGATAGCGGCGATTAACGGCCACTGCCTCGCTGCCGGGCTGGCGTTGGCGCTAGGCTGCGACCTTCGGGTGGCGAGCCCGAACGCCACCTTCGGCACGATGGCGGCGACGCGAGGGATTGTGGCGGGGGGCGGCCAGACGCAGCGGCTGGCGCGATACATCCCGTTTGGCATGGCGATGGAGATGATCCTGTTCGCGGAGCGCATACCCGCGGAGGACGCGCATCGCGTTGGCCTCGTCAACCGCTTGGTCCCGGCGGGTGAGGCTCTCGATTTCTCGCAGGCATGGGCGGCAAAACTCTGTGAGAACGGGCCGCTCGCCATCAGGGCGATGAAGCAGGCGGCCTACGAAGGCGGCTTCGCGATGAACCTGCGCGATGGCTTGCGGCTCGAAGCCAAACTCTACGAGGAGATCATGAAGACGGAGGATGCTAAGGAAGGCCCTCGGGCGTTCGCCGAGAAGCGGCCCGCCAAGTTCCAGGGGCGATGAACCGGAAGCCAGGCGGGTGACTCTGCTAGGCTAAGCTGGTGGGCGCTCTGGCATTCTGGAAGGCAGTTGTGCAGGACGAGTCGAACTTTCTCGAACGAGTGACTGGGCTCCTGCGAGAGGGCGGCTTTCGCTACTGCGTGATCGGCGGCGTCGGGGTGAATGCCTACGCAGCGCCGGTGCTGACCGAGGACCTGGACATCATCCTGGCGGTCGACCAGTTGGCGGAGGCGCGGGCGTTGCTCGAGCGACAGTTCAAAGTCGCAGAATTCGAATACACGCTCAAGGTGTACGACCCCGGCTCGCAGCTGCAGGTACAGATTCAGAAGGACCCGAGGCTGACGGAGATGATCGCACGGGCGGAGATGCATACCGTGCTCGACCTCGAACTGCCGGTGGCGGCACCGGCCGACCTTATTCGCCTGAAGATCGCGGCAGCGATTGAGCCGAGCCGACGGCCCTCGAAGCGAGGCAAGGACATCCTGGACATCGGCCGGTTGGTCGCGCGTTTCCGTGGGTTGAGGCGCGAGGTCCCGCCTGAGTTGGCAGCGAGCGTTGAGGCGGTCACTGACCCCGAGGAGCCCGAGTGAACGGCGCACTTGATGGGATCCGCGTACTCGACTTTACCTGGGCGCTGGCGGGGCCGTTCGCAACGATGCAGCTGGCGGATATGGGCGCCGAGGTGGTCAAGGTTGAGTACCCGGAGAACGATGAGAAGCAGCGCGGCTTTGGGCCCTATTTTGAGGGCCTTTCAACGTTCTTTTTCAGCCCCAACAGGGGCAAGCGCGGGATCTGCATTGACCTGAAGACGGACGAAGGCAAGTTGCTGGTGAAGCGCCTGTCGCGCGAGGCGGACGTCGTGGCGGAGAACTTCCGGCCGGGGACGATGGATCGCTTGGGTATTGGTTACGAAGCGCTTCGGAAGGAGAACCCGCGGCTGATCTACGCAGCGGTCAGCGGCTTCGGCCAGACTGGGCCGTACAGCTTGATGGCGGGGGTGGACGCCGTGGCGCAGGCGATGGGCGGGACCATGGGCCTGAATGGGGAACTGGGCGGCCCGCCAACGCGCGTGGGTGTGAGCATCGGCGACATGGTGGGAGGACTATACCTGGCGCTCGGTGTGCTCGGGGCGTTGCGGGCGCGCGAGGTCAACGGTGAGGGCCAGTTCGTAGATGTGGCGTTGATGGAGGCGCAGATGGCGCTCTGCGAGAACGCCATCGTGCGCCGTTCGGCGTTCGGCGAGAACCCGACACGGCAGGGCAGCCGCCATGCGCTGCTGGCGCCGTTTGGGCCTTTTCCGACCGCTGACGGGTACATCGTGATCGCGAACGTGAAGGAGTGGGAGATGTTCTGCGCTCTGATCGAACGCGATGAGATGGCGTTCGACCCGCGTTTCGCTACTAATCGCTCGCGGCTCGAGAACATTGATGTGCTGGAGGCCGGCCTGATCGAAACGCTGGCGACGAAGACCACGGCCGAGTGGTTCGCAATCATCGAGCCGGCGAATGTTTGCGCAATTGGCAAGGTGAACAGCATTGCCGATCTGTTCGACGATCCGCACGTAGCGGCGCGCAACATGCTTGTGGAGTTGCCCCTGCCGTACGGAAAGCCAGGGACGCTGGCGCTGCCGAACTCGCCGCTTCACATGTCAGGGACGCCGACGGTGGTCGGAAAGCCCATGCCTGAACACGGCGGCGACACGGACAGCGTCCTCACTGAGTGGCTGGGAATGGAGCAGCACGAGGTGGACAAACTTCGGAATTCGGGCGCGGTGAAGTAGCCGAAGCGTGAATTGCCTCGCTGTGAAGTGCGGGGCAAGGGCGTATTCTACGTTTGCCACCTTCGAGCCCACCGGCCCGGTTTGGGAGTCGCGGAGGACCGGCTGATTAACGAAAGGGCTTCATTGACCTCGCGGGGTCGGGAGGCTCTTTCATATGGCAAGCACCTGGAATCCAACTCAGTACGAACGTTTTCGCAACGAGCGCAGTCAGCCCTTCTTCGACCTGCTCGGCATGGTGGAGCCGGTACCCGGCGGCTCGGCAGTCGATCTTGGTTGCGGCACGGGCGAGTTGACGAAGATGCTGCACGAAAAGCTGCAAGCCCGCGAAACCGTGGGCATTGACAACTCCGAGACGATGCTGGCGAAGAGCGAAATACACGGTGGCGATGGGCTGCGTTTCGAGTTAGGCAGCGTTGACGAGTTCGCTCCCGGCGGGCCGGTGGACGTGCTGTTTTCGAATGCCGCGTTGCAATGGGTGAACGGCCACGAAACGCTCTTCCCGCAGCTCTTCAAATCCGTAGCGGTTGGCGGGCAGGTGGCGATCCAGATGCCTGCGAACAACGACCATGCATCGCACCGGGTGGCGTTCGCCGTGGCCGCCGAAGAGCCGTACGCGAGCGCCATGGGTGGATACCAGCGCGAATGGCCGGTGCGCCCGCCCGAGTGGTACGCGGAGCTCCTGGATCGCAACGGTTTCGGCGAGCAATCGGTGCGTCTACAGGTCTACGGCCATCATCTTGAATCTAGCGACGGGGTCATCGAGTGGGTCAAGGGGACGCTGTTAACGGACTTCGAAAAGCGCCTTACACCTGAGCTGTACCAACAATTCCTGGCGCGCTACCGCGAGCGCCTGATAGCTGAACTGGATGATTCGCGGCCGTTCTTTTACGCCTTCAAGCGCATCCTCATCTGGGGCCGGAAGGACTAATCCGTGGTGAAGCCGGTCTGGCGGTGGGGTGTTGCCGCAGAACGGCTTGTCCTTGGACTCAAGCACGGCCCGAACTTCCTGATCGGTGGTGGCGTTCTCGAGTTGGATCCAGCGACGCAGGGCCATGATGCAGCGGGCAGCGTGGATACAGAGCTGGGCTCGGACGTTACAGTCAGTTCGTCCGTGCGGTTACGGAGACAACGACGCCTCGCCGCACAGGTGGAGAGGCGTGTTACACGAGCAGCCCGTGCGCTTGGCCTGGTTTAGACTCCGCCGCCCACGGCTCCGACCGGTTCGGCCACATGTTCGATTGCGGGAACCGGCAGTGCATGGACGCGGCTGCCCTTCTCGGCGACTCGATAGATGAGACCGGTCCCGCTCGCGAGTTTCAACTGAGCGTGCAACGCCGGCAAGCTGGCGAAGAAGAAGGTGATCACACCCATCAGCGGCCAGATGGCGAACTGAGCGCAGTACGCCGGCCGCGAAACGTGGGCTGGTCGCGAGCCGCGGACCTTCATCTCGATGATGATCATGGCGATCAGTGGAAAGAGGCAAAAGTAGACCAGGGCGCCGGCAGGGTTGAGGTTCATCATCCCTCCGACCGGGCTGCTGAAGTCGCCATGGGCCATCTCGGTGATATGCCAGGTTGGACCCGGAAACGCCTGCAGCCAGCCCATGCGGAAAGGGAAGACCCACCAATCGGGCATGTTCGCCCCGAGGAACTTGGTGGCCATGATTGGAAAGATATTGCCGAGCGTGATGATGTACCACTGCGACATCCAGAGGGAGTGCACCTTGGTCACCGCGCCGGTGAGAAGGAACTTGCGTTTGCGGCTCAACGGGGACTGCTTGTTGAAGCTCGAACGCCAGGCGAACGGGATATCGCTGGCGCCCCAAGCGTGGCGAACGCTCTGTGCGTAGTGCGCGCGCAACGTTTTCATATAGCCATCGGTGAGGACACAGTCGTTGCCGAGAGGCAGGTAGAGCGATTCGACGTGGACGCGGTCACCAAGCGTGAAGCAGCACTTCAAGTAGACGTGCCAGTCTTCGGGAATGACCTCCTCGTCCCAGTAGTCCACCGCATGAAGCATCTCCCAGCTAAGCGAATAGCAGGAGGTGGGGAACTTGACACTTCCGGGCATCACCAAGTTCGAGAGACGGTTGATGCCGGAGAGGCCGTCCGGGATGCGCAAGGGCGCGGGGATGTCCCAGATGTTGTTGGAATTGAAGATCGTTGGCTGCCAGAAGGTGCGATAGCGGTCAGCGGCGGTGAGGAAGAGGTAGTTGAGGGCCTCGAAGTGGTTCGGGTGGAAGACAGCATCAGCGTCGCAGCTGGTGACCGAGTAGCGGGCGATGTCCTCGCCGCCGTTCTCAATCAGACGGATGTGAGCCTCGCGCGCGGCCCAGGCCTCGTTCGAGCCCTTGCCCGGCGTCTCGTTGGGCAGTCCTTCGGGGTGATAGGTGGCAAACATGTCGGCGAAGCGGGTGCGATAGCGCATCACGAGACGGGCGGCTTTGGCCCTGGCGGACGGCTCGCGGGCTTCCATCGCCATCACTACAACGAGCTGACTGGCGTTCCCTTGCGCGGAGAGCGCATCGAGGGTGCGGGAGAGGCCGTCTTCGGACTCTTTGTAGTTGGGGATGATCACCATGTGGCGGGGCCAAGACCACTCCTGTGCCCCAGGGTGGTCGGGCAGCCATTCACAGTATTTTGCGATCCAGTTGGTGGCCTTCCAGCGTTTGATGCGTCGCAGGCCAACAAGACAGGCGATGGCTACTGCGTATGAGCGGACGAGCCAGTAGGCGAAGAAGACGACGATGCCGACGGCGAGCACCTGCGGTGCCCAATACGGGGCCCAAAAGATTGACGACGCGAGAAAGAGCGAAAGCGAAACGGGAAGGAGGTTCCAGAGCCGTTCGCGGAGTGGCGATGAGGCGGTGAGCGAAAGGTGGATGGGCTGTTCAGGCGTGTCGAAGACAGCGGTCTGGCGCGGAGCGCGAAGTGCCATGAGAGAAGATCCCACTACGAGGGTCTTCCTACGCCGCCGAGGTTAGCTGTCGGGCTACGACCGGAGATAGCCGTTCCGCCGTCGTCACAGCTCCTAAAAGGAAGCCAGACCCTTGCGGATTCGCCCCGAAAACTGGTTCCCCCGTTCCGCTTGCGCGGACTAGGCGCGCGATTACTCGCAAGAGCATCCTTAGGGCGCGGTGTTGCTGTGTCAAGAGCGGCATATCAGCGCTGAACGGGGCGGTCCACGCCTCGAGAGGCGGCATTAGGATTGGAGAGCCCATCCTCCGGTTGGAATCCGACGCAATTTGTAACGGGGATTTGAGGGTATCGGCGGAAGCGTTGGTCGCTCGCGGAGAGGCCACAGAGCCAGAACTGAGAACCTTTGCCGCTGGGAACCCGGCGGGCGTGGAGACAGAGCGAGCAGAGCCCGGCTCGCGCATCAAAGCCCCCGGCGGTCACTCGCTGAGCATTTTCAGCGCGAACTCCATGTTGCTCTTCATCGAAGGGCGCATGTCCTCCCAATGGGGGTCATCGCGCTTGCCGCGCCGGTGCAACATGAGGTTGAAGCCGCTGATGATCGCGAACTTGTACATCGCCAGCGCTTTGAACCAGCGCACGTCGCCGACGGCGTCGCCGAAGGCTTCGCGGTACATGGCTTCCAACTCGGACGAGTGGGGCATGTGGCCGCTGATGGCGCCCTCGTGCGCCCACGCCTCGGGCTCGTTGAAGGCGCAGATCCAGCCGAGGTCGTTGAGCGTGGCGCCCTGACCGCAGAGTTCCCAATCGATAACCGCCAGTAGTTCTGCCTCTTCGGAGAACATCATGTTGGCGAACTGAAAATCGCCGTGGTAGAGGGCGATGCGCGCGTCGGCCGGGATCTGGGCCAGAAGCTTCTGGCGAACCGTTGGCTGTAACGCGAGCAGTTCTTGGTCGGCGGCTTTTTCGTAGAAGCGGTCCCAGCGCGTAACGTCGTACTCGAATCCCCAGAAATCACCGAGGTAGAGGCATTTGGTGGCCGCGTCCACTTTGTGGATTCCAGCCAGCGCAGTCATCGCCTGATGAGCCATGCTCCGCCGCTGGCCGTCGCTAAAGCGCAGCAGGTAGTCGCCCCGGAGGACATCGCCCTCGATGCGCGGGACGATGAAGTACGGCCGCCCAAACCACTGCTCGTCGTCGCCGGCCCAGATGACGGGGGCGTGGGGCACATCCGTCTCATCCAAGGCGCGGAGTGCGCTGACCTGGCGCAGCACGTCCGCTGTGCCCTCGTGCTTCACGTTGGGCGGCGGCATGCGCAGGAAATAGCGTCGCAATTCGCCATCGCTGGAGACATCGAAGAGGTACGAAAACCCGGCGTGTCCAGGTCCGGGCTCGAGAGAGACGACCTTCGCGAATGGGTCCTCGAGGTGGGTGCGCGCGAATAGCATGAGTTGGTCTTCGATTTCGGCTAACGGGTCCATGCGTCTCCTCCCAGGCGGCGGTGGCCGGCGGCTCAACGATGCCACCGTCCATCCTGGCGTTCGCGAGCGAATTGGCCGGGCTAGACCCCGAAGTCCCAGCCGTTGCCGGCCTTGAAGCTCTGTAGAATGCGCCGCGAAACGACCATGCGGTGCGACTCGTCTGGGCCATCGTAAATGCGGGCCGCGCGGGCGTTTCGGTACATCCCCTCAAGCGGCGTATCGCCTGAAACGCCGCGCGCGCCGTGCACCTGGATGGCGCGGTCGATGACGTCGTGGAGGACCTTCGCGCCGAAGAACTTAATCGCCGAGATCTCGACTCGTGCCTCATCGCCGGTGTCGATCTTGGCCGCCGCGTTGAGCGTGAGAAGGCGGGCCGCCTGGATTTCGACGTAAGAATCAGCGATCCAGTTCTGGATCGTCTGCTTCTCGGAGAGCGTGCTGCCGTAGACCTCGCGGACGAGGGAGTAGTTGACCATGATTTCGAAGGCGCGCTGCATCTGGCCAAGCCAGCGCATGCAGTGGTGGATGCGGCCGGGGCCAAGGCGCCGCTGAGCAATACGGAAACCGCCTCCAGCTTCGCCGAGGGTATTCGTAACTGGCACGCGGACGTTGTTGTAACGAATTTCGGCGTGTGACCCATCGGTTTCGCCCATCACAGGGACAGGGCGGATGAGATCGAAGCCCGGTGTATCGCAGGGGACGACAATCTGGCTCATGCGCCGGTGGGGCGGCTGGTCGAGTTCGGTTGCGCACATGACGATGGCGAAGGTCGCGCCTTCGCCCTGGCTGGTGAACCACTTATGTCCGTTAATCACCCATTCGTCGCCGTCGCGGACCGCTTTGGTCTGGAGATTCGTGGGGTCGGCACCCGAGACTTCGGGTTCGGTCATTGAGAAGCAGGAGTAGATGTCGCCGTTGACGAGCGGCTTCATGAACCGGTCCTGGAGTTCGTGGTTGCCGAACTGCCAGAGGATCTCGGCGTTTCCGGAGTCCGGCGCCTGGGAGCCGAAGGCCATCGGGGCGACGCCGCTGCGGCCGAGGATTTCGTTCATGTAAACGTAGGGCATGAAGCCAATGCCCATGCCGCCCGCCTCGGCCGGGAGGTGAGGCGCCCACATGCCCATGGCCTTCGTTTTGGCCTGCAACTCCTTCATGCGGGCGATGCCCTCGGGGTTGCGGCGCGGGTTGTGTTCGTGAAAAAAGCCTTCGTTGGGGTAAACGTCTGATTCCATGAACGCGGTCACTCGGTCGCGCAATCCGTTGATCTCTTCGGTGGTCAGCTTGCGGTCCGTGCCGTGGGCAGGAGCAGTCATTATGTTGCCTCGATCCTGGTCTAGTAGTGCCCAGAGACTCTAGCGCGAAGCAGCGAGCGCTGCCACCGTCAGGCGGCTTCCGGGTCTTCGCCGGCGCCATGATAGTGGTGGACGTGATGCCGCCCGCGGCGCCTGCCAATGGCGCCGGTCAGTAGTCCATGGTTGGGCGCGAAGACAAGGGCGATGAGAAAAGCCGCGGTGGCGGTCAGAACGATCGTTGCGCCACCCGCAGTGGCCGCGTGGTAGGAGATGAAAAGGCCCACCACGCCGCTCGCGATGGCGATGGCGACGCTGGCGACCATCATCCTGCCCAGCCTGTCCGTAAGCAGCCGTGCCGTTGCGGGCGGCGTAACGATCAGCGCGAGGATTAGGATGTTGCCGACGGTTTGAAGGCTGACGACGATGGTCGCCGAAACGAGAAGGAGCAGCAGGATGTCGAGCGCGAACACGGGGTAGCCGGCGGCACGTGCCATTGTTGGGTCGAAGGCAACGAGGGTAAACTCCTTGAGCAAGGCGACCGTGATGGCTACTACCAGCACAGCGACGATGAGCGTTGCCCAGACATCGGCCGGAGAGACGCCGAGGATGTTGCCGAAGAGCAGTGAACCGAGATCCTTCCGGAATCCGCCCTGGCGCGAAATGATGACCACCCCGAGAGCGAAGAAGGCGGCGAAGATGACGCCAATGGCGGAGTCTTCGCTCACCCTGCGGCTGCGGGAGAGGATTCCAATGCCCAGTGCTGTGATGAGGCCGAATGCGAAAGCACCGATGAGGATGCTGCGCCCACCGATGTAGGAAAGGACGACTCCGGGGAAGACGGCGTGGGCGAGGGCATCACCGATGAAGGCCAGCCCGCGGAGGACGACGAAGCAACCGATCAACCCGCAGAGGGTGCCAACAATCGTCACCTCGATCAGCGCGCGCTGCATGAAGGGGTAGGAGAGCGGCTCGGTGAAGTAGTTCATTTCGGCGCTTCGAAGACGGCCACCTGGCCGCCGAATGTGGCCCGCAGGTTCTCCGGTGTAAATGTCGTGGCTGTGGGTCCGAAAGCAACCATCCGGCGATTGAGGCAGAGCAACAGGTCTGTCGTTTGCTGCACTTCGGCCAATTCATGGGTGGCGATCATGACGATAATGCCACGGGCGGCGAAATCGCGAATCGTCTCGTGGAAGACGGCGCGGTTCGTGACATCGACGCCAGTGAAGGGCTCATCGAGGAGGACGAGGAGGGGCTCCTGGACCATGGCTCGCGCGAGGAAGATGCGTTGCTGCTGGCCGCCGCTGAACTGGCTGATGTGGCGCTCGCCCATGCCTGAGAGGCCGAGCTGCTCGAGAGCGGCCTCCGCCATCCTGCGGTCGGCTGCGCCTGTGCGGCGGAGCCAGCCTTTCGTGCGGTAGCGTCCCATGAGAACCACGTCGCGGGCGGTGACGGGGAAATCCCAGTTCACTTCTTCGCGTTGAGGGACGAATGCCACCTGGGCGGCATGCTCGCGAATGTCGCTGTCGGCGAGGCGGATCGTGCCGCGCGAGACAGGCAGCACGCCGGCGATGGCTTTGAGGAGGGTGCTTTTACCGCTTCCGTTAGGCCCAAGTAGTCCGAACACGGAGCCTATCGGCACACTCAGCGTGAGGCCTGCGAGAGCGAGGCGATCGCCGTAGTGAAACGCGATGTCCGTAGCTTCGATGACGTGGGGAGACATACGACGAGTCTCTCACGCCGCTCGGGCGTGAGCGAGCGGCGCTGAGTTAGGCGGTGGCGGTGAGGCCCGCCACGAGTTGGCTCATCACGATGAGC
>JBBQGT010000039.1:0-24114 GCA_038323265.1 Tepidiformales bacterium
GCGGAGCTGATTGTCGACATCGTCGCCGCCGAGGAACCTCTCACCGGTGCAATCAAGGACTTCCGTTGGCTCGCCGGGACCGCCGACGGACAGTACAGCAAGGTCGGTCGAGCCCCCTCCAACGTCGATGACGAGGTAACGCCCTTTCGGTATGCCAGCCTGAACGCGGAGCATCTTGCCAGCCAAGATGGGTTCCTCGCGCAGGTTTGCGAAACGAACCTGGATTCCAAGACCATCACTCGCGGCCCTAAGCATCATCTCCCGCGGATGGCGGCCCCAATCGACCGGACATCCAATCGTGACCTGCCAGTCTGGGGCTGTTTCGACGTTCCTCAGAGCCAGTGCCTCACGAACGGCTTCAGCAAACGCGGCCTCGAAGCTAATGTCGAAGCCATCCCAGGCAATGCGGCCGTCTCATGGCACCATTTCTCTTCGCCTGCGGGATTCGAACATCTGGCGATGCAGCCGAAATGCCTTTTTACCGACCGCACTCGTAGCGACGTCCCGGCGTTGGGCGCATGTGCTGTGAATCGCGCCCTAGTCTTCCCCCCTTCGATCCAAATGTACAGGTCCGACGAAAGAGCCCCACCGTACTCCGTGAGGGGCAAGCTCCTCGGCGCCGTTTCGCCCTTTGCCGTCGCCATGACAACGGTGCTGGTGCCGATATCAACACCTAGCGAGTCGAGGTCCGAACCTGCTTGATCGAAAGATGATCCTGATTCTCCGCCCAATTGCTTCCCCCTTAGAGTCTTGGCGTGGCTAGTTCCCGGTGAGCTACTCGTCTAGAGCAGCTTGACCGCCCCTTGAAGGACGAGCAGCGGCTTCCCATCCGCGTTCGACCTGAGCCACGCTGAACGGATGACTCGGCCCTGGTAAGGAGGGTTTCCGCTGGGTTTACTGACCCTCTCGAACAATTCTGCCGAAGGCTCCGAGATCACCTCGTTGACGGTGCCAAAAGGATAGAGAGCCAACTGGAGGCGCATCATTTCCAGTCTTTCGTGCAATCGAGCGGGCAAATGGTCGCTGCCGCCCGCCTCGCGTAGCACTTGAGCGATGGCTTCCAGATCTCCGGTCGGCTGCGACCGCTGCTCCGACTTGGCATCCCGCAAGAGAACGACTGCGCCGCGCAGTTCGGTCAACTCAGCCTCAAGCTGCTCAATGCGCGCTACTGAAGCAGCGGCATCGTGGGTGGCCGCAGCTTCGGATTCGAGCCTCTCATGCCGCTCCTCCCGCTGCACTTCGTCGATGGCCCGGCGAAGTGCTATTCCCGGTGGCGAATCGCGCCCAAGGTCACTTTGAAGTGCGTCCTTCCACTTGAGGGCGACATTTGCCGGTTCGCCCTTCAGGCCGGCGAGAAGTGGGACCCACGAGAACCCAGGGGCGGACGCCGCTGGACCGATGTCGGGAGACAAGTGCGCTACGAGGCGATCAATAACCGTCTGGGCGGAGATTGCAGCAATTACCGTCTTGAACGGGAGGGAGTCGGCTACTTCACTCGGCAATAGGGGGGAACTACCCACTCCGACGCAACGAAGCACGTGCGGAACCCAAAGCATCGTCAAATCGGCGAGCGGCTCGCGTCCGTTTGTGAGAAGCGACGGCCAACTTGTCTTCGCTTGAGACGCCGGCACATTGGCGGCGGTAGCAAGGTGGCTCAGCAGAACCGTGACTTGCCAGCCGGCTGGCTCTCGAAGGAGCACCTGAGCAGCATCCGCAAGGTACTCTAGGGCGGATTGGCTGACCGGTTCGCGATAAAGGAGATCTTCCGCTGCACCCAGGAGCATCTCCGTTAGCGCTTTGGCAGACTCGGGACTCCCTCGCCTGCCAGCAAGCTTGCGCGGAAGGCATCGGTCAGGGGAAATCTTGAACGCCAGATACTCTTCCACGAAGAGCAGGCGCACAACGCGTCCGATTTCCGGATTGAGCGGATGAATCGAGCAGCCGCCAACAACCGCAGACTGGACCTCGAGAGACAGCTGGCCGAATTTGAGGGCCAACTTGACGTTCAGGTGGTTTTCGAGCTTTGCCTATCGGTAGTCATCGACACTCGCACGGCGACGGTTTCGCCGGGCGAGGCGGGCATCGATCCTTGGGCAGGCATCGAACCTCGAGGTCGTTTTGCTCAAGAGCATTCCCCGCAAGTCGCGAAGTGGTAGCGTGGCACAGCGATCAGCCAGTAGCACGGGCGCAGGTAGACTGGCCGCCAACCTCTCGGTCAAACCACCACCGCTTCGTTTCGTTCGCTCAGTTCGTGCAGTAAGGAGGTTCGTTCCTGCGCCGCGACCGACTCTGCACCGCCGCCGTCGTGAGTCACCAGTTCGCGACGTTCAGGTGTGAGCTCTATGTTCGATCGGGTGCCTTCTCGCAAACGTCCGAAAAGCTCCCATGCGTTGTCTGTCGGTAGGGCCTCGCCTTCGCGGAGAAGCACTGGGAAGAACCGCGCGCCCGGAGTCGCCCCGGAGAAGTTGAACCGGTAAACAAAGAGATGGAGCACATCAGACGACGGCGATGTCGCCGGCGATGGATTCTGTAGATGAGCCCGTTGGGATGAGTCTGGAGCTCCGCGCGTGCCTCATAAATCGCCATCGCCGCCAACGGATGCGCAACCCCGATGAAGGGCACCCTCTGATCTCTGTCGGCGCGTCTGCCATCGAAAATCACGCGAACGCTGTCCTCGCGAAGCCGTTGCAAAAACACCGATTGCTCGTCCGTGGCAGGCGTCTTCCGCCGCGAAACGAACCGCCACACCTGGTTGGCCAAGTCGGCGCCACGTCGCAGTTCCCAGACTTCAGGATCGCGCGTCGGTTGCAACTCTGCCCCATGCTGGTTGGCTACCCAGCGAACGGCGTCTTCCACGTCCAGCGACGACACTATAAGCCCGCGCTTGGTGCGCGTCTCGACCTGGTCGATCAGATCATCGGTTCCCAAGAACTCATCCATCCGCTGACTAAACTCGTGGAGATGCTGGCGCTTCGACTCGAGAGCGAGAACCATGTCGTGGGCACGCTTTTCCTGCTCGGCCGGTGTGAGTTCGCGAGAGAAGATGTCGCGTTCCAGTTCGGAGACAATTGCACCAAGGATGGGCTCGAGTTCGCCGATCGACTCCTCGAACACACGGATCCGCTCGTACAGCCGATAAAGAATACGTTCCTCGATAGTGTCTTGAAGAATCAGGGACACGACCGAGACAGTGGGGCTCTCCTGTCCGTAGCGGTCCAGTCGGCCGATCCGTTGCTCGACCCTCATCGGGTTCCAGGGGAGGTCGTAGTTCACGACCGTGTCGCAAAACTGGAAATCCAATCCCTCCGCACCAACCTCTGAGGAAAGGAGTATCGGGACGTCCGTTTCTCTGAACTGATGGATGCGGGCCGACCGTTCGGGAGGCGGCACCGAGCCATCGATGAGGAGACAGTTAATGCCGACATCCCGTAGCTGTTGCTGGAGATAGGCGAGCGTACGCTTAAAGAACGAGAAGACAAGGATCTTACGCGTCGGCTTTTCGCGGAGAGCGTCGCCGAGCGCAGTCCTGAATACGTCGAACTTCGAGTCGTGCTGGCACTGCCGACCAAGAGCTATCACTCCATCGATCGTGCCCGGGAGCCTCTCCAACTCGTCTTGATCGTCATGCTCGGCGTCCGTCAGCCAACCTTCCACTTCGCGAAGGTCGTCGAATCGCCCCCGGTTCTCGGACAGGTACTCCACCGATGCTGGAATACAACTCGCGGCCTGCCGCTCACGCATGATTACCCCAAACGATGGGGACCTCCCTGACTGCTTGGCTAATGCACGACAGTAGGCCCCAACAGCTTCGTAGTAGCGTTTCTCTTGGAGAGTCAGGCAAACCATCTGTGCGTTGTTCCGGCGTGTTGCAACGTCCTCCTGCACCTCTCTCTTGCGGGTCCGGGTGAGCAGGGGATTAAGGGTATTCAGTTCCTTGGCGTCCCGAACGGACTCGACCACCAAGCGAGGTTCGGTGGAAGGCGCACCTAGGAATGCTTGAACCCTGTGAAAGAACGGTGAGTCGACAAAGTGGCCCGTGTGGTCGTCGCGCGAGAGTTCGCTCATTGCCTGCCCGGCCGCGCCAAAGTCGTGCCGACGAAGGGCTGATACCAAGCTCGTCACGTGACGGTTTGGCAGAATCGCGGCCTCAAACACACTTTCTGACGGGAAAGCGTCCTCATACAGCAAGGAAAGAAGATGGTAGAGATCGCTGCCGCCTAACTGAACCGGCGTCGCCGTGAGCAGCAGGAAGGCCGCCGAGTGGATGGACAAGATCTTCCCCACTTTGTGGCTCAGGGTTGGTGTATTTCGTAGGTGATGCGCTTCGTCGATCACAGTGAAATCGAAAGTCAGTCCGTTGTCGGCAATCACCTTGAGCAGCAACTCTTGCACCGACTCGACGCGGATCACCTCGAGCCCGCAAATCAGCCGAAATCGATGGCGAGTCCCGTTCGCGAAGTTCTCAAGAGCCGTGCGAAGCGCAGCGACCGACGCGATCGTGAAATCCTCGCCGAATCGCCGCGCCATCTCGTCGCGCCACTTCTCTTTCAGGCCGGACGGACAAACGATAAGCGCGCGATCAAGAGGGAGAGTCGACCTCGCGTTCAGCTCGGCCATGATTATGCCAGCTTCTATAGTCTTGCCCAGGCCAACCTCATCAGCGATGAGCAATCGCCGTCGCGGTGTATCGAAGAACTTAACCGCCGGTTTGAATTGGTAGACTTGAAACTTCGTTCGAGATGCGCTAACCGAGTAGAGGTTATCGGTGATTGGGTGATCGTACTTCAGAGCGAGTATGTGGCGCATGAGGTCGGCGTGCTCCGCCACTCTCGGACGGGGAATGCCGCCAACATCCGCCGCCTCGAATATCCGTTCCGAGCCATCGACGACAACGTGAACGCGGCTGCCGACCACCGCGGTGACGACGCCAAGCCGTCCGCCCACCGTGACTTTCTGACCCGGTTCGAAAATGCCGCCCATTGCGCCGGATTATTGGGCATCTCGTTCCGCATAGCAAACCCGGTGCAGAAGTGGCGGCGAGTGCCTTGTTCCACTAAACCTCCTCCGCCTGCACCGCCAGCCAAGTACTGCCTACAACCACGGTCTGCCCGCTCGCGCCGAGAACCGCGTGGACCCATCAGTGGAGTCATGGATACCTAGCGGTGTGCCCACTACTACCGCCCGAAGAAGCTCTACCGGCGCGGCGAACTGCTAAAGGTGCATCCCCTCCAGCCACGCGGCGGTCGTGCCACGGACCCCGCAGATTATCCACCAGAGAAGACGGCCTATGCGCTCCGTGCCCGAACACCGCAACCATCATCCACGGGTGGCTCAATGACTCCCGCGATCTCCGGCTCATTAACCCCCGCGATTGACACTGTATCTCTGTCATTCCAATCTCCGCTAAATCCTCGCCACCCGGTTCGACCACCCCAGCGCCTGCTCAAACGCGTGCGCCGCCTGCACCACCCGAGGCTCGTCGAAGAAGTTGCCGATAATCTGCAATCCCACCGGTAGGCCTTCGCTCAGGCCGCACGGCAGGCTGATCGCCGGTAGCCCCGCCACCGACGAAGGCAGAGTGTAGATGTCGTTCAGGTACATCGCGTACGGGTCGTTCAGCTTCGCCCCCAGCGGAAACGCCACCGTCGGCGAAGTGGGCGTGACAATCACGTCGTACTTCTGGAAGGCCGCCGCAAACTCGTTGTTGATCAGCGTGCGCACCTTCTGTGCCTTCAGGTAGTAGGCGTCGTAGTAGCCCGCGCTCAGGGCGTAGGTGCCGAGCATGATGCGCCGCTTCACCTCTTCCCCGAAGCCGCCGGCGCGCGTCTGCTCCATGTTCGCCCACATCGAACCGCCCGAATGGTCGCTGTAGCCGTACTTCACGCCGTCGTAGCGAGCCAGGTTTGCGCTCGCCTCGCTCGGGGCGATGATGTAATAGACGGCGAGCGCGTGCTCCGTGCTCGGCAGCGAAAGCTCGCGGTCCACCGTGCAGCCCAACTCCTCGAACAGCTTCAGCGCCTCCTCGATGCGCGCTGTCACCCCCGGCTCCATGCCCGAAATGAAGTACTCCTTCGGCACCCCGATGCGCATCCCTTTGATGTCGCGCCCAAGGTAGTGGCGCAAATCCGCCACCGGTTCGGGGTTCGAAGTGCTGTCCCGCGGGTCGTGCCCCGAGATGCAATCGAGCAGCGTCGCCACGTCCTCCACGTCGCGGCCAATCGGCCCCACCTGGTCCAGCGACGAACCAAAAGCGATGATCCCGTAGCGGCTCACGCGGCCGTAGGTTGGGTCGAAGCCCACGTTCCCGCAAAGGCTCGCCGGCTGGCGGATGCTCCCACCGGTGTCGCTGCCTAGCGCCCCAAGCGCTTCCCCGGCCGAGACCGCGGCTGCCGACCCGCCCGAACTGCCGCCCGGCACGAGGTCCAGGTTCCACGGGTTGTGCGAGGGCCCGTACGCCGAGTGCTCCGTACTGCTGCCCATCGCGAACTCGTCCATGTTCGCTTTGCCCACCATCACGGCACCCGCCCGGCGCAGCGTTTCGTAGACGTGGCTGTTGTACGGCGGCACGAAGTTCTCGAGAATCTTCGAACCAGCGGTTGTGCGCACGCCCTTTGTCACAATCAGGTCCTTGATCGCCAGTGGGATGCCGGTCAGGGGCGTCGCCGAACTGGAGGCGTACTTCGCATCGGCTTCCCGCGCCTGTTCCAGCGCAAGCTCCGCGGTAACGGTGATATAGGCGTGGACCTTCGGCTCCACGGCGCGCACCCGCTCCAGCACGGACTCCGTCAGTTCGACCGACGTGAACTCCTTTGCCCGCAGCTTCTCGTGCGCTTCATGCGCGGTCAGCTTCCACAAATCGCTCATTCAAGCACCGCCCGCACGCGGAAAAAGCCGTCTTCCGCTTCCGGCGCATTCGCCAGCGCCTCGCCCTGCATCAGCGAGGCGGTCACCACGTCCGCGCGCATCACGTTCGAAAGCGGCAACGGGTGGGCGGTCGGCTCCAGGCCGTCGGTGTCCACCGCAGCGAGCGCCGCAAATTGGTCGAGGATGCCCGAGAGCTGCGCCGCGAAGCGTTCAACGTCCGCGGGCGTGAGCGCGATCCGCGCCAACCGGGCGATGTGCAGGACTTCTTCCGGGGAGAGGGACATACCGAAAGAGTACACAAGGATGCCCTTTACCGCCTGAGTTCCCCGCCGCCGGGGCCTTTGGTACCCTCGTGCGAATGCGGTATAGCAATGCAACCGCCCTGCCCGTTTCCTGGACGTCTTCCCCTTCGCGCGTGTGTCCTTGAACAGCGTTACGAGGCGCCGGCTGATGCGCGCCCGCCGCACCTCCCGCGGTGGCGGCGCCCGAGCTTTTATTATCGCCATCGTTGCCCTCGGCGTGCTCGCTTCGCTGGGCTTGGCCGCGGGGGTTGGCGCGGTCTTCGCCGTCTACCGCTCGTACGCCTCGGACTACGTTCCGATCACCGAAAAGCTCCTCCAAAATAACGTCGGCCTGACCGAAATCTACGATCGCGGGGGGCCAGATGGCGGCGTGCTCCTCGGACGCCTCACCAACAAAGACGCCCAGCTCCTCAACCCCGTCAAGCTCCCTGCTATCTCTCCCTGGGTGATCGAAGCGACCGTCTCCACCGAGGACAACAGCTTCTGGGATAACCCCGGCGTCAACGTCCAGGGCTTGCTGCGCGCGGCCTACGAAAACTACGTCGGCGGCGGCATCGGCTCGGGCACCGGCGGCTCGTCAATCACCCAGCAACTGATCAAGAACGTCTACATCTGCCCCAGCATCTCCGCCGATACCCGCCTGGTCTGCACCGCTGAACGAACGCTCGACCGCAAGCTCAAAGAGATCTCCTTCGCGATCGAACTGGAGAAGGACTACACCAAGGAAGAGATCCTCGAGTGGTACCTCAACCAGATCTCCTACGCCGACCGCTACATCGGCATCCAGGCAGCCGCGCAGGGGTACTTCCACAAGGACGCGCTCGACCTCACGCTCGCCGAGTCGGCGCTGCTCGCTGGCGTCCCCTCGGCCCCTACGGACTACCATCCGCGCCTCAACTGCGCGAAGGAACCCGATGGCGTCACCTGCACGGTCGATGGTGAAGGGCGCACGACCGTCGTTGCCGCTGCGAAGCAACGCCAGGAAGACGTGCTCGACCTGATGGTCGCCCACAAGCGTGTCACCCGCGAACAGGCCAACGCCGCCAAGGCCGAGGTCCTACAGGTCTACGCCTCCAGCAACCCCACGAAGGCGTTCGCGTTCATTGATAACCAGGTAGAACCACGTCTAGTCCGCATGTGCGAGGCCGGATGGCTGCCGAAACTCGAAGCGAGCGCAGACTGCGAGGCGAGCGTCCACTCCGCCGGGTATAAAGTGACCACCACCCTCGACTGGGCCGAGACGGACGTCGCCCAGCAGATGATTCGCGGATTCATCGCCGATGGCCTATCCAAAGGCTGCGAATGCAACGACGCCTCGATCGTCACCATCGAGCCAACCTCCGGCCAGGTCATCATCTACGCACCCAACCGCGACCCCAGTTTCGTCTCGGACCGCCGCGTCGCGGGCGATATCGATCAATTGATGGAGATCAACCAGCCGGGTTCTTCATTCAAGCCCGCGGTCTATCTCAACTGGTTCGACACCCTTGGCAAGAGCCCGATGAGCACTCTTTGGGACACCAGCCCGCTGACCATCGAGGGCACTTCGATCACAAACCCGCGCAACGATGGGAAGAGCGGCGAGGGTCTGATCACGGCTCGCGGCGCGCTCGGCGGCTCGCAGAACGTTGGCGCCTTCCGCGCGGCACAGGAAGGCGGCATCGACAACGTTATAGCGATGGCAAAAAAGCTCGGCTTGACCACCCTGGACCAGCACTTCGACCCTACCTTCCGCGCCCACAGCGACGTCACCTACGGGGCTTCCATCGCCACCGGAGGCGCCAACGTCCGCGCCTTCGATATGGCCTACATGAACTCCGTCATCGCCAACATGGGCGTCATGGTCGGGGCTCCGACACTGGCCAAGACGGTTCCGCTCAAGGATCTGAAGAGCACCGCGATCGACATCGGCACCGACTACGATCTCGCCGTTGAGCAGAAGTTCCAGTTCAGCCGCGGCAATATCCGCATCCCTGGAACGCGCGAGCTCGACCCGATCGTTGTCCTCCAGGTGCGAGACGTGAACGGCGGCGTCATTTGGACGCAGGGCGAACCGGAGCACAAGCAGGTTGTAGACGCGGGCTCAGTCTGGCTACTCCACTCAATCATGTCGGATTGCAACGCTCGCTTCGTCATCTGGACTTGCGGAAGCAGCAACAACGACAACAACCTGGACTTCTTCCTTGATGGCACGAAGATCCCGGGCGGTATCAAGACCGGCACGCAGCAAGGCCCCAAAAGCGCAGTGGATACACTCGCGACCTGGATGAACGGCTACTCGCGCTACGCCGCCACCTCCGTCTGGGTTGGCAACGCCGATAAGTCACTGGTCAAAGATGGGCCTGCGGCCAACTACGCGGCCGCGAATACTACCATCCACCTCTTCAAAAACTGGATGGGCGAATATCACGCCTACCTCCAGCGTAGACAGGTGCTGACCGGCCTCGAAGACTTCAAATCGTTGCAGCCCAAAAATGTCACTCAACGTAGCTTCCTTTCGCCAACCACTGAGCGGGGCCTGGGCGGTGGTTGCGACCAGACGGTGAGCGCCTGGGTGCGGACTGACGTGAAGTACGAATCAGAATGCGAAACCCGCGAGATCGATAGCCGCAACGGCTTCCTCGCCAGCGATCAGACGCCTGCCCAATTCAGCGTCACTCGAAAGTTCGTCAAGCTGCCGGGATTCAAGGCAGACCTCGCTATCTCCCTCGCCAGGGCCATCGGTATCCCCATCGCACCCACTGAAAAGAGCACGGGCTCCCTCGCCGTCGAACTGAAGAACATCTCCAACGGTAAGACCATCACCGGCGACACCCAGGTTGTTGGCAGTGTGCAACTGCCAAGCAACAGGGGATGGACACTTGAGATCGGCGCCGGCGCAAGCCCCACGGACTGGACCAAGATCGGCGAGGGCACGTCCAACGTTGACGGGGTACTGGGTACGATCGCCATCGCCGGCCTTGAGGATGGCGTCTATACGGTACGCCTGAACGCCGCTGAGGGACTTTCGACGCAGGTGACGATCAACATCAAGAAGGGCGCGCCAGGCCCAGGCGGCACCCCTAGCGGCACCTCCGGCACGCCAACGAAGGTTGCCACCCCTGGCACTCGCACCATCCCGGGGGCAACCGTCACCCAAACCCCGCCGCAACAAGGCCGCTAGCGGTCGTCCCGGTTAGCGGAAGCGGAAACCTTCCTTAAGTCCCGCGCTCGCCGCCCATTCGCCCGCGGACAACTTCTTCGCCACTCCTGGTTGTACGCGCAGTATGCGTAGCACTCCGCCGTTGAGCCGGATGTCGAACCCTTCGTTGTCGAGGCGCAGGAGGCGGCCCGGCATGCCCGGCTCTTCCGTCCCCGTCAGCTTGCAATCGAAGAAGCGCAGCTTCTCCCCTTCGAACATCGTCCATGCGCCAGGTTGCGGATTGCAGCCCCGGATCAGCGCGTGGATGCGCGGCGCAGGCTCATACCAATGGATCTCGCCGTGGACGTCGCTGCACGGAGGCTCGTAGGTGGAGTAGGCGTGCTCCTGTTCGTTCCGTGCCGCTGTGCCGTCGGTCACCATCGAGACGGCTTTCGCCATCGCGTCCACGCCCATCGGGAACAGCCTTTCGAAGTACAACGACGCAACCGTGTCCTCCGGGTCGATCGGCGTGCGCTTCTGCAACAGGATTGGCCCAGTGTCGATCCCTTTGTCAGTCCAGAAGATCGAAAGGCCCGTTTCGCGGTCGCCGTTAATGATCGCCCAGTTGATCGCCGAGGACCCGCGGTGCAGCGGCAGCAAGCTCGGGTGGTATTGAATGCTTCCCTGCCTGGGCGTCGACAATGCCTCGTCAGGGATGATCTCGGTGACGAAAGCCATCACGCAGAGGTCAGCATTCAGCGCCCGCCACCGCGCCAGGCCCGAATCCTGCTTCAGTTCGCGAGTGGCGATTGTCGGCAGGCCCGCCTCCTCGGCCGCCGCCCACAGTGCGTCTGCGCGTCCGCCCTCCTTGGGCGGCGGTGCGCTCACTCCCACGATCTCTACGCCTTCGTCGCTCAAGCGCTTGAAAATCGCCTCGCCAAACGCCGCCTGGCCCATGATCGAAACGCGCATCGTCTTCCTCCAGCCCGCCGCTCGGACGCTTCGCGCCGAAGGGTACACCACCCCACCGTTGCAAGGATCGCCGTGCTGCTGTCCGGTATTTCAACTTGCGCTAGACTTGAAGTCATGGCACTGGCAACAGCGAATGGAGATTTTCGGGGCGACGTTACGCACGTCGCCCCTGCCCGCCTGGCGTGGACTCGCTGACCTTCGATTCACCCCGGCCCGCGCGGCCCCATTGCCAGGAGACTCCATTGCTCTGTATTGAACCCGCTCGGCTTTCCGATGCCGAAGCGATCCATTCCCTTGTCACCTTTTGGGCTGACCGCGGAGACATGCTCCATCGACCCATCGGCGAAATCTACGAAGCGATTCGCGACTTCAAAGTTGCGCGCGTTGGCGACCAGATCGTGGGTACCGGTTCGCTCCACATCATGGGTGTGGACCTCGCCGAGGTGCGTTCGCTCGCGGTCGCCGAAGACGCCCAGATCAAGGGCGTCGGCTCAGCCATCGTTGCCGCTTGCGCAAGCGATGCGCGCGCTTTCGGCCTCGAAAAGGTCTTCGCCCTCACGTACAAGCCAGGTTTCTTCGAAAAACAGGGCTTCACCGTCGCAAACGTGATGGACTTCCCGCAGAAGGTCTGGAACGAATGCGTCCGCTGCCCGTTCTTCACAAATTGCAAGGAAGTGGCCGTCGTCCTCCCCCTCCGGGAGTCTGCCAACCTCTCGATCCCACTCCTGCGTTAGCAGCACTCTGAGGAAGTATCGAGCGCTGCCGCGGGCAACAACAGGGCGTTGATGCCGCTGCCCGCAGCCGCCGATACGCGCACCATGGCGCCCGGCCAACCAGCGACGAGTTGGTTCGGTTGGGAAGCGAGCCGATCGGCGGTGGCGCGCACCGTGGGTCCCCCACGTCAAAAGAGGCGTGAACCCGCCCCCCATCATGTCCGTCGAGCGTGTCAACTCCCGCAGACGGTCAGCAACCGCGTAGAGCAGACGCTCTACTTCGGTCCCGTTTGGCGGGGAGCCGACCGCGTAAAGTCCACGAACTTCGATGGCAAGGAACGAAAGCGGCATTGGCGCCAACTCGGCGACTGCCTGTAACCGTGTGTGCAGTGCGTGGCGGCTCGGGATCCCCCCAATCCCCTCCGTCTTCGCAGGCCGCCTCGAACGATGCGGACGTTTGAGGTATTCAACCCAGGGCAGATCTCGCCGATTCCCTGCCGAGAGCGTCTTCAGGATTCTCCAATGTACGTTGTCCATAATCGGTGGTGTGCCCGGCGTTCCGCGCTCGAGGCACCGAAGGAGAATCGATTGTTCGACACATTGTTCGGACTCCCCGTCCACGCCCTCTTGGTTCACGCGGCTGTGGTACTCGTGCCGCTTGCTGTCGTGGCGTTCGTCGCCGCTGGAACGAAGCCGGGGTGGCGCGCCCGTTACCTGCTGCCGGTCGCAGCGCTTGCAGTGGTCGCCGCCGTCTTCGCCTTCCTCGCAAAGCAGACCGGTGACCCGCTGAAGCAGTCCGTGCGCCGGGCAGCGGAACAGGCTGGCGGGGTGGCTAACTTTGGGGAACATCCCGAACAAGGGGACACCGCCTTCATTTTCGCCCTGGTCTTCGCTCTCGCCGCCGTCGCAGTGTGGGCCGTCACTCGGTATCGCGAAAAATATGGACTGCCAACCTGGGCCCCGGCTGCGAGTTACGCCGTCGCCTTGGTCCCAGCCGCGTTGGCGCTGCTCACCATGGTGCAGGCCGGACATTCAGGCGCCCAACTGGTGTGGAACGACCTCGGCACGTTCGCCGCAACCCGGTAGCCTTCTCCCCTGGCAAGGCTCCTGCGTGATATTTCAATCGGACCTCGTTCGAGGCGCATGCAGTTGGTTTGGCGACGGGTCGGCCACCAGTGAGATCGATGATCGATTCCAGTGTTCAGAGCGTTTGCAGAGAGCGTCTACGGCGGTACCAGAAGTAGCCGGCGCTTGCCACAATCGCTGCCACCCATAGCCCTCCGTACGCCAGCGTAATGCGGATGTCTCGCCCCAGTCCGTCCCCAGCGGCCACCGCGACCCAGGTGGGCAGCAGCATGCCAAGCGCGCTGTAGACGAGGAACGGCGCGAATCGAATCGAAGTCATCCCCGCGACGAAGCTGATCCAATCGAAGTTCACGGCGGGGAGCATGCGCGACCAGAAAATCACGCGCCCACCCAGGGTCTCAGCCACTCCGTTCAGCCGCTCAGCCGCCTTCTGTCCGATGAGCCGCGGGAGATGCCGCCGGCCAAACCGGCGCGAGACGTAGAACGCCATCGATGAGCCGATGAGCAAGCCGGTGATCGAGTAGGCGGTCCCAAGGACGGGGCCCCAGGCCAGACCTGCAGCAATGAATATCGGGACGTTCGGGATCGGCGCGAACAGAACTGAGATCGCCATCACGGCGATGAACACCACCGGCCCCCAAGCCCCCCAGCCATCCACCCACTCGCGAAAAGGCGTCGCATTGAAGTCATACGACCAGCCAAGGAGGCGTGCCAGCACCACGTACCCCAAACCCAGCACTAGAAAAGCAGCGACGATTCCCGCTACCACCCGGACCCGCAGCAGGAGCGGCGTCTCTTCGCCTTCGAAAATGAACGAATCGACAGACGGCATCGAAATGCGTCGAGATGGCTTCTGTGACTCAGCCATGGCGTCCACCCCGAATCACAGCACCCGCATCCGCAGGAACAGATACAGCAGGGGCAATACAAAGAGCAGCGAATCCAACCGGTCCAGGAATCCGCCGTGACCCGGCAGCAGGCCGGACGTGTCCTTCACGCCCATCCGCCGTTTCAGCCAGCTCTCCAACAAGTCGCCGGCGATGGCGACGGGCGGCGCCGCGATAGCGAACGGCAGCAACGTGTTCGTCGCCACTCCCGTGTCGAACAGTTGATTGAGCAACAGGATCGCGGCGATCCCAGCCGCCAGCCCTCCAATCGCACCCTCCCAGGTTTTGCTCGGGCTAATGTTCGGCGCCAGCTTGTGCCGGCCAAACAGCACCCCCACGGCGTACGCACCGGTGTCCACCGCGAATGTCCCGAGAATCCCGATGAACACCCACGACCGGCCTTGCTCCACATCCCTGAGGAGGACGAAAGTCGCCATAAGCAGGCCAATGTAGAGTAGGCACCAGGCGTAAATCCGGTACGGTTTCCGCGGCCCAAAGGCGTTGGTGCGGGCATATCCCATCCCCGCGAAGAGAATCGCAAACGCACCGCCAACCCACAGGAACTTCGTATCCGCGTGTACCCCCGCGACCATCACGGCGGCTGCCCCAAACGTCGGAGCTTGTGGCAGCACCATGCGGATCGGCATCGTCGGGATCAGCCAGCCGTGCACGAACTCCGCTGACGCCAGCAACGCCACCGCACCGGCGACTATTGCGAACGGCCAGCCGCCTACCCACGTGAGCAGCACCAGCACGGGAAGACCGACCGCCGCGGTTGCCAGTCGAAGGCGGAGGTTGGACGGCGCACGCCGTCCAACTCGGGCAGGTTCGAAGCTTGCCGGGCCGGGTCCTTCCTCGCTGTCCAAGCGGTCAGGTACCGCGCAGCGCTTCAATGTCTTCCGGGAGCAGCCCGCCAAACTTGCGCTTCCGCCGCCCATACTGCGCGAGTGCAATGTCGATGTCTTCGCGGCCAAAGTCTGGCCAGTACGTGTCCGTGAAGTACAACTCGGCGTATGCGCACTGCCAGAGTAGAAAGTTCGAAATGCGCTGATCGCCGGCCGTGCGGATGAGGAGATCCGGGTCGGGCATGCCGGTGGTATAGAGCCGCTCGCTAATCATCTCCTCAGTCACTTCCGAGGCCGGGATTTGGTCGCCCACAATCTTCTGCACAGCCAACAGAATGTCATCGCGGCCGCCGTAGCTGAAGCAGATGTTCAGTACCATCCGCCGGTTCTCGCTCGTCAATTCGATCGCCGCCGCGACCTGCTTCTGGAGCCAATCCGGCAGCGTTTCGAGGTGACCCAGCAGGTGAAGTTGAATGCCGTTCTTGTGCAGGTTCTCCACCTCGCGCCGAAGGAAAAAGCGCAGCAAGCGGATAAGCATCCGCACTTCGCGCTGGGGCCGATTCCAGTTCTCGGTGCTGAACGCGTACAGCGTCAGGTATTGTGTCCCGTGGTCGGCAAACCGCTCGATTACCCGCCTGATGTTTTCTGTCCCTGCCCTATGTCCGGCCGCCCGCGGCAGTCCGCGTTGCGTCGCCCAGCGCCCGTTGCCATCCATGATCACCGCCACATGCCGTGGCACTCGCCCCCCAGAGATCGGCGAGATCAGGTCGCCATCGTACTCCGCGGCCGGTTCGATAGGCGCCGTGGCGAGTTTTAGCTCTGCGGCCTGCTTAGACCTCAAGAAGCTCGCCCTCTTTGCGCTTCCCCTCCCCATCTACGAGGGCAATGTGTTGATCGGTCAGCCTCTGCAGCTCCTCTTCGTTGCGCTTCAGGTCGTCCTGGGAAGCGAGACCCTCTTTCTCGGCCTTGCGAAGCTCGTCGTGCGCGTGCCGCCGCACGTTGCGCACCGCAACCCGCGATTCCTCGGTTTTGCTATGCACCAGCTTCACCAAGTCTTTGCGCCGCTGCTCTGTAAGCGCCGGCAACGGCAGCCGGATCAACTGACCATCGATGGCCGGGTTCAGGCCAAGCTCCGAGGATTGGATCGCCTTTTCAATCGCCTTCAGCGCGCTGCGATCCCACACCTGGATCGTCAGCAGGCGCGGCTCAGGCGCGTTAATCGTGCCAAGCTGCTTCAGCGGCGTGATCGCCCCGTAGTAATCCACAGGTAGCGTTTCGATTAGGCTGGGATGCGCCCGCCCGCTGCGAACGCCGTTCAACTCGCGCTTGAGGGCCGCCACGGCGCCATCCATCCGCTCTTCGGCGCTCAACATAATCTCGTCAGGGTCGTCGGCCATCAGGCTTCCTCCGATTTAGCTCTTGGAGAGTACTTCGGGCCGCGCCGAGACTACCGTGCCCACATTGTCGCCCATCAAGGCGTTGTAAACGGCGTCTGGCGCACTCACATCGAACACCACGATCGGCAGGTGATTCTCCATGCAGAGGCTAAGCGCCGTCGTGTCCATCACCTCAAGCCGTCGCTGGATGGCATCGATATGCGTCAGGTGCTCGAAACGCGTGGCTGTCGGGTCTTTGCGCGGGTCTGCGTTGTAGACGCCGTCCACGCCGTTTTTCGCCATCAACACGGCCTGGCAATCTACCTCGATCGCCCGCAGCGCAGCCGCGGTGTCCGTCGTCATGTAAGGATTTCCAGTACCAGCCGCGAAGATCACCACCCGGCCCTTTTCAAGGTGACGTATGGCCCTCCGGCGAATGTACGGCTCGGCGACCTGCGCCAGGGGGATGGCAGTCTGCATCCGGACGAAGGCGCCCACCTTTTCCAGCGCGTCCTGCAACGCGAGCCCGTTCATGATCGTCGCCAGCATGCCCGCGTAGTCCGCAGTGGCGCGGTCCATGCCTGTTTCGGCAACCGCAGCGCCCCGCCAGAAGTTGCCTCCGCCCACTACCACGCACACTTGCACGCCCGCGTCGACCGCCCGGCGAATCTGCTGCGCGAGGTTCTCGACGGTCCGGGCGTCGATGCCGAACGCGCTGTCGCCCATCAGCGCTTCACCGCTCAGCTTCACCAGCACGCGTCGGTATCGGCCTCGCACCGCTTTCTCCTCCAGGGAACTAACGCCCTAGCTCAAACCGGACGAACCTGCGAATCCGGATGTTTTCGCCGGTTTTGGCAACGGTATCGCTTACCAGCGTTTGGATCGTCCGCGATCCGTCTTTGATGAACGGCTGGCTCAGCAGGCAGAGCTCTTCGTCGCTGCCTTCGAGCTGCGGATTCCCCGCCCGCTCGTCCGCCGAAATGAGCTGCGGGGCCATTGCCGCCACCTGCATCGCAACGTTCCGGGCCAACTGGCGGAAGTCCTCGGTGTTTGCGACAAAGTCGGTCTCGCAGTTGACCTCCACCAGCACACCGATTCGCCCGCCGGCGTGAATGTAGCTTTCCACCACGCCGTTCTGAGTTTCACGGTCAGCACGTTTCGCAGCAGCGGCCACGCCCTTCTCGCGAAGGATGACTTTGGCCTTGGCCGCATCGCCCTGGGCCTCTTCGAGGGCGCGCTTGGCGTCCATAACCCCTGCTCCGGTCGATTCCCGGAGGTCTTTGATCATTGTTGTAGTGATTTCCACGAGCCTTCGTTACTCCTGAGCGTCTGTGCGGGCCACGTTGGCCTGCGCCTGGGCTGAAATGACCGTCACCGATGCCTCGTTCGTGGCGTCGGCTGTCTCCTCCGGTGATGCGGAGTAGCTGCCGGACTCAAGTCCCGCGTCCGCTTCCGCGGCTCGTGAGAACTCGTCCCCGTGCGCTCCGGCGCCTGCGCCGGATTCGCGCGCCGCGCGGCCTTCGATCGCCGCGTCAGCCATCTTCCCGAGGATGAGCTTGATCGCCCGGATCGCGTCGTCGTTGCTGGGGATCGGGTACGAAACAGGGTCTGGGTCGCAGTTCGTGTCCACCAGCGAGACGATTGGGATGTTCAACCGGACGCACTCTGCGACGGCAATCGCTTCCTTCACGGTGTCAATGATGAAGACCGCGCTGGGCAGGCGGTCCATATTTTTAATTCCGCCGAAGTAGCGGTTCATGCGCTCGATCTCGTTTGAGATGTCGAGTTGTTCCTTCTTCGTCATGCGCGAAAAGTCGCCTCGCTCCACGGAGCTTTCGAGGTTCGCGAGGTGACGCACCCGGCTCTGGATGGTGCGAAAGTTCGTCAGCGTGCCGCCAAGCCAGCGGTTGTTTACGAACGGCAGGGCGGCGCGTTCTGCTTCCATCTCGACCGTTTCGCGGGCCTGCTTTTTCGTCCCGATTATCAGCACGTCGCCGCCGTTCGCTACAACGTCGCGCACGAAATTGATCGCGCCGTCGAGCCGGGTGACGGTCTGCTGCAGGTCGATAATGTGGATGCCGTTGCGCTCGGTGAAGATGAACTGACGCATCTTCGGGTTCCAACGGCGCGTCTGGTGGCCGAAATGAACTCCGGCCTCCAGCAACTGTTTCATGCTCACGGGCGTAACCAGGGGATCCTCCAACATGCGGCGCCATAGATTTGACCCGAAGGTCCGGCGTCGCCTAACAACACATACGCAATCAGCGTAGCGCAGCGCCCCCAAACGAACCACCAGATTCTTCGAACCACGAAGACACAGAGGTTTGGAGCCGGAACGCTCAGCCCCTCCTAGCGCTACGCGATCCCCTGCTGGGCGAGGAAATCGAGGATGTCCTGGATCGTGTGGATGTTCTCCGCGTCTTCGTCCCGGATTTCGAACTCCGCGTCGCCCTGGAATGCCTCTTCGATGGCGATTGTCAGGTCGACGATGTCGAGAGAGTCGGCCCGAAGGTCATCGACGAGGTTTGCCTCGGGCGTAACTTCCGCTGCTTTCACCTTGAGCTGGGCGACGACGACATCCCGGACGCGTTCAAACGTGGTGGTCATTTGGATCTCCTGCGAAAGTAGGCGCGGTCACCATCTCGGGCTCGCGCGAAAGGTAGTTCGGCGATGCTACGTTAGGGCTGGTACTTGCGGAAGATCACCGAGCCGTTCTGGCCGCCAAAGCCGAAGCCGTTGGCCGCCGCCGCCCGCACAGTCATCTTGCGGGCTTTGTTTGGGACGTAGTCCAGGTTGCACTCCGGGTCAGGCGTTTCGAGGTTGATGGTTGGCGGGACAAGGTCGTTGTAAATCGCCAGCACCGCGGCCGCCGCTCCCACGGCGCCAGCAGCCCCCAACAAGTGTCCAACCATTGATTTCGGCGAACTGATCGCCAATTTCTTGGCGTGCTCACCGAACGCCAGCTTTATTGCCAGCGTCTCTGCGGCGTCGTTCAACGGCGTGCCAGTGCCGTGTGCGGCGATGTAGTCAATCTCCTCAGGCTGCATGCCAGCCGCGGCCAAAGCCTCAGCCATCGCCTCCTGGGCACCGGTGCCGTCTTCGCGCGGCGCCGTAATGTGAAAGGCGTCGCAGCTCAAACCGCCGCCCATTAGCTCGGCATAAATACGGGCACCGCGAGCTTTCGCCCGCTCCTCGGATTCGATAACCAGCACCACCGCACCCTCGCCGAATACGAAGCCGTCCCGGTTCAGATCGAACGGACGACTGGCTCCCGTAGGATCGTCGTTGTTTCGGCTCAGCGCCTTCATGTTCGCTAACGCCGCGATCGGCAACGGATGAATCGCAGCCTCCGTCCCTCCCGCAAACACCACATCCGAGCGCCCGCTGTCGATCAGCTGTTTCGCCTCCATGAATGAGTAGAGGCCGCTCGCGCAGGCTGCCACGCTCGCCATCGCAGGGCCTCGCAGCCCAAGGTTTATCGACACCTGGCAGGCACCCATGTTCGGCGCCATGATCGGGATGTAGAACGGGCTGACGCGATTGGGACCCCGCTCCGTAAGCACAGTCATCTCTTCCATCGTATCGATCGCGCCGCCTGATCCCGTGGCGATCGCCGACGCCGCCCTGCTGCGTTCGTTGTCTTTCAGGTCGAGCTTTGCGTCCTGGGCCGCCAGCTGAGCCGCCGCCACCGCAAGTTGCGCAAAGCGCGACATGCGCCGGGCACCCTTCGAATCCATGTACTTGCCAGCATCGAAGTCGTGTACCTCGGCCGCGATGTGCACGGGCAGGTCGCTGGAATCGAAGCGTGTGATGCGCGTTACGCCCGAGACGCCCGCCGTCAGGTTCTCCCAGAAATCATGGACAGTCAGCCCGATGGGCGTGATAGCGCCAACACCGGTCACAAGGGCTCGAGTCACGAATTACTCCGCAGGGTTAAGTTGCCTCTCGGAAGATGAGGCACGAGTTGTGGCCGCCAAGACCAACGGACGTGGAGACCGAAACTTTCACCCGCCGCTGCCTCGCAACGTTCGGTACGTAGTCGAGGTCGCATTCTGGATCTGGCGTGGTGTAGTTGATCGTGGGCGGCACCTTCTGGTCGCGAATCGCCATGATGCAGGCCAAAGCCTCCACTGAACCAGAGGCGCCCATGCAGTGCCCGGTAATCGGCTTCACCGAGCTAATCGTCGTCTTATAAGCGGCATCGCCCATGATCTCCTTGAAGACCATCGTTTCGACCGCATCGTTCGACGGCGTCGCACTACCGTGCGGGTTGATGTAATCGATCTCCGCCGGATCAATCCCCGCCTTCTTGATCGCCGCCTTCATCGCCCGCTTTAACCCCCGCCCCGTTTCGTGCAGTGAGATCATGTCGAATGCGTCGTTCGAGGTTCCGTAGCCGATGATCTCGCAATAGATTTTCGCCCCGCGAGCCTTCGCGTGGTCGTAATCCTCCACAATCATCGCCGCGCCACCTTCCCCGGCGATGAAACCATCGCGGTTCAGGTCGAACGGTTTCTGCGCCTGCTCCGGATGCTCGTTGTCCCCCGCCAGCGCGCGCATCGAACACCACGTGGCGTGGTAGATCGGCAACAGCACGGCTTCGGAACTGCCCGTAATCACCGCCGTTGCGTCCCCCCGGCGCACCGTCTCAAACGCTTCGCCGATCGTCGCCCCGCCTGTCGCGCAGGCACTCACCACAGCCATGTTCGGCCCGCGCGCGCCGGTTGCAATGGCGATGTGCCCGCTCGCCGCGTCCGGGATGAAGTTGGCGACCAGGAAGGGCGTAATTCGCCGCGGGCCCTTGGTATCGAGGATCTTCTGGAAGTCGATGATCATGTCTGTGCCGCCCGCCCCGGAACTGAAGATCACCCCGATCGTATCTGCGTTTTCTTCGTTTATTTCAAGCTTGCTATCCGCCAGGGCCTCGAGCGCAGCGCTCATACCGAAGGTGACGCCGCGATTCATGTACCGCTGCTGTTTGGCGTCCACGCGATCGCCCAGTTCGAAGCCCTTGACCTCAGCCTGAATTCGCACCGGGTACGGCTCCGGATCGAAAAGTGTGATCGGGCCGACGCCGCTCCGTCCGTCGATCATCGCCTGCCACGTCTCCTCGGCAGTGTGGCCCACCGCGGTAACGGCGCCGACGCCGGTAATCACTACGCGCGTGCTCATCGCGCAGCCGCCTCGACGAGCTGGAAGTCCGCGCTCAGCAGTCCCTCGTTTTCATCGCTCAGGCTCAGACTGTTCACGTCGTAGTTAATCCGCCGAATGAGGCGAGTCAACACGTTGCTTGGCCCCGCCTCGATGAACAGGTCAACGCCTTCTGTTTGCATTCGCTCCACCGACTTCTGCCAGCGAACGCCGTGGGTCAGTTGGTCGCGAAGCTCGGCGTAAACCTGGTCTTTGGTGGTCAACAGTTCGGCGTTCACATTCCCCACGACTGGCGCTACCGGGTCGCGCATCGGCAACTTTTGAAGGAGCCGGTTCATGCCCTCGCTCGCTTTGGCCATCAATGGTGAATGGGAAGCCATTGTGATCGGCAGGCGGACCACTTTCCGCGCCCGCGCTTTCTCTGCCAATTCCATCGCTAGCTTCAGCGGCTTCAGGTACCCGGAAATCACGTTCTGTCCCTCGCAGTTTGCCGTCGCCAGCCCAACGTAGCCTTCCTTGGAAGCCTCGGCGCAAATCTCCGCGACCTTCGCTTCGGTCAGGCCGAGAATCGACGCCATCCCGCCGGGCGATTCGGTGTTCGCCTGGTCCATCAACAGTCCGCGCTCTTTCACCAGTAACAGGCCCTGTTCGAAATCGAGCGACCCGGCAGCCACAGCCGCAGTGAATTCGCCCATCGAGTGCCCGGCGTACATGAACGGCTCGATCGTGCGCCCCGCCCAGCGCTCGCGCAGCGCTTCGAGGTAGGCGATCGATGTAACGAAGCTGGCTGGCTGCTGGTTGATAGTAGATTCCAGCTCTTCCGCTGGTCCCTCGAAACAGAGTTTGGAGAGCTGCCGGTCCAGTACTTCATCAGCCCGACGGAAGACGCTCAACGCCGCCTTCGAGACGCGCGACAAGGCTTCGCCCATGCCCACATGCTGTGAGCCCTGCCCTGGGAAGATGATGGCAGCCCGGCTCCACGGCTTAATCTCCTGGTCCATCGCGTTCCAGAGGCCTCCTCGGACGGGCGCCCTGCGGGGCCCACGTTTGCTTCACCACGATAGCAGAGCGCGATCAAAGGCAATAGGAGATTGGCGATTCGGCTAGCGATGGACCGCGGCCGTCTCAGGCTGGATCTCTGGAAGAAGCGTGCTCCCCGATTGCAGTACGCGGCCGGATCTGTCCGAAAGCAGTACCTGCACCTCGAACACGGCGTTGTGCGTATCCCACTCGGCCACCTCCACGCCGCCCGCCCGGAAAACGAACAGCCACGCACCCGCTGGCCTTAGCGCCTGATGCATTACGGCAGCCCCCGGCGATGTCGTGTCGCCATAGGCAAGGAACGTCGCCTCAATTGTGACGAACGGGCGATCGGCCTCGGTCTCAGGCGTGTGCCTCAGGGGAATCGCCTGACCACCGGGGACGTTCTGCATCTCGATGATCTGAGGTTGGGCCAGTCGCAGCTGCTTGATGGCATAGTTCCGGGCGAACTCTTCGGCCTGCTGTGGCGTCAGGTTCGAAGCGCGACTTGCCTCAGCGTTCTCGGTAAACCACCCGTAGCCGCCGACAAACGCCCCGCAAAGCCCGGCGATGGCGCCCAGCGCCGCGAATACAGCGGCTGCTCCCGCCAACCGAAGCTTCCGGTTTCGCCAGTTCCAGCCCATCTCCGCACCCTAGCCCCGAACAACCGTTCGGCAACCCTCTGCGTGTAAACGCTCTGCAACTCCTCTGTAACTGCGTGATATAACGATTCGCCGCCCTCAGTGCGTGGCTGGCCGCTCAGATCAGGCTCGCTGGATCCACGTCCACGCTCCATCCCGCGCCCAGACGGACGGACGCCAGCAACTTCGCCGGCTCCCGTCCGCGCAACAAAAGTTGCCACCGGTAGTCCCCACGCAGCCGCGAAATGTACGCCGCAGTTGGCCCCAGCACATCCGGCTCCGCCCGGCCGGCGGTGTCCCGCAAGAGCCTCAGTTCGGCCGCTACTCGCGATGCCTCCTGCAGGCTGTGCTCCTGGCTGCGGTGGTGGAACGTCAGCCGTACCAGCCGCGTGAACGGCGGATACCCGGCCCGCCGACGATGCGCGATCTCCTGCTCGTAGAAGACGCGGTAGTCTTGCTCGGCGGCACAAATAATCGGCGCAGCCGTAGGCTCGTACGTCTGCATGAACACGTGCCCGGGCAGGTCCCTGCGTCCGGCACGCCCCGCCACTTGCGAGAGCAGCTGGAAGCTGCGTTCGTGAGCGTGGTAGTCCGGCAAGCTCAGCCCCACATCAGCGTCCACCACTCCCACCACCGTCATCGCCGGCAGGTCCAAGCCTTTCGCCAGCATCTGCGTGCCCACGAGGATGTCGATCTCGTGCGCCTCAAGCGCCCGCACCATCCGCTCGTGGCTGCCTTTCTGGCCCGAAACGTCGCTATCCCAGCGCGCCACGCGGGCGTCCGGGAAACGCTCCCGCGCCTCCAGTTCAATGCGTTGCGTTCCAACGCCAAACGGGCGGTACTTGCGGCTGTCGCACTTCGGACAGCGCTCTTCGAGCCGTTTCTCTCGGCCGCAATGATGGCACGTTAGCCGTGGCCGCAGGGCGTCCCGCAGGTCCAGGCTCATGGCAACCTGGCAGGAAGAGCAGAGCGGCAGGAAGCCGCACTCCCGGCACAGCATGAATCGCGCCGACCCTCGCCGATTGACGAACAGGATCGACTGTTCGCCGTCAGCGAGCGCCTGCTTCAGTGCCCGCGCGAGCGAAAAGCTAAAGACGCTGCGGTTTCCGGCTTTTAACTCTTCCCGCATATCGACA
>JBBQGT010000040.1:0-23863 GCA_038323265.1 Tepidiformales bacterium
CTGGCTCTGTCGCACAGCTCGTCCTCGACCTCTTTCAGCGCATGGCGCGGGCCAGGCCGCTCGCGGTGGTAATAGACGACCTCCACTGGGCCGACGAGTCCACACGGCAACTCTTTGTCACCCTTGTCCGCGGGCTTCAGACCGTTCCAGCCCTGCTGGTTGGCTGCTATCGGGGCAACGAAGTCGATCGCGGCCATCCCTTTCGGCCCGTGCTCGCGGCCATTCATCGCAACGACCGGCCCGAGCAGATCGACCTCGAGCCGTTTGACCGCGAGGAGAGTTCGGCACTCGCACGCGCGGTCAGCGCCTCGCGCACCGATGTACGTGCCGATTTCGACAGCCTGTTCAGGCGGTCCGGAGGGAACGCCTTCCTTCTCGAAGAACTCCTTGCAACCCCAACAGGCGTCCTGCCGCACGGTGTCGCGGAGGTGGTGCTGGCGCGAATCGATGCGCTGGGCGCCGACGCCGTCGCCGTCGCGGAGGCCGCCTCGCTGGATAGTTCACTCCCGCTCACCGTGTTGGCGGCGGTCTGCGACCTTCCGGCAAACCGCCTCGAGATGGCGCTCGACGTACTTGCGGAGCGAAGCCTCTTGAGCGTCGAGTCCGGCGGATCTGCTTTCCGGCACGCGCTGATTCGTGAGTGATTTACGCGCGCATTCCGCCGGTGCGCTGCACCTCTCTTCACGGCCGCGCAGCTGAGGCGTTCCAACAGTTCGGCGCACTTCGCACGGGAGAGGCCGCCCGGCACTGGCACCTGGCCGGGGACTCAACGCAAGCGTTCGCCGCTTCCTTGAGCGCCGCCCATGCCGCTGCTCGCATCGGCGCGTTCCCCGAAGCGGCGGACCACTATGAGCGGGCCTTTGCGCTTTGGGACAGCGTCCCTTCCCCGGAGGAAGCGGCCGGGCGGTCCCACGCGGCCGTGGTTGCCTACGCGTCGACGGCAATCACCCATGCTGGCCGCTACGGGCGGTCATCCGCGCTGATCGAAGGTGCATTAAGACGGGAGGGTTGCTCTCCAGAAGAGCGGGCAACCTTGTACCTCCGCCTCGGAGTTGCGAATCGCCAGGTAGTCGACTGGGAGGATTGGAACAAGTCGCTTCCAGCGTTCCGTCGTGCGGCGGAGTGCGTCGACACGAGCTTCACGCCCGCGAAGCGACTCGAGATTCTCTGCGGCCTTCGGCCAGGAAGCGGCGCTGAACTACGGCCTGGACTCCGAGGCGCTGGCCACCCTGCGGGAGACGGACGAATTTTCTGTGGATCTCACTTCTCCGCGGGACATGAAGTGGCTAGTCTTCCTCAGCGCTACCGTGGCCATCGTGTATGGCCGGGCATCGGCACCGAGACTAGCCCGCGAAGTACGAAGACTCTTTGCAAACTACCCGCAACTGACGGTTGGCCAACGGCATGCTGTTCTACTCGGGGCGCACGTCTGGAATGCAATCGAGGGCAAGGCCGACCGCGACCGGCTGTTCGAGGCCGGATTTGGAGCAATAAGCGGCATCCAGGTGGAGTGGATGATCGCGCGGTCACTCTCGCGCCTGGGTCGCTGGCACGAGGGGCTCGAACGTCTCGTGAACCTTGCGCAGCATGTGGGCGACGAGGCTCTCGTCCAGACGCCGGACATAATCGCGTGCGGCTGGGGGGCGATGATGGCGCATACTGGGCGAGTTTCAGATGCCCGCCGTTGGCTCGAAATCGCCGCACCGCTGACGCTACCTGCGATCATCCCCCACTCCATGGGCTACGCCGTCGTTTGCGTCGAACTGGCCAGGCTGGAGCGCGACCGGGACGCAGCCCGGCTTGCGGTCAACAGGATCATCGACGATGTGCAGGGCCACTTCATCGCCCTCTCGGCAGAGGCGGTGGCCTTCGCGATCGCGCTCGAAGCCTATGTTTCGTTCGGGCGGCGTGGCACGGAGCAGGAGACGTTGGACCTGGTCGACCACTGGCTCGCCGGCTGGAGAGTTGCCTCGTAGAAGCGCCGGGTCGGGTACGAATCGACGACTTTGGTGTTTTCCTCGAGCAGTGCCGCGCCGAACGATTACGCCTCGCCGGACACGACTCAGCCGAGACGTGGGAATGGCTCGCCGAAGTCTGGTCCGCGCTTCCCAGTCCATACCACGCCGCCTACTGCCGGCTCCGCGCCGCGGCCGCGCTGCTCCTCGCTGGTGCTCCCGCTGCGAAAGACGCGCGGGAGCGTGCCGCCAAGCACTTGGAGATAGCACTGGCTACTTGTCGCCCGATTGGCGCGGTCCACCTTGAGGCCGAGGTCGAGAAGCTCCGCAAAGTAGCGGGGTTCCGCGATCCCCGCCCGCCAACGGGGAAACCTACGCCGTTACCGAATCGTGCAGCCGTCCCCGCACTCACAGCGCGCGAGAGCCAGGTCCTGGCTCTCGTCGCAAGGGGCGAATCCAACGGTCGCATCGGAATTGCGCTCGGCATAAGTGTCCGCACTGCCGGGGTACACGTTTCGAATATTCTCCAAAAGCTGGGTGCGTCCAACCGGGTTGAGGCCGCAATCAGGGCCAGTGACCTCGGACTCGTCGAGCGCTGGCCGTGAGTCTCGGGTTGCTCTCTGCGAGCTACGCCGTGCTTCGTTGCGGACTAAGGTAGTTTCGCCGACTGCCTACGTCATCTTCACAATGCGTGGGCGTCTCCGAAAGGCGGATGCTTGCCGCGTCGCCCGAAAAACGGGTTCAGTGGGGGTTGGCCGTGCAACATCTACTCGCGCCATCACCGGCAAGTGAACGAGGAGCAAAGCTCAGTGAGGTCTTGGCCGGCTGTGGAGTCATCGGTGTGTTGGTCGCCTTGTTGGCGTTCGCGGCGGTTTCGTGGCCCCAGAATACGGTTGCCCGTGAACCCCATGAGCAACATGCGGCGACCGTGGCAGCGACAGCGGCCGTCCCCGCTGAGAGCGATCAACGAATAGTGGTGCTCGTCGTGGGCACCGAAGTGCAGGCGCTCGTTCTCCATAATCTGCAAGATGGCGGCAGCCTGTTGTCCGGACCGGGAACCGTTGTCCTTCCTTTGGAGATCCGAACGGTAGACGCGGCATCCGCCGCCAACATCGACGAGCAGGACGAACACTTGCGCTCGGTGTGCGCCCTGGCCAAATGTACGAAAATGCTTTACGTGGATCTGCGAACGTTGCAACGCTAGGTCCGGGGACTCCCATTTTGGCCTCGGCGTGGATCTCGCGGCCGGAGGGCGGCGGCCTCCCAGCCCGGGTCCCTGTATGTAGTTAACGGCAGATTTCGTGGTAAAGCAGCTAGGAAAGCTCTCGAATGTGCCGGCCGGGAACTGCAACGGGCGTTGCTCTCTCTCGGGCGTTGCCTGTTTTTAAGGTATGGAAGGCAACTCCTCGCTCGCCCCAAACACGTCTCCGAGGATCTTTGCGCGGGTGGCGCCGGTCACAAACGTGGGCCTGTATTTGTCCTCGATCTGGTACGGAACGAACCGCACGGCGACCAGTTGCTTGCCCCAGAACGACGCCTCCAACAGGTAGCCCTGAGTGTGCTCCGGCGTGTGTGTCTGATCGAAAATGAAGTTGCCGAGGGCGTAGGCCATGAATGAGGTTTCGCGCGTTTCGACGGCCTGCACCCAGTGCGCCTGGTTGCCGACCACTAAATCGGCCCCCGCGGCGGCGGCGGCGCGAATCGCCTTGATGCTGCGCCCGCTTGGCGTGTGCGTGTCCTCAGTGCCAGATTGTATCTGCACGATGACCACGTCTACCTGCGTCTTCAACTGCTTGATTCGCTCTTCGAAACGCGTGAGGTGGAGCTTTTCGGCCGGCTGGAAGAACGCCGGCTCAGCGGGCACCGAAGCTTTTTCGTCGGCGTAGCTGTCATCGAGGGGCGCCGTGCCGGGCTCGGTCTCGGTGGCCTGAAAGTCTTCGGCAGCGACGTCATCGAACCCCAGCACTCCGAACTTCGTCCCATTCACTTCGAAAACCGCGGGCGTCAGTGCGGCCTCAAGGTTGAGCCCTCCGCCAACGACCTTGATGTTCGCCGCGGTCAACAGCTCCAGGGTCCTCAGGAACGCCTTGTTGCCGCAGAACGACTGGCCGCAGTCGAAGACGTGGTTGCTGGCTACGGTCATCTCATCGAACCCGGCGAGCGTGAGCGCGGCCATCACTTCCGGCGGTGAGGTGAGGTTAGTCGTCTCGATGCAGCCGTTCGCCGTGCCGATGTCCTGGATGCTGCCGTCCAATGACCCGAGCGCCAGGTCCGCTGCAGCAACGTATTCGCCGACCGGCCCGCGCAGGGCCGCAGCCCAGTCACCAGTCGCGCGAATCTGCGTAAGGGAGCAGCGCGATTGCAGGATGTCTCCGGTCGCAACCACGCGTGTCACCTTCGGCAGCGCTTCGGCGGCTACTGCCCGGAGCTCGTCGAGAGCCTCTTTCGCCTTGCCGGAGTTGGCGACGAACGAAATGGTTTCTACGTACGGCCAGGCGCTCACGTCGCCGCGACCACGCACGGGGTCGGCGCCGTCGATCGCAATCGCGGGCTGTCCAAACCGCACTTCACTCAGCGGCAGAAGGGCGATGATCCCCGAACCGAGCGTCATGGCGGTCCGCAACTCCGTGTAGCTTCCGAAGGTCACCGCGTTTCCGGCAGTACCCAACCACTGCTGCAGCAACACCTGTCCTGCAGGGTCTTCGCTTCGTAGCACCGATGCCCGCACAACCTTGCCAGGCACCCCACCAACGGCGCTCCAGTCGGCGATTGTCCCGCGCAACAGCGCGTCAATCTGCGCCGCGGTCAGGTCATCCACTCCGACGCCCATGGCCGCCACTGGCACGAAGATGCGCGTCACCAAGGCGTTTTCGCCGCCCGTTGCAAAAGCAATATCTGGCTTCTTGGCGGCATCAGCGAGCTTCAAGCCGGCGCCGGCCAGACGCGTCGGCAGAGGCCCGGAATAGGTGAGCGAAAGGTTGGCGCGAAGCGTTGCAACTGAAACTGGGGTACCCAACACACCAGCGCCGGGATTTGGCGAGGCGCCGTCATCCCCCGAGGCGAAGATCGCTGTTCCGAGGGCCAAAACGCTTGAGGCGACCGCTAACGCCGAGAGGACAAACGCCCCAAACCAAGGGTCGTGCCGGTCAAACCATGCACCGCCCATATGCGCGCATACTCTGCGCGGGGGTTCCGCGCGTCAATGCTCAGAGTGGAAACGAACAGGTACGCTCAGTGGCGTGCCCATGACGCGCGGCCACCGCCGGCAGCGGGGGCAAAACGTCGATCTGTTCGAGCAGGGCCGTCGCGTCCATCACCATGCTCTGAACTATCGCTAGCCTTCCCACGGGCTGGACATCTGAAGGTGGTGATTCGACAAATCGGTGTTCGGCGGGGCCGTGCGGGCCAGACGAGCCTCCGGTAGGCTTCGCTCGACAACCGGAGAAGAGGTACAAAATGCGACTCGAAGGAAAAGTGGCGGCCATCACGGGCGGCGCGGCCGGCATCGGCAAGGCGATTGCCTACCAGTTCGCACGCGAAGGTGCCGCCGTTGCCATCGGAGACATTTATGAGGCGGGCGCGCGCGCCGCAGCCAACGAGATCGCGGAAGAGACTGGCGCCAAGACGCTCGGCATGAAGTGCGACGTGGTCACGCGCGCGGAGGTCGATGCCCTCGTGGCGGCGGCGGTCGCCAAGTTCGGACGCTTCGATGTGATGGTCGCCAATGCCGGCATCGCCATCGGGGGCAACCGCGCACTCGATGCCACCGAGGAGGAATGGGACCGCACGATGGACATCAATGGCAAAGGGGTGGTGTTTTCGAACCAATCCGCCGCCCGCCAGATGATTGCCGAGGGCCACGGCGGATCGATCATCAACATTGCCAGCATCGCCGCGCTGAACGGGGTTTCGCCGATGCTGATGGCCTATTGCGCTTCCAAGGCGGCCGTGATGCAACTGACCAAGTGCTTCGCCCTGGACCTCGCCCCGCATGGAATCCGCGTCTCATCGATCGCGCCGGGCCTCGTGGACACGGCGATCTGGGAGAAGATGTTCAGCGCACCCGGCATCCTCGAGGCGGGCATGCGCGAAAACATGGCCAGCGGCGTCCCGCTTGGCCGTATGGCGCTCCCTTCGGACATCGGCAACATGGCCGCTTTCCTCGCAAGCGACGATTCGAGCTACGTCACCGGCCAGATCTTTGTGGTGGACGGCGGACGGACCGTGGGCATGGCCTCCGCACCGCCTGCCCGCTAAAGACGCCCTACTTCACTTCAAAATCGAGCTTCATCCCGGACTTGAAGTGGTCCGCTTTGCTGCCCGCTTCGCCGGGGACGATGAGGCAGGCGAGGACGTACTTGCCGGCCGGGAGGTCGAGCGTGATTTCGCCGGACTTTTCCGGGTCGATGTCTTCGATCTCGCCCGTGTTTTCGTACGACCCGTCATCCTTCACGCGGAGGACAGCGAGTTCGTGAACGTCCGTCTTGCTCGTGTTCGTGGCTGCGAACTTGGTCGCGCCCTTCGCCACTGAGAGCTTGTCGCTGCTCACTTCGAAGCTGGCCAGCTTCACATTTACTGTGTCCTGTGCGGTCTTCGTGGTCTTCAGGCTGTTATCGGTGGCTTCCGCCGCGCCGTCATCCTTCGCCTCGCCCGAAACTGCGAGCTCGATGATCGTGGTGTTGCCGCCAGGGATGTAGCACTTGATCTTCCCGCTGCCAGCACTGCCGGGAGCAGTGAACTCGAGGCTGCGCGTTCGGCCAGAGGGGACAAGGACTTCCTCGAGTTTTGTGCCGTCGATGCCTTCAACCTCGCGGTCCTTCTTTCCGTCGTTCTTCACTTCGAACTTCACCTTCTCCCCGGTCACCAGTTCGATGGTTGCGGGGGTGCAGCCGTCGTCCGTCTGGGTGATGGCGATGACCCGGCGGGGCGAGTCATCGCCTCCGCAGGCGACGGCGATCACCCCGAGCAGGGATGCGGAGAGCCCGAGGGAAAGCGTTCGAGAAAAGGACACGGGGAGCCTCCTAAGGGCACAACGAAGATGAGTTTGGGAGTGAGTGCTAGGCCGGTGGCAGTTCCGGCAGGCGCGGCGTTACCGCGGATTTGGCCGGCGACCCGCGCCGGATGGGCATGAAGATGAAAACCGCCAGGGCGACGACCAGATAGCCCCAGTAGAGCCCAATCTGCAGCAGCGACGGCGCTGAGTCGTACCCCAGCAGCGTTGCCAGGAACTTGCCGAACGTTGAGGTGATGGAGATGAAATTCTCCGTGTCCCAAGGGCGGTCGCCGAGGTTGGTGAGAATCGCCGCTTCATACAGCTTGACCACCGAGTTCGCCAGCAATCCGGCGGCCAGCACAATGACCACAATGCCGGAGGCCATGAAGAACGGCTTAAGCGGGACGCGGGATGTGCCGTGATAGATGCCCACGCCGATGAACGCCGCCACGCCGAAGCCCAACGCGCCGCCTAACCAGTACTGCGCTCCGGACGTCCCGGTGGTGGAGCCAGCGAACAAGAAGAGGACCGTCTCTAGCCCTTCCCGACCGATTGAAGTGGCGGCGAGGAGGACAAGCGCGGTCATTGAGCCCTTGTTCAAGGCCGAATCAACGTGCGACCGCAATTCGGCGGAGATGCCGCTCGCCTGGCCGCGCATCCAGAACGCCATACCGGTGAGAACCACCACCGCGAAGATCATTGCGAAGCCTTCGAACGCTTCGACGACGCGCTTGTCCATCTCCTTGGAAGCGAGTTCCAGCGCGATACCCACGCCGAGGCAGATGACGGCGGCCACGCCCACACCGATCCAGATTTCGCGGAAGTGCTGCTTTTGCCCCACAGATCGCAGGTAGCCGAGCAGGATCGCCACAATGAGCGCCATCTCGACACCCTCACGCAGCGTTACAAGGAACGAAAAGGCCACGCAGACGGGCCTCCTGGCGAACTTCCTTATTAGTGTCGCCTAATAATATAAGTACGTCAAGCCAACCACCAGCGGAAGGTTTCCCCTTCGCCACCCGGCGAACTACAACTTCTGGAGCGCCTCCAGATGTTCGGCGCCGAACTGCCGCAAGATCTCGGGGGCGCCGGCGTTCTCTCTTGGGTTCACGATGCAGATCACGTGACTCACGCCTTTCTCCGCCGCAGTGGCAATGCGCTCCGCCGTCTCGGCCATTCTCTGCGAGCCGATGACTCCGGCGCCCTCGAGCGTGAGTACAAGCGTCGATGGGTCGCGCCCTGCTTTACTGGCGGCATCCTGCGCTCGGGAGAAGTCTTCCTGGAGCGTGGGCAGGCTCTTGGTGGTCGCCTGCCAGCCATCGGCGTACTTGCCGACGCGTTCCATCTGCTGACGGCTCTCGCCACCCAACCAGAGCGGGATGTGTCCGTTCACGGGCTTCGGATTGCACGTCCAGTCGACGCATTCGTAGAACTCTCCCCGAAAGGTCACCCACTCATGGCGCCAGAGCGCTTGCATCAGTTCGAGGCATTCGTCCATACGCTTGCCGCGCTTTTCGAAAGGAACGCTCAGTACTTCGAACTCTTCCTTCCACCAGCCCACGCCAGCGCCGAGGATGATCCGCCCGTTCGAAAGGTGGTCCATGGTTGCCAGGATCTTGGCGTTGAGCACCGGCTGGCGCATCGGCACGACGAGCACGCTCGTCCCCAGTTGGACCTTCGAAGTGATGCCGGACAGGTAGGTGAGCAATGTCAGCGGCTCGAGGAAATCCATCGTTGGCGGGAAGCCCATCTTGCCATCGACGGAGTACGGGTACTGCGACTCTTGATCCTTCTGAAGGACCACATGGTCGAACACCCAGAGGCTATCGAAGCCAGCTTCTTCGGCCGCTTTGGCGAACGGGGCGATCACCTCGGGCTTGGCAAACGGTCCCACCTGGGGGATGTGCAATCCAACCTTCATCAACGCGCCTCACGGGTCAGAGTGCGCGGATTCTAGCACTGGTTACTCACGACCCGGCCGGGGCTGGACCCTTCCGGTAGAGTCCTTCCTGGGCGACGCTGGCGACGAGGGTGCCATCCTGGCGGTACATGTGGCCCCAGGTGAGCGCGCGGGCGTGGTGCGCCGCCGGGCTGTCCGTGACATACAACACCCAATCGTCGAAGCGGGGCGGGTGATGCCACCACATGGCGTGGTCGAGGCTGGCGGTCGCTCCGCCGGGCGTCCAGAGGCCGTAGGCTTGCGCCACGGTCGCGACCATTCCGCTATCACTCGTGTACGCCATCGCCGCCGCGTGGATCAGCGGGTCTTCAGGCAGTACGGATGATGGCTTCGCCCAGATCATGCGTCGCGGAAGGCCATCGGGACCCTTGAGTTCTGCTTCCGTGGAACCAGAACGGATATCGATCGGGTTGTTCCAGCGAGGCCGCCGCCGACCGGTCGCTTCGGCCGGCAGTTGGAGCGATTCCCACCACGACTTCTGACCTTCGGGGGCTGGCGCCTCCGGCATCGGGACCTGGTGCGAAATGCCTTCTTCGGGCGTCGTGAAACTGATCGAGGCCTCAAAGATCGTGTGCCCGCCCTGGATGGCGGTCACGCGGCGCGTCAAGAAGTTCCGCCCTTCGCGAATCCGTTCGACCATGTAGTCGATCGGCTCGATCGGCTTTCCAGCACGCAGGAAGTAGGCGTGCAGCGAGTGGATCGTCCCGCGATCGGTTGTGCGACCGGCAGCCATCACGGACTGCGCCAGCACAAGGCCGCCAAAGAGTCGTCCCTCCTGCTGGTCGACATCGCCGCGAAAGCGGTCGTAGTCAGTGGGGCGCACTTCCAACTGGCGGAGCATCTGCTTGAGGGCCTTTTCGGCTGCCTGGTCGGTCATCTGGGCTCGCTATCTGGCGTTCGGCGCGAGAAGTCGTCGCCTTACCGGTGTCTTGCCGTCGAGCATACGGTCGCATGTTCGCCCGGCCAAACCACGCGCCGCACAAACGAGCGCTCATCTACACTCGAAGCACCACCATTCGGGAGCGCTTGGAATGACCAAAGGTTTCACAAGCATCAACGGCTACCCGTTGCGTTACAACCTCGAAGGCGAGGGGCCGCTGGCGATTTTCGGGCACGGCCTGATGGGCTCGATCGAACAGGTGACGCCCGCCGGACGGCAGCTCGACGCGCTGCTTAAACGCGTCCGCCTGCTGACTTACGACGCGCGCGGCCACGGCCACTCAGGTGGCCCCGAAGATTCCGCGGAGTATGGCTGGGAGCAGATGGGCCGCGACATGTCGGCGCTCATCGATTTCGCGGGCGAGCCGCAAGCGATCATCGGCGGCGCTTCCATGGGCGCCGCAACCGCCCTCTGGGTGGCGCTCGAGCAGCCCGAAAAGGTCAAGGCGCTCGTCATCCTCATGCCGCCGCCGCTGGGCCACGAACCGATGCGCGAACCGGACGAAAAGCAGGAGATCGCGGTGCTCGACCTGATCGCAGCGGCCGTCCAGAACTTCGGCATCGAAAAGACCGTGGAGATCGCGCGCAACTTCCCCGGCTTCGCAGCTTCCCCTGAAGAGGCCGATGAACGTGCGCGCTGGCTGCTCAGCCAGAACCCGCTAACGTTGCTCTACGCCATCCGCGGGCTGGTGGCCTCGCCGTTCCACGACCCGGAAGAATACCGGCGGATCAACGTCCCGACGATCGTCATCGCGCATGAGGGCGACGGCCTGCACCCATCCCGCGCGGCCCGCCTGCTGGCCGAAATGGTGCCGAACGCCATCCTCAAGATCGCGCCTCAGCCAGACTATTGGCAGCAGCATCCCGCCGAATTCCTCGAAGAGATGACTGTGTTCCTGGACTCCATCGAGCCCGACTGATTGCGAGTAGCGACTGAACGCGGGCGCCTCAAGCCGGCGCGGCCGCTGCTTTCGCAAGTAATTGATAACCAGCATAAGCAGTTACTTGTTGCCTCCTCTTCTCATCCCTATAATCCGCAGAACGGCATATACGGGTGAACTATGAAAGTCCAAGTCCTCCAGGAAAATCTTCAGCGCGGTCTATCCATCGTTGGGCGGGCGGTGGCCACGCGCTCCACGCTTCCCATCACCGCGAACGTCCTCCTCGCCACCGATAAAGGCCGCTTGAAGCTCGCTGCCACCGACCTCGATATTTCGATTAGCAGTTGGGTTGGTGCGAAGATCGACGAAGAAGGCTCGACCACGGTGCCCTCGCGACTGATCAGCGATTTTGTCGCCTCGTTGCCGCAGGCCACGGTGCAACTCGAAATTGCCGACCGCAGCCGTCAGATGAAGCTCGAATGCGCCCGCAACGAGTCCACCATCAACGCCATGGACGCCGAGGATTTTCCGCGTGTGCCCGAAATTCGCGACGGCGTCAGCATTCAGCTCGACCCCAAAGCCGTGCGCCGTGCGATCGAACGAGTGGAATTCGCCGCCGCCAGCGATGACTCGCGCCCGGTGCTCACCGGCGTTCATGTCAAGACCGATGGCACCCGCCTGACCTTCGCCGCCGCCGACGGCTTCCGGCTGGCCGTGGCCGATGTCACACTTAGCAGTGCGCCCACAGAATCGATCGAAATAATCATCCCGGCGCGCGCTATGCGAGAGCTTGGCCGCCTGATCAGCGATGTCACCGAGCCTGTGGAGATGCGCGTCAACCCGCAGCGCACTCAGGTCCTCTTCGCCCTCACTGACACCGAGATGGTCGCCCAGCTCATCCAGGGCACGTTCCCCAACTTCAGCCAGCTAATCCCCGCCGAGTTCACCACACAGTGCACGGTTGTCGTGGACGAATTCAAGCGCGAAACGCGCATCGCGGCGATCTTTGCGCGCGACGGCAGCGGCATCATTCGCCTCCAGATCGCCGCCGGCGAAGGCGGTATGCCCGGTCAGCTGACGGTCAGCGCCCGCGCCGACGAGATCGGCGACAACGAAGGCAAGATCGACGCCGAAGTGAGTGGCGACGCGAATAAGATCGCCTTCAACAGCCGCTATCTGCAGGACGTACTCAACGTGCTCGGCGGCAAAGTCGCTCTGCAAATGACGAGCCCTTCAAGCCAGGGCGTCTTCCGCCCCATGGACGAAGCGGATTACGTGCACGTGGTAATGCCCATGTTCGTACAATGGTGACCGCCTACCAATTGTATTTTTGAACCCGGGCAGGCGAAGCGTGATTCCTGCAGCTGACTGACCGAAAGCGCCTAACGCGTCTTTCGAGGAGGCCGGGGCACGAGCACCGGCGTTTTGGCTCGATAGGTCTGGTACTCCGGCTCTCCTCCCCACCGTTTGTCCGCGCGACGTTCGAGCATTGGGACTCCGCTAATTCGGGTCAGCAGGACGAAGACGAATACCGGCGACACCATGGTCACCCACTGCCAGCCAGAGAGCGCCGGCGCTGAGATCAATGCGATCCCGACCCAGATGACGATCTCCCCGAAGTAGTTAGGGTGTCGCGACCATGCCCAAAGACCGCTGCGAATGAAACCCTTGCGATTATTCGGGTCCCTTCTGAACGCCTGTTTCTGAGAATCTGCAACGGCCTCTATGGCGAAGCCGACCGCCCACACGCCGATTCCCACGAACGCGATCCATCCGAGCGACGCAGGTTTCGCGGTGGTTATCGCTGCTAGGCCTGCGCCGGCCGTGAGCAGGACCCAGAGGCCTTGGAGAGTCCAGGTCATGAGGAAGGTTGGGAGATGCCCCTTGATGGGATCAAAACGACGGTCGCCTCCTGCGCGGAGCACACGGAGGAAAAGGAACGAACCGAGCCGAGCCGCCCAGATAGTAACGAGTCCAGCGATGATTAGTGACCGCGGCTCCCAGTTGCCCACCGCAGTGACTCCCACGACGACGACGGTGATGTAGGTGATGCTGCCGGCGAGGTCGAAATACCGCTCGGTCCGTGCTTTGTACGCGGGGATGAACGCCAGCCACTGGATGGCAAAGGCGATCAGGGCACAGAGCGCGAAGACGCGGATGCCGCCGACAGACGCTCCATTCTGGCTACCGGCGAGCGCAACGAGAAATGCGGCTACCAGGATCCCTGCAGTAGCGGCGAGCGGTTGGACGTCGGTCTTCTTCATTCACCTTCCCTCGGCGCGCCGAAAAGCTCGACGAGCGTGTGCCGGCGGAACGCGAAGATCTGTTTGACACGCCTTTTCACAAGCGTTCCTCCGAACAGTTCGCCTGCCATACCCAGGGGCAGACCGTAATGGAGAACGTCCCGTACCTCGGTCCCGCCGTCCACTTCGCGGAAGTGATGCTGGTGGTGCCAGAAACGGTAAGGGCCGAAACGTTGCTCATCCACGAAGAGCCGGCGATCGACCACGTGCGTAATCTCGGTGACCCACGTGACCGGAATTCCGAGTGCAGGCTTCACCTGGTACGTCACGATCATACCCTGATGCATCGCCTCCGGAACGTCCGAAGTGGGCACGAGATTGAGCCACGGCGGCGTCATGAGTTGCAGGTTACGAGGGTCCGAGAAGAACTCCCAGGCCGTCTCGAGGTCGACGGGAAGCAACTGCGCTACCCCAAACCGGTGAAGACGCATCGGTAGGCCCCCCTATTCAAAGCGACGGCCATGCCGACGCGGTGCCCGGGATGCCAGAAGAGGAATCCGCCAGTCGAGGGCGCTGACAGCCTTCGTGCTGTCGACAAAGATGTCGACAGCATCGCCGTAACGGTGGCGAGCAAGAGTGCCACCAACGAGGGCGCGTCGGCTTCGGATGAGTTGCATGTAATCCTCTTGGAGATATTTCGGACCGGCGCGCAGTAGCTTGGCTAACTATGGACAGATCTTCGACGTTGCCGCGCCTTGTGTCAAGCGTTTGCCCAACTTCCGTCGAAGGTGTTATCTTCCGAACGATGCTTGTCAGGATCGGAACCCTCAGCGAACAGACCGGGATGTCGGCCGACGTACTTCGCTCCTGGGAGCGTCGCTACGGGCTGCTCACGCCTGGCCGCACGGCTGGAGGATTCCGCCTCTACACCAACGACGATCTCCGCCGCGTGATGCTCATGAAGGACCTCATCGCTGCCGGCGTGTCCCCGGCGGAGGCAGCGCGGCAGGTACTGACGCTCGACAACAGCTCACCGGTCGAAGCGTCTCTAACCGGTCTTCTGCCGGCCGACGAGTGTCGGGTCGTGCTCGCCGAGGCGTTCCGCTCGTTCAGCGAAGCGTCGCTCGAGGGCGCCGTCGACCTGGTCCTCGCTCGGCTTGACCTGGACAGTGCGATCCGGGAGGTGTTCATTCCTTGCCTGAGGGACCTTGGCAGTGATTGGGCCGAGGGGCGTGTAACCATCGGACAGGAACACGTCGCGGTCAACGCCCTGCGTGGCCGCCTGATGGGCTTGAGCCGCGGCTGGGACCGGGGCCTCGGGCCGCGCGTCGTGCTTGCCTGCCCGCCGGGTGACCATCACGACATCTCCCTCGTGCTGTTCGGCCTCGCCCTCCATCAACGAGGCTGGCGGGTGACGTTCCTGGGCGCCGATACCCCGATTGAGACGGTTGCCGAGGTCTGCGAAGCACTCGCTCCCCGTTTGGTCGTGTTCTTTTCGGCCCAATGGGCGGAACGAACTACCCTGGCCTCCTCACTGGCGCAGTTCTCGTCGATATCCGCCGCAATCGCCGGCTCGACCGGCGAGGCGATCGCTGCGAAATCCGGACTGCGCTGGCTTTCGCATGACCCAGTCACGGAAGCTGAGTCGCTCACGCATGAGCTGGGAAGGCCGTGGGCCACTCCGTGAGGCCATGCGGGCGGACACGCCTATGTTTGCTGGCATCGTCATCGCACTGCCTGGTGCGAAGAGCTCAACCAAGATTGACGGGGAAGGTGGTCGCTGATCCATGAGAACACTCGTCTTCGGCGAAAAGGACCCAAAGGGCACGAACCTCGTGCCATGGCTGCAGAGAATGTTACGGTCTCGGCAACGAGACGGAGACTGGAGGATAGGGAAATGAGTCACGAAGCTTCGGCGGCCGGCTTCGGGCGGCTCCGCCTCTACAACGGCGTCATGGCGGTGTTGCATCTGGCCCAAGGCGCCGCGATCTTGGCGCTCAGCAATGACTTTTCTCTTCCCGTACACGCGACCTTTATGCAGGGCCCACCGGGCAGGGATCCGGCCACCCTGCGGAACGTGCTGGACCTTCCGATCGGTCCCGCGGTGGCTGCGTTCGTCTTCCTGTCGGCCGCTGCTCACGCGATTCTGGTGCTGCCTCGCGTCTTCGAGTGGTACTGCCGGAATCTCGCTCGCAATCGAAACGACGCGCGTTGGGTGGAGTACTCACTCAGCGCCTCGATCATGATCGTGCTGATCGCGATGCTCACCGGCATCGGCGACATCGCCGCACTGATTGCGCTGTTCGGCGTGAACGCTTCGATGATCCTGTTCGGCCTGGTCCAGGAGCACAGCGCCCGCCCCGGGGAGGGGAGCCTTCTGCCGTTTTGGCTGGGCTGCATTGCCGGCATAGTGCCGTGGGTCGCGATTGGGGTGTACTTCGTCAGCCCCGGCACGGCGGCTCAGCCCCCCGCGTTCGTCTACGGGATCTTCATCTCGCTCTTCGTGTTCTTCAACGCCTTCGCCCTCAATATGTGGCTCCAATACCGGCGAGTAGGCCCATGGCGCGATTACCTTTTCGGCGAGCGGGTCTACATCCTCCTGAGTCTCACGGCGAAGTCGGCGCTAGCATGGCAGGTGTTTTTCCCCACGCTTGTTGGCTGAGTGGAACCCGCCCCGGCCAAGCGCCGGCGGCTACCACCTCCGATGCGGCCGCTTTCGCTGGTTTCGATTAAGTGCAAAAGGAAGACAGGGGGAGTAACCCGTCACGGGGCCGTCCCGTGGCCTTCCGGGTCGTCAACACGCCCAAGGGACGCAGCGTCCGGAGAGGCTAAACTCCCCCAATGTTTCGTTTCACTGTTGTCCGGCGGTGCGTCACGATTCCGGCCTTCCTTGGAGCCTGGGCCATCGTGCTGGTCGCCGCACCAATCCTGGTCCCTGCGTGTCTTGCTGGTGACCTCATCCGTCGCACGCGCCGCGCCTGGACTCGCGCGTATCTCATGCTGCTGGTCTACCTGAGTTGCGAGGCTGCGGGCATCGCCGCAAGCGGCTGGCTGTGGGTGAGTCGCGGGCGTGACCACTCCGCCTTCCTTGAACGCAACTTCCGACTGCAATGCTGGTGGGCGATGTCACAGTTTCGCGCGGGCGTCTGGCTCTACGGCCTTCGTCTTGATGTCCGGGGCACGCAGTTCGCAGCATCAGGCCCCATAATTCTCCTCGTCCGCCATGTCAGCGTGTTCGACAACCTTCTTCCGGCTGTCTTGCTCTCCGACCCGTACCACCTTCGATTGCGCTGGGTGATGAACCGGAGGCTTTTGCGCGATCCTTGCCTCGACCTGGTCGGGAACAGATTGCCGAACTGCTTCGTACAGGGTGGCAGCAACGACGCAGACGGCGAGATCGCGAAAGTCGCGCTCCTGGCCCGCGATCTAGGGCCTGGAGAGGGTGTCGTCATCTACCCGGAGGGGGCGCTCTTCTCGCGGTCGAAGCGCACGGAGGTGGTTCAATCGCTCCGCCGCCGTGGAATGAGCGAGGCGGCGGGCCGCGCGGAAGCCTTCCAAAACCTGTTGCCGCCGCGGCCGGCAGGAACCTTGGCCCTGCTCGACCATGCACCGCATGCAGACGTTGTGATCTGCGCGCATGCCGGCCTCGACCGAGCCGCTACGCGCACGGATATCCTGGGAGGTGCGCTGATTGGCGCTACGCTCACCATCGAGTTCGAGCGCTTCGCGCGCGCGTCTATCCCGGTTGACCGTTTCGAACGTGAGCGTTGGCTGTACGAACGCTGGCGAGCGCTCGACGACTGGGTTGCCCGCGTTGGAAGTCTCCCGCACTCGGTGATCAAAGGCAGCGGATCACGCTGACCGCCGTTTTCCATGGTCCTGCTAGTGACTAAGGCCGCGGATCATGGAAGACCGAGTTCAACGGCACCCGCGTGCGTACAAGCTCTAGACGGATCGTGCCCGCTCAGCTTCGCACGGCGTCAAGCCATTCCGCCCTGCGCGCCATCGCCTCGGGCATTCTCCGGAAGATCTGCTTATGCACGGGGGTCAGCGAGTTCCAATAGAGGAGACCGACCACGCCGGCGGGGTGAAACCGGGCGGAAGTGATCAGGCGGCTGGCGCGGTCACCAAGTGGGACGACTTCGAACTCCAGAATCGCGGTCCCAGGAAGGCGCATTTCCGCCAGGAGGGTAAGCCGCCGGCCTGGGTCGATGGACACCACACGCCAAAAGTCGACGGTATCCCCAACCCGTAGTTCGGCGGGATGACGTCGCCCCCGTCGCATTCCCGGCCCGCCCGCCAACCGATCCATGAGACCGCGCGCTTTCCAGAGGACGTTTCCGAAGTAGTACCCACTTTCGCCACCGATGCTGGAAACGACCTTCCAGGTGTTCGCCGCGGCGGCGGCCACTTGGACCTCCGTCCGCTCTCCCTTGGCGTAATAGGAGACCTCTGGGTTATAGCCTCGGAAGACCATCGCTCCCTCGGTCCACCGGGCCGGCACGGCGAGGCTCCGCTCCTGTTCCAGCGCAGCGAGGATCGCTTCGCGGTATGTGTGGAGCTGGATCGGTGCCACGCTTCGGATCTCCCGGTCGTTAGGGATCAGGTCATGGCTCAGGCCGTCGATTAGCGGGCGCGCGACCGACGCCGGAACGGCGGTGACGAGGCCGAGCCAATACGACGAAAGACGGGGCGTCAGCACCGGGACCGGCACAATCAGACGGTGCTTGCCCACCACCGCCGCGAAGGTCGTGAGCATCTTCTCGTAGGAGATCGTCTCGGGGCCCCCAACCTCATAGGTCTTTCCGGCCGTTCCCGGTTTCTGCGCAAGGAGCACCAGGTAGGTAAGGAGGTCCTCCAGCGCGATTGGTCGGGTGCGCGACTTCACCCATCGCGGCGTGATCATGATTGGCAGATGGTTCGCGAGGTCGCGGATGACCTCGAAGCCAGCTGAGCCAGCACCGACGACGATACCGGCTTGCACTTCAGTCACCGGGACAGGCCCATCACGGAGCACCTCGCCTGTCTCCAGACGGGAGCGCAGGTGCTCACTGGCGTCGGCCGCTGGCTGGAGGCCGCCGAGGTAGATGATTTGGCGCACGCCGGCGGAGGCCGCCGCGTCGCGGAAGTTGGCTGCAGCCTCGCGATCGAGGCGGGCGAAGTCTCCGCCCGAGCCCATCGAATGGACCAGGTAGAACGCGACATCGACCCCGGGCAGCGCATGGGCGAGAGTTGCCGGCGCCAAGGCGTCGGCCGCGACAAGTTCAACGCCTGCCCAGTTGCGAGCCTCGAGAACACCGACATTGCGAGCGGTCGCAACCACTGAGAAGCCCTGCTCGAGCAGCTTTGGGACGAGATTCGTACCGATGTAACCGCTTGCGCCGAACACGAGTGCTTTCACAATGAGGAACCGCCTTCCAATGCGCGTATGTCAACCCGTCGGCATGCGAGAGATAACCGATCCGACCGAGGCGTCCAGGATTTCGCGGAGCGTAATGCGGAAGCTGCCGCCCCAGGCGTTGCAGGGCCGCTTAAAGTAGGCAAACCGCAGCAGGCTATTCATGGCCGCCGGTCACTGTCAGCACCACCACCGATTGCTCTTCGGCGCGAACGCTGTGCGTAACGCCCGGCTGGAAGAGCAGCATCTCGCCGGGCTGCAGGTCGAACGTTTCGCCGGCGGCGACGAGGACCGCGTGCCCGTCGATGAGCTGGACGGTGACAACGCCGGGCGCGGAGTGCTCTTCGATGGCGTCGCCAGCTTCCATCGCCATCATGATCACGGAGACGCCAGATTCGCGCGCGAGGCTCTTGGTCTGGCGGCGGCTCCCGGGCAGTTTGGCCTTTAGTTCGGCTGCAGTCGCTTCAAGGTCCAGGTGGTGCGTCTTCGCGGGCTTGGGGTAGTCGCCTGTGGGCGTCTTGGTAACTTCTGGCATCTCTTTCGTCCTCCGAGCGTCGCGTGGCGAGCGCATTAGCCGCCGGTGCCGGCGACCGCGTATCCACACAGCGTACCCCCGGGACAGCCGACGCCCAAAGCGCCGAGTGGCCCGAGGACCAGCGCGGGGCGGATGGAGTTCAGCAGCCCGGGCATTCGCGGGATCCGAATTGTTCACCCGGAACAACATGGTTATGGCCGTGGGCCTGCTGAAGCGCACAGTCACACCCGAAGGCGTCGTCTCTGTCTGGCTCCTGAGCTTCGCGGCAACCTGCTCGGTAGTTCTGGCTGATAGCCCAGAGCGCCCTACTCGGCGGCACTCCACAGTTCGAATTCGTCCAGGCGACGCCCGCCGCCAAAATGAATCTCCCGTTCAGCGAGCTGTTCGTCCGGGGCATTTCCGCAACTGGCTCAGGCCGACCCCGACAGCGGGCTGGTCGTCCTCGCGGGGTAATTGCTTTGCGACGAGGACCGAGGGCGCCCCGCTTGACTTTATCGTTATAGAGCGATAGAGTATCGTCATGCCTTCATCGATCCCGGAACAAATGTTAGAACAGGTCGCCATGCGCTTCCGGGTGCTCGGCGATGCAACCCGGCTGAGCATCCTGCGCATCCTTTTGGACAACGGACCTCTAAACGTGGGCGAACTTGTCGAGCGACTGAACACCAGCCAGGCGAACGCGAGCAAGCACTTGCGCGTCCTCCATGAAGCGCGAATGGTCTTCCGCGAGCCGCGCGGCACCGCGGCATACTATGCGGTTTCCGACCCGACCGTCACGGAACTCTGCGACCTGGTTTGCGGCCGTCTGCGTGAGCAGGTTGCGCAGGAAGCACGAGCCTTCGCCGAGGTGTGAACGGCGGCGGTGACAGACAATTCGCTTTTCACAGTTTCGCTTAATAGTTGAGGAGTAATGTAATGATGAAACCGGGCTTGCTTGCCATCGTTGGCCGTTGGTCTCATGGGCACCGGGGGGTGGTCATCGGGCTGTGGGCGTTCGTCGCCGTTTCCCTCGGGGTCTTCGCACCTCGCCTTGAAAGTGCCCTCTCCGGGGCGATGTGGGAGGTAAACGGGAGCGATTCGCTTGCCGCCCGCACGCTCATCGAAAGGAACTTCGGCGGTTTCTCCTCGCAGTCTGCGGTGGCCGTTATCCACAGTGACACACTGACCGCCAACTCTCCGGGTTTCCAGGCGAAGGTGGCCGCGGTCGCCGCGATCTTCGCGGCGGAGCCTTCGCTCACGCCCTCGGCGCCGCCACAGGCCAGTCCCGACGGCCACACCGTGATGCTCCAGGCTGGCTCGCGGGTGGATCCAACCGAATCGGTCCGGGCGGCCGAGCGCATCGGCGACGCAATTGGCAGGCTAACAGAAGGCGGCGTAACGGTGGCGCTCACAGGTTCGCCCGCATTCTGGGCAAATTTCAACGCAGTGAACCGCGATGGGATGCTCAAGGCCGAGCTGATCACCTGGCCAATCACCGCCATCATCCTCGTGCTTGCGTTCGGTTCTCTCGCCGCCGCTGGGTTGCCGTTGCTTCTCACGGCCGCCGGCCTGGTGGCCTCCATGGGCATCCTGTTCGGCATTACGCGGTTTACGAACCTTTCGATTTGGACGCTGAACTTCGCCATGATGTTCGCCCTGGCGCTGGGCATCGACTACGCCCTCTTCATCGTCACGCGATTCCGCGGGGCGCTCCATGCCACGCCGGATGACGTCCCCGGCGCCGTCGCAACCGCCATGGATTCCACCGGGAAGGCTGTGCTCTTCAGCGGGCTGACGGTACTCATCAGTCTCTCCGCCGTGCTCCTGGTACCCATCCCGGCCTTTCGATCGATGGCGGCGGGGATGATGCTCTCCGTCGGCTTCGTACTGCTGGCGGCGCTAACGCTGCTCCCCGCGCTCCTCGGCCGCGGAGTCAACCGCCTTGCGCTCCCGTGGCATTCTGTTGGCGAGCATCGAAGCGCCTGGTGGGTCCGCTTCGCCGCCCATGTCGAGAAGCGCGCGGTGCTGCTCGCCGTCTTCGCCACCGCGTTCCTGCTGGTGCTCGCCTCACCGCTCCTCTCGCTGCGAACAGGCATGCCCAGCATCAGTGTGCTGCCGAAGGATGCACAGGCACGTTCCGGCTATGACGCGTTGTCGGCCGCATTTGGCGCAGGTGGGCCAGGGCCGATTCAAATCGTTGTCCCGCCTGGCGCGGATGTTGCATCGATCGCCTCCGCTGTCTCAGGGACGAGCGGAGTCGCGGCCGTGTTCCCCAGCCAGGCCGGCGCCGGCGGCTATACGCTCATCACGGCCCTCGCCGGCTCAGACCCATCCAGCCGGGCGTCCAACGATCTGGTGGCCACGCTGCGCAACGAACTGCCGGCCGGGACCCTGGTCGGAGGCCCCGTGGCCGAGAACCACGACCTGGACCAGATGCTCCGCGCTCGCACGCCGATCGTCATTGGGGTAGTGCTCGTGCTTGGCTTCATCTTGCTTCTGTTCGCGCTCCAGGCGGTATTCATCGCCGCCGCGGGTGTGGTCTTCAACCTCCTTTCGGTGGGCGCGGCGTTTGGTATCGGAGCGCTTGCGTTCCAGCACGGCTGGGCGTCTGGACTGATGGGCTTCGAAAGCCAGGGGTACCTGACCTCTTGGGCGCCGCTCTTCTTCTTCACCCTGGTGTTCGCCATCTCCATGGATTACACCGTCTTTCTCCTGGCCTCCGCGCGTGAGCACTTCGAGCGCTCCAATGACCCGGTCGACGCCGTCGAAGGCGCTCTCGCACATACTGGTCGGCCAATCATCGCCGCCGCCGGCGTGATGGTTGCGGTGTTCTTCACGTTCGCCATCGCCGGAACACTGCCGATGAAGGAGATGGGCCTCATCCTCGGCTCGGCCGTGCTCCTCGACGCCTTCCTCGTCCGTCTGGTGCTGGTCCCCGCCGTGCTGCACATCGTTGGCCGCAAAGCATGGTGGCTGCCGCGCTGGGTGGACCGGATGCTTCCCGACGTCCGTTTCGCGCACTGAATTCGCCGCGGCGGAGCCGCGTCAACCAAAGAAGGAGACCCCTCATGAACCTGCCCGCCAACTCTCCCACCGGCGGTCCATTCTCTCGCTTCATGGCGTCTGCCTACGGACGCGCCGCCCGCGTTGCACTGGGGGTGACCGTCATCACGACGGGGGTGCTACTTGTGCCATGGCCAGCCGGCCTCGCACTCGCGGCGGCGGGCATCGTCCCCATCGCGGCGGGCGTATTCAATCTCTGTCCCGTGGCCCCACTCTGGGGAGGGCATTTCATCGGCTCGCGTTACTGTGGTTCAAAAGCACAGGCAAGCGGCGACTGATTCACGGGCGATGGCCTAGACCCACCAAGTTCACACGAATCCGAGCCGCCGACGTTTGACGCGGTTCACCACATGAAACAGAGGAAGAGATGACTACCAACGAGCTGACAACCCATGCATACGGCATTCGGCGCGACACCACCTTCACCTACGACGAGGCGGTCGCCCGCGTGAGGACGGCGCTGCAGAGGCAAGGCTTCGGCGTCCTCACGGAGATCGACGTAGCCGCGACGATGGAGGCCAAGCTCGGCTTGACGATGGCGCCCTACGTCATCCTCGGGGCCTGTAACCCTTCTCTCGCGCACCGCGCCCTCACGGCCGAACCGGAGGTCGGGCTGTTGCTCCCCTGCAATGTCGTGGTCCGCCAGGAAGGCGAAAACACGATCGTTGAAGCGATGGATCCGGAGGCTGCGCTGGGTCTCGTAAAAAACGACGCGGTCCGGGCGGTGGCTCTGGAAGCAAAGCAGCGCCTGACCATGGCGCTCGAATCGCTTTAACGAGCATCGGTTCTGGCGCTCCGGAGGCGCAGAGCGCCAGAACGCAGTTTCAGGAGCATGGCTAACATGACGCTGCTCGGCATCGCCCTTCGCAGGACCGTCCAGACACGGCTAGCCGCGCTGCGCGAACACTCCGTCGCCGATGACGACGGTGCCCACGGAACCGATCGCGGGGCCGCTCATTAACGCGTAGGTGTGCTGTTCGCCGACGGGCGTGAGTACCTGCTGGGCGGCGCGCACGCCATCAACCGAGTCGTACAGCAAGATGTCCATCCGCTTGCCATCGCCCTGGTCAAGCAGGAGGAAGCCCTCGTAGCCCTTCACGCGCTGCGCGGCCGGAATCAGGTATTGGCGCACCGTGTCGTTCAGTTCGTCGGCTTTCGCCGCATCTACGCTGTACGTCACCACGCTTGCTGCTCTGCTCATATGCTGCCCCTCTGATTCGCGTCGCCTGTTCGTGATTGGCTGACTATACGTCCGGCCCGGGAATCTCGTTCCCCTGGACCATCCCAAGCAGCTGCGCGCGCAGCGTTTCACCCAGCCACACTTCGAACCGGGCTCGCGTCCAGCCGCTCTGGGTGACCAACATGAGGTACACGCCGGGGTCGATGAACAGCGCGAGGATGTCAGCCGCGTCCACGGGTCTGAGACCTTGGCGCAGTCCTCTGCGGGACGAGAGCATCGAGACCACATCGTGCGCGCCGACCCGGCGCTGGCGTTGCACCTCCTGCCAGAGCGCACGCGCCTCAGGGTCGGCGCCCGCGCCGCCGCGCACCGCCTCGTTAATGGGCGCCACGCGCGAGTCGATTGTCGTAACCATTTCGGCGTAGAGCGAAAGCATGCGGCCGGGGTCCGGTTCGTCGCGCACGACCTGCGCCCAGGGCCGGTCGGGGAGGGGGATTGGCTCGTCGTCGCCAACCACGGCGACATCGTAGGCGGCCTTGAGCAGCGCTGCCTTGCCGCCCACCGCCGCGAACACGGTCGCGCGGCTCACGCCCGCAGCTGCGGCGATCGCATCGATCGAAGTGGCGGCGTAGCCGTCTCGAACAAACAGGTTCGACGCGGCAGTGATCACCTGCCATCGCGTAGCCGCTTGCTGAGCTGCGCGTAAAGGAGAGCGGTAGACCCGCTTGACTTCCCTT
>JBBQGT010000041.1:0-23806 GCA_038323265.1 Tepidiformales bacterium
GATCACGCGCGCCATGGCGCCAGGTCTGCCTGAAGTTGAAGAGGGCCAGGCGATTCTGTTGAAGGCCTACGAGGCCGACTGGGGCCCGATCCAGTACGAAGGCAACCTGCACGACCGTGCCACCTACCGCTACTTTTGGGAGCAGCTCCAGCGCGCCCACGTGCTCAACCTGCCGCTCCAGCAGCGCGTCCTCGATACCTTCTTCGCGGACGCCGTCCCGGTTTAGGGGCGGCTGCACACGGACAGCGAACCACACTCCCAACCGGCCTCCGCGCCAGCCCGGCGCCGCCTCGAGACGCCGCCCAACCGCGATACGAAGGGGCGAAGCGGCTGTCTCATCTGGGGCGCAGTACTCGGCATCACCGTCGGCGCGATGTTCGCCTACTACGGCCTCCCGCCGATCCTCCGTCACTTCTACGGCGAGACCCACGTCGCCAGCGACGAGTTTTACAAGGGGGACGCCAAGCTGATCCGCGTCCTCCGCATTGAGTCCGTCCGCCCGGACCTCGCTGACGGCGCGCCGGATACTGTGCCGCTCAGTTACTACGTCACACTCAGCATCGTCTCGGCGAAAACGTGGATGCCGAGGGTCAGCGACTTCTCCCTGCAGTTCAGCGGCGGCGGCGACTGGGTCGAAGGGGTGGCGTACAAAGGCGCGAACGACGACGGCACGATCCCCCTCACCCTCGGCGACGAAGCCGCGGTGACCATTCGCTTCCCTCGCCCGGTAGAGGCCAGCGCGACGCCGAAGTACCTTCACCTGACGACCCCGCGCGTCCGCTTCGAACTGCCAAAGTGACCGGGCCCGGACTCACCCTCCAACACTACCTGCGGCCCGGCCTGCGAATTGTCTTCATCGGGTACAACCCGGCGATCTTCTCCGCCGAAGCGGGCCACTATTACGCCCGCCCCGGCAACATGTTCTGGCGCCAGTTGAGCGCCAGCGGCCTCGCTGGACGGGAGGCCGGCCCTGAGGATGACGGCCTGCTGATGGACGAGGCGGGCATCGGCTTCACCGACCTTTGCTGCCGGCCCACCGTCCGCGCCGGCGAGCTCAGGCGGGCCGAGATCATCGACGGTGCCCGGCGTCTCCATGGCGAGTTGCTCGCCAACCAGCCCCAAATCGCGCTCTTCAGTGGCCGCGGCATCTACCAGCACTTCGGACGCCACGCACTCGGGCTGAGCGCGAAGGAACTCGCCTTGCGGCAGTACGGTGGGCAGCCCGAGCGCATCGGCAAGACCGTGCCGTGGGTCATCCCAAGCTCCAGCGGCCTTGCCAGCAAGTGGCACCGCGAGCGGCTGGAGTGGCTCTACGAATTGGCGCGGGTGCTGGGCGAGAACGGCTAGCCATAGGCGCACCGGGCGAATTCTCGGGAAAATGTTTTCACGCAAATAGCGCTTGCAGCGCTTGTTAGCGCTTGGCCAGCGCTTGAGCGCCGGATGGCGGTGTTTGGGTAGGTTTGGGAAGTTCGAGGGAAGGGATTCTTCTCTTTCGAGGAAAAAGGTTTTGGGCAAATAGCGCGTGTAGCGCGTTCCAGCGCGTTGGCTAACGCGTGCGGTGCGTGATGGCGGTTTTTGGAAGGTTTGAAGGAGCGCCGGAGAGTGCCGAAGTGCCGGGGTTTTGCGGTGCGTGATGGCGGGACCAGGGCGGACATTTTGGGAGGTTGGCATGGGGCGGGGCTAGGTCCGAGGGGCGGGTGGCGCCGGCCGGATGGCTTTGGACAGATTGCGAGCTCCGCGCACCGCAACCGCCGCGACTAGAGCGAGAACGAAAAGAATCGCCCCCAGTAACGGTAGTCCAATTCGCGCCGTTGAACGACTGTCTCCATTACGGTCTTGGAGTAGAACGGGTCAGGACTCAGAAGCCGTTGCAACCGGATCGTCCGGTAGGAACCGCATCGCTTCTTCCCAAGTCACCAACCCAATGCCCGAATCGGCCATCAGTTGGTCGAAAGCCGGAATTGCCTCAATCTCACCGACCGATGAGCTCGGTAAAAGACCGTAGAGCGGCGTAGCACTAAGAAACGCCAAGGCGAGTATCCAGTAGAAGGCCCAAAATGGCACTACGGTTGTGACACCAATACCCAGCACTGAGCCGTACAAGGCACCCGTTTTGAGCGTGCCCCACCGGATCAGCCATGACTTCCGAATGCTCGCCCGACGGCTCGGGGGCTGAACCAATGCTAGTCGGACTGTCAAGCTTGGCTTCAGGTGGGGCGTTGGCTTGGTTCGAACACGAGCTTTGTGTTGAGCCCCCTCCCGCCCAGGCCTCCCGCCGATCTACACTACCTCGATGCCGACGCGTGATGGGACATTGAAGGTCCGGGAGTTTGCCTTCTTCTGCGAGGACCAGGCGTTGGCGGGGCTGCCCGAAGGCTTCCCGGCGCTCGAACGCAAGCTGATGTGGACGATCCTCCAGCTCAACTACGGTCAGCCACAGAACCATTTCGAAATCAACACCAGCCTTGGGAAGCGGCAGATTGAACTCGGGCTACACTTCGAGGGGCCGGCCGAAGAGAACGACGCATGGGCCTTCCGCCTCTCGGCGCGCGCCTGCGAGCTGATGGCCGCGCTTGGGCCTGGCTGGGAGCTTGAGGAGTGGACGGCCTCCTGGCGGCGGCTCCATCGGGTCTTCAAGTTCACGAAGCTGAACACGGACCTCGGTCGCGAAGTGGGCGCTGAGCTTTGCAAAGCGATCCAGGTGCTTGGGCCGATCCTGCTCGAAGGTTCGCGCGGCCGGGTGGCTGTGATTTCCGGCGTCGCCGCGCGGTGAATCAGCCGCTGGCCGAAATGCTGCGCTACAACCGCTGGGCCACGGCGCTAGTGCTCAAAGCCTGCCGCGACCTCAGCGAAGAGCAACTGCAACATCGCATGCCCGAAGCTTCCGGTTCGATTCGCGAGATGCTCCTCCACCTCGCCGGCGGGCAACAGACGCAGGTGTTGCGCACCGAAGGGCGGCAGCACGAAGGCGAATTCACCCGTTCGAGCGCGTGGCCGGGCTTTGACGCCCTAATGGACGCCGCGAGCCGCTCATCCGACGCGCTGGTCGCCATCGCTGAAGCGCTTGAAACGGACAGCGAAGTGGTCCTACCGTTCATGGGCAAGGCGTACCGCTATCCAAAGAGCTTCTTCCTCGTCCACGCAATGGAGCACGGGACCGAACATCGTACGGAGATCAAGCTCAGTCTGGCCAGCCTCGACGTCACAACGCCCGACCTCGACGGCTGGGAATTCGCCGCGGCCCAGGGCTACGGCGAGGAAGTGTGAGGCCGAGTCCCGCTTACACCCGCGCCGGGAAGGTCGTTTCCATTTTCGCTGCGTTGTCGAAGTACTCCTGGAACGTCTGGTTGAAGCGGTAGAACGCGTCACGGCGGTGGTAATCCTTGCCGCGCGCCAGCTCTTCCGTGCTGCGCAGGTCCAGTGAGTTGAGCGTGAAGTCGTGCGTGGCGCGACCGTTCGTCTTGATGTCTTCGATCATCGCCTGCCACGCTTCGGGCGTCTGGACGAGCGTGAAGTCCAGTTCACCTGCGCGCGCCGCGTCGATCTTGCTCACCTTTGTGATTTCGAACGCTTCGAAGTCAATCTCGAAGTACTCCTCGCCCACCCGGACTCCCATCTCGCAGTCCGTTGTGCCGAGCCGCTTGAAGCTGTCCGACTTGTTCAGCATGTCCGCTGCCGCCTGGAACCATTCAACTGACGGGAACTTGGGCATGGGATACCTCCAGACCGCAGGACGGCCGTTGATTCGTCCGCCGAGTCTACCGTGCGGTCGAACGCGCGACAAACCCGACGCTTGATGGTGAAGAGTGCAGCAGTCTCCACACGGCCAAATCGGCTACCATTCGCGGCAATGGAAGTATCCGGCGAACAACGTTTCAAGGCCCCTCGGGAACTGGTCTGGGAGATGCTTATGGACCCGGCGGCGCTCAAGGCCTGCATCCCCGGCTGCGAAAAGCTTGACGAGGTGGCGCCCGGCTCCTACCGCATGACCGTACGCATCGGCATCGCCCTAATGAAGGGCACGTACAGCGGCACGGTCACCATCGCCGACGCCATCCGCCCCGAAGCCTACCGGTTGGTGACCGCCGGTGATGGCGCACCCGGCAGCGCCCAGGGCACGGTCAAAATCACGCTCGGCGAGGCCGGAAGCGGCACGCTCGTAAAGTACCTCGCCGAGATGAAGGCGCAGGGCGGGCTCGCTCGCCTCGGCGGCCCGCTGCTGGCCGGCACCGCCAAGATGATGGCCAGCCAGTTCTTCAAATCCATGGAGCGGATGGTCGAGCAGCGCACCGTCTAGGAGCGCTCAGCGTGCTTCCTCCGCTATGCTCACCGTTCACTCCGGAGGTGACTCGATGAAAGAATACCCACTCCCCCAGGGCGTTTCGCCCGCCCGCGGCTACAGTCACGTGGTGGTCGCCAGCGGCACGACGATCTACGTAGCCGGCCAGATCGCCCTTGACGCGAACGGCAAGGTCGTCGGGGACGACATCAAAACGCAGGCCCAGCAGGTGCTCCTCAACGTCCGCGCCGCCCTCACGAGCGCCGGCGCCACATTCTCGGACGTCGTCAAGATGGTGACCTATGTGGTCGACCTCGACGACGCCAAGCTGGCTGCCATCCGCGAAGTGCGGAAGGCCTTCCTGCCTACCGCCGGCCCACCCGCCAGCACGCTTGTCGGCGTCACACGCCTGGCGATGGAAGGCCTGCTGATCGAAGTCGAGGTCATCGCCGTTATCGATTGACGCGAGGCCCCACGCGGCAAGGAGGCGAAGCATGGCAACCGAACTCGGGTACCTCACATTTGGCGTGGCGGATGTTTCGCGCGCGCGGGCCTTCTACGGCGGCCTCTTCGGCTGGCAGTTCGAGTCCGCGGCCAGTGGCGATGGCTACGCGCACATCGGCAATACGAAGCTGCCGATGGGGCTAGTCGAGTCGGAAGAGGGCCTCGTTGGCCTCTTCTTTCGGGTCGAAGATATCGACGCTGCGGCCGCCCAGGTTGTCGCCCTCGGCGGCAGCGCGGAGCCGCCCGAGGAGAGCGACTCTGGCTGGAGCTGCGATTGCACCGATAACCAGGGCTCGAAGTTCTCGCTCTGGCAGCCTTCCGCGGCCTATGCTGGCCCGCCGGACCCTGATGTCCTCGAAGCGCGCATGCGCGAGATCTGCATGGCCCTCCCCGAGGCGACGGAGAAAGACGGCGGCCGCGCGGCGTGGCAGGTGCGCGGCAAGTCGTTCGTAATGTTTATGGATAAGCACCATGGCGATGGCCGCGTTGGCATCTGGGCGAAAGCGACCCACGAAACGCAGGACATGCTTGTCCACACCTCGCCCGAGTCGTTCTACGTCCCGCCGTATATGGGGCCGAGCGGCTGGGTGGGCATGCGTCTCGATCTGCCGGGCACGGACTGGGAGACCGCCGCGAGTCTAGCGCGGGACGCTTATCGCCTCGCCGCGCCGAAGCGGCTGGCGGCGTCCGTTTAGGAAGGCCAGCGCGATCCCGTTCTTTCCAGCTGCTTTGTGGTTCGCGGGCCTCCGCGCTAGGATTGTGAATCGGGGAACAACCGTGGCAAACCTCTCGATCTACCTCTTCTGGACTGGCCTCGCGACTTCGATCATGGCGGGTATTACGTACTTCGCCTACGTCGCGAGCGCCTCGCTTTCGTTCCGCCGCATGGCCGCGCAGACGAACGTCGGCACGGTGACCATGTCTGCGCCAGCGAGCGGCATCCCGAACCCCGGACTCGGCCGCCTGGCGACGACATTCACGGCTTTCACGGTGCTCTTTCTTGCAGGACAGGTGGCAACACGCTGGTCCGCAACCGGCCACGCGCCGATCTCCAACCTCTACGAATTCACGGCGGCCTTTGGCTTCGGCATCTCCGCGGCATACCTCGTGTTCGAAATGGGGACAGGACAGCGGCGCATGGGCGTGGTCGCGCTGCCCATCGTCATCACCATGTTGGTCATCGCTTCGCTCTTCCCGACAGATATCGTGCCGCTGATTCCGGCGCTCCAGAACGGCCCGCTGCTAACGATCCACGTCACCATGATGATGATCTCGTACGCCGTGCTTACCGTGGCCTTCTGCGGTGCGTTTGTGTACTTGCTCCAGGGCGGAGAAGGCAAGCGCCGATTCGCCTCGCTGCCCAGCGGCAGCGCCGCCGCCGATCTCGCCCATCGCGCCGTCATCGTTGGCTTCCCCATGCTCCTCTTCGGGATCGCCCTCGGCGCCTGGTGGGCGAACAGCGCCTGGGGCCGCCCCTGGGGCTGGGATCCGAAGGAGACCAGCGCCCTGGTGACCTGGCTCAGCCTCGTCGCCTACTTCCACGCGCGGGCGGGAAATGGCTCGGTCGCAGGTGCGCCGGGCATCCGCAAGATCGTCCCCGAAAAGCTGCGCCGCGGCTGGCGACCGGACCCCATGTGGTGGCTGATCATCATGTACGCCCTGGTGATGTTCACCTACTTCGGCGTCAACCTCTGGGTCAGTGGTCTGCACTCTTACGCGGGCGTCTAAGAACACACTGTCGCCTTAGCTTTCGCGAATCGCGTATAACCAGCGCCACGCCCAAATGGGCGAAGGTGGCGTTTATGGCTTCGAACCTCGAGATCCCAACCACTGGCCGCACCGCGGTCTGGGTCGAAAACAACGTCCTTGGCATCCGCGACGTGCCGGTGCCGGCGTTGGGGCCGGGCGAAGTCCTAGTGCGCATCCGCGCCTGTGGCATCTGCGGCAGCGACCTGCATGCTTTCCACACCGACGACCCGCGTCAGCATCTCGCCGGCATCGGGCCGGGTCACGAACTGGCGGGCGAAGTAGTAGCCCTTGGGCCCGGTGTGGCCGGACCGGAGCCAGGCACGCGCGTGGCGATGCTCGCCGCGCGCGTCTGCACCTCCTGTGTTTACTGTCGCAGCGGTCGGGCGCATCTCTGCCCGCGTTTGCGCATCGCCGGGGGCGGCTACCCCGGAGGGATGGGCGAGTACTTCGTGGCCCAGGCGGGCTATCTCTATCCCATCCCAGAGGGCATGACCTGGCCCGTCGCCGCCCTCTCCGAGCCGTGCGGCATCAGTCTGCACGCCATGAAGCGCGGCGGCCTCGTCCGCGGGCAACGCGTTCTGATCATCGGGGCCGGAACCATTGGACTGTTCGCCGCACTCGTCGCCCATGATGCGGGCGCCAGCCGTGTCGGCATCACCGCTCGGTATCCCCACCAGGCTGCCGCCGCACGCTCCCTCGGCGCCACTGACGTCTTTGAGCCGGACGAAGTGGAACTGGGGACGGACGCGGCGCGAATCGGCTGGGACATCGTTGTCGAGACCGTTGGCGGAAGCGCCCAGACGCTCCAGCAGGCGGTCAATGTCGTCGCCCGCGGCGGCACGGTGGTGCTGCTCGGCGTGCACACCGTGCCGCAGACGATCAACACCTGGCGAGTCTTCCTTCATGAACTGAACATTGTCGGCGCGTTCGGGTACGACCACGTCGGCCCGCGCTCCGATTACGAAGAGACGTTGGCGCTGCTCAACAAGTACCACGACCTCGTGGCCCCGCTCGTCACCCATACGTTTCCGCTGGAAAAAGCCTCCGAGGCGTTCGACATCGCGCTCGACAAGCGGAGCGGCGCAATCAAGGTGACCGTCCTGCCGTAAGCGATACTGTGCCGTTGTCCTTCGAACACCCTACGATGGGTATACGCCAAGCAGGAGACACGAAAACCAATGGTCCTCGAACACACGATGAAGCGGCTAGACGGTCGCGAGGAAGCGCTCGAAACTTACAAGGGCAAAGTCGTGCTGGTGGTCAATGTGGCCAGCAAGTGCGGCCTGACGCCGCAGTACAAAGGCCTGCAAGACCTCTACGAGCAGTATCAGGGCCAGGGCCTCGAGATCCTCGGCTTCCCGGCCAACGATTTCATGGGCCAGGAGCCAGGCACGGACACCGAGATCTCGGAGTTCTGTGAAATCAACTACGGCGTCACGTTCCCGCTCTTTTCGAAGATCACGGTGAAGGGCGAAGAGATGCACCCGCTCTACCAGGAACTAACCACGATGCCCGAGCCGATCGGCGGAGATGTCCTCTGGAACTTCCAGAAGTATCTCCTCAACCGCGACGGCGAAGTGGTCGCCAAGTTCGGCCCACGTACCGAGCCACAGGATCCTGAGCTCGTCGCCCAGGTGGAGTGCCTGCTCGCCTGAGCGGCCTGAAGGAGTACCCCGATGCCCGTCCGTAGCCGTGAAGTGCGCCTCGCCCGGCGCCCCGTTGGCATGCCAAATGCCGCCGATTTCGAACTCGCCGAAGTCACCCTGCCAGACCCTGGCCCGGACGAACTGCTCGTCCGCAACCTGTGGATGTCCGTAGACCCTTACATGCGCGGGCGGATGAATGACGTCAAGTCGTACACTCCGCCGTTTGCGCTCGGTGAGGCCATGCAGGGCGGCGCAATCGGCCGAGTCGAGGCTTCGAACAACCCGCAATTCAGCGTTGGCGACCACGTCCAGCATGGCCTGGGCTGGCGCGAGTACTTCGTCGGGAACGGCCAGGGGATCGGCAAGATCGACGTCTCGATCGGCTCGCCCGAGGCCTACCTCTCGGTCCTCGGCGGCACTGGCTTCACGGCCTATGTTGGTCTCCTGGACCTTGGCGAACCCAAAGCAGGCGAGACCGTCTTCGTCTCCGCCGCGGCGGGCGCGGTCGGCAGCATCGTTGGCCAGATCGCCAAGCTTAAGGGCTGTCGCGCGGTGGGCAGCGCCGGCTCAGACGAGAAGGTCGCGCTCCTGACGAAGGAGTTGGGTTTTGACGCTGCCTTCAACTACAAGACCTCCGACCTTGAGGAAGCGCTCGGCCGAACCTGCCCGGACGGCATCGACGTCTATTTCGAAAACGTTGGCGGCGACCATCTGCAAGCCGCGCTCAACCACATGAACCCTTTTGGGCGCATCCCCGCCTGCGGGATGATATCGCAGTACAACAACTCCGAACCGGTGCCCGGACCGAATAACCTGAGCACTATCGTGCGTCAGCGATTGGTCATCCGCGGGTTCATCGTCTCGGACCACGGCGCGCGTCGCCCGGCGTTCCTTGCCGACATGTCCCAATGGCTGCGCGAGGGCAAGATCAAGAGCGAAGAGACCGTGGTGAACGGCATCGAAAACGCTGCCAACGCTTTCATGGGCCTGATGCGCGGCGAAAACACCGGAAAGATGCTGGTCAAACTGGCGGAGTGACCACCCGGCGCGCACTTCGGCTTTAGACCGTTCGGCCCCCATCACCGGACCGAACGGCAGTCACCGCGAGATGTTATGGGGCGCATGCTGGAGGGAATCCTGCTAGGAGACCAGAACATGAAAGCCCTCGTCCCACTCGATGGAAGCGAACTCGCACTCAGCGTCTTGCCAAACGTCCGCCGCCTGGCGGAACTCGCCCCCGGCCTCGAAGTCCACTTGCTCACCGTGGTCGACCGCAAATCCGTCAGCGGGCGGGCAGATCATGTGCCCGGGGAACTTTCGACCACGATCCCCGGAAGCAGCCTGGCCTCGGTGATGGCGCCCCCGCCGCGAATCGTGGAAAGCCACGGCGAAGCCCTCGAGCGCGTCCACGTTGAGGCGAACGAAGCGCTCCAGACAACCGCGAGTCGCGACCTTGACGGTATCGCCACCACGTTTGAGGTCGTATTTTCGCCGCACCCGTCGGCGGCGATTATCGAGAAGGCCAACACCCTGGGCGTGGATGTGATCGTCATGGCTACTCACGGCCGTTCCGGACTTTCTCACCTGCTCGCAGGCAGTGTCACCGAGGCCGTGATCCGCGATTCGGGTAGGCCCGTGCTGGTAAACTGCCCAAAGTAAACAGGGATTCAACCACCCTCTGCCAGTCCTGCACTCTGCCCAATGACTTCCACGCCTGCTTGAGTTGAAAGCAGAGGGCGTCTCGATGTACATAATCTGTACATCGGGACGTGTCGTCATATCCGATCCCGAAGGCGACGTTTTTGCCTCGCCGGTGAGGAAGCCAAGCCGCCGTGGCGGGCAATCCGGGAGAGCATGTGGAGTTCGAGTTCAGCGGCGAGATCTGGCATTGGCGTGGCCCCTCGCCCTACCACTTCGTGACCATCCCGGATGAGCGTTCAGCAGCTATTCAGGCGGTGGCCGCTGGCATCACCTACGGTTGGGGCATGATCCCTGTCCAGGTGCATCTTGGGAACACCGCCTGGAAAACTTCACTGTTCCCAAAGGACGGCGGGTACGTGTTGCCCGTCAAAGATTCTGTCCGGCGCGCGGAAGCACTTGAGCTTGGCGACACCGTCGCGATGCGGCTCACTGTCCTCGATCGCCGGGCTCTCCACACTCGGTCCTAACCGCCTCCGGCGGATAGGTGATTGCTATCCCATCGACCCTCGCGAAGGGCGTCAGTTCGTGTGACCGGCAGCGCGTCTCATCGATGATCTCCTCTACGCGCAAGCCACGCACTAGCAGCGCGTCGGCCACGAGTGAACGGTGGCAGCGCCACGGCACGGCCTCGGCGCACATCAGCACCAGCCGTTCGGCGCGCGCCATTTCGATGAGGCCCGCCAGACCCTCGGCGAACTCCGGCGTCTGCATGTAGTCCGCGAACCCGCGAAACGAGGCGTTGCGCCATCCGGAGTTTGGCGACGTCGCGGACGTCCGCCGGAAGCCGCCGAGCGCGCCCAATCTTGTGTAGCCAACGCCCGCCACTGTCAGCGCGGCCTCTAGCGTCTCGCCGTCGTACTGCGGGTTGTGGCGGGAGCGGGGGACCGTCCGGATATCGACCACCCGGCCAATCGAATACGTCGTAAGCAAGGTGACGAAATCATCGAAGGGCCGGGTCGAGTGTCCGACCGTGAACATCGGCTTCGGCGCATCATCCGCCTCCGCGGGCACCTAACTCGCCGGAGGGCCGGGCTGCACCAGCGCCAGCGTGTAGGCCGTGCCCGCGGGGTCGCGGTCCAGGTAGCCGAGGTCGTAAAGCATGCGGCGCAGGCGGGCCCAATCGCGGAAGGTGTGCCACAGCATCAGCAGCTCGTTCACTTCGCCCTCCTTGTACGTCAGGCCCGGCTGGAATTTCGTCGCGATGTGAGCGATCGCTTGCTGCTGCAAGCGTTGCTTCACCGGCCCTGCAGTAAAACGCCCCTTCGCGTCCATAAACGGCGAAAGCCCGGGCGGGACTTCGGCGAGTTCCACAACTCCATTATTCACGATTCGCATCCCCGGCCCTACTATTTGTTCGCGACCAGGATGATGTCCCTCGCGATCGGTCCCGCCTCGACCGAGCCGGACTGACCTTCGTCCAACACGATCGCCGCGATAGCGTGTGGGTCGTTCGCCGGCGCCATCGCCACAAACAGGACATGCTGCTGTGTGCCAACGTCCTCGGCCGTGCCGGATTTGCCCGCGAAATCGGTGTATCCGGAAAGTGCAAACGCCGCGGAGGCCGTGCCTGCTGCGCTCGTCACCAGTTTCAGGCCCTGCAGCAGGTGCGCCTTCTGCTCGGGAGTCAGAGGCAGCGTACCGCGCGCTGTCGGCAGCTCCGCCGCCAGCACGATTGGGCTCCGCAATGTACCGCTGACGAATGTGCTGTAAACGTTGGCCAGTTGGATCGGCGTCAGGAGCAGGTCGCCCTGCCCGATAGCGAGGTTCACTTCATCGCCGGGGTACCAGGGTTGGCCCGTCTTGGCGCGTTTCTGCGCTGCGTCCGGTACCTGGCCGTCCTCCTCGCTTAGACCCACTACCCCGGTCGCCGCGCCCAGGCCGTACTCGCGCGCCATCTTCGAAAGCGCGCCTTCGGTATTGTTGTAGAGCGTCAGGCCAATCTGGTAAAAGACCGGGTTACACGACCGCATCAAGCCCTGGGCGATCGTCAGCTGGCCCTGGGCACCTTCCCAGTTGGCTCGGGGCGGGTCCACGCCTCGCCAAATTGAGCCACATTCAAGCGTGTCCGTTACCTTGTAGCCCCCATAAACCAGCCCGGCCGACCCCGTAATCAGCTTGAACGTCGAGCCCGCCGAGTAGAGCCCGTTTAATGCCCGGTTGGTCAATGGCGACCCGGCGGCGCTCGTGATCGCTGCCAGCCCGGCGGCATCGTTCCGCTCAAAGGCGTCGGGGTCGAATGACGGCGAGCTGTTGATGGCCAGCAAGCTATTGGTGCGCGGGTCGATCACCACGGCAGCCCCGGCGCGAGCGCCAAGCCGGGCCTGGGCTGCCTGTAGCACCCTCGCATCGAGGGTGGTCTGCACATCCTGGGCCGCGACGTATTCGTGGCTGGCAACGGTCTTGATCACCGTGCCTGCCGGGTCGACAAGCCGCAGTTCGCTGCCGATTTTGCCGGCCAGCCTGGCCTCCTGGCTCGCCTCCAGGCCGATGGCGCCGACGCGGTCGCCTATGCGCAGCCCGGCGCCCGGCGATTTCGCAAGCTCCTCCGCCGTAAGCTCGCGGGTATAGCCCACCACGTGGGCCGCCGCCGCGCCAAGCGGATGCACGCGCTTGGATTCGAAGTAGAGCAGCACGCCCGGAATAGGCCGCAATGCCGTTGCCGCCAACTCTGCCCTGTCGTCTGTTACCACGCCCACCTGCACTCGCTGAGAGGCGCCCGCGCCGCTGTTCATGGCGCCGTCCACCTGCTCCTTCGTAAAGCCGAAGCTCAGCAGCGCCGCAGTCAGCGTCGCCCGATCGGTGATCACCGCCCGGTTTAGGCCCAGGAAGCGAACGTCCTTGGTCAGTGCCAGGGCCACGCCCGCGCGGTCCAGGATGCTCCCCCGCACCGGACGCTGGATCGTGCTTTTGAACGTGCGCCCGTCTGTCATCGCCGGATGAATGACCGATGGGTCCCAGTGCACCAGCCAGGTCGTTGGTGACTTGATCAGGTTAAGGACGGTGGTGTATTCGATCTGCCCGAAATAGGCTGTAGTCAGCTTCACTAGGAGCGTTCCCTGCGTCCCCTGGACGATTCCGGCGGCCGCCCGGAGGTCCGTGCTGGTCATCTCATTGACGAAGGAGCCGTAGGCAGCGGTGAACTGCTCGAGCGTGGTCGCCCGCTGCGATTCAGGGTCCAACAGCAGGTAGAGGGCCTGGTAGTTCTCGCTCGTCCAGGCCTTCGCGAACGCCTCGACTGTGGCGCCCGCCGAGCCTACAGCGGCCGGTGCGCCCGGCCCAGAAGAAGCAGCCGAGCCACCACCAGTCAATGTTCGGACGCCGGAGACAACGCCGCCAATGAGAAGCCCCAGCACCACAGCTCCAAGGAACAACCGCCGCATGGCTACTCCCAATCGAACCCGGCAACACCCCGCGTTAGCGATTGTAGCAGTGCCGCTGCTGCTCGTGCTGTTGTTGATCAGTTCCGCTTGCGGCAGTCCAAAGGTAACCACCAACGCGCTGGGCACCACGCAGCCGAGCGGGCCTGGCCCAACCATCACCCGTTCCGAGCCCGCTGGCGACCAACGCACGCTGCGCCTCGGCTTCAGCACGCTCCCGCCCGAACGCACCAGCGACGCCTACATCGGCGCCTTCGCCACGGCCGCCCAGTACGCCGACGTCGTCCTCATCCAGCGCGCGCCTCCCTGGGAAGACTTTCTCCCCGGCGGCTCCGTCTCCAAGGCAACTGCCGACACCACACGACTGGAGACTGAGCTACTCGACCAGTACAAGGGCCTCAAACGCTTCTACGCCATCGACCCCACTGACGGCGTGGTGCAGCGCAGCCGCGTCGCTAACCTGCCACCCAGCGTGGACCCCGAGCTGGGCTTCCTCGATCCGAAACTGCGCCAGGCGTTCATCGCCTACACCGCCTACGTAGTGAAGAACTACGTCCCGGACTATCTCGCGATCGGCGTTGAAGTGAACATGACCTTCGAACGCAACCCCAAACAGTTCGAAGCCTTCGTCTCGCTCTACAGGGAGGCGTACGACACCGCGAAAGCGGCCAACTCCAAGACGAAGGTCTTCCCCACCTTTCAACTGGAGGACCTCGAAGGCAACTTCGGCGAAGTCCACCCGCCGCACTGGTCGATCGTCGATTCCTTCCGCACGAAGATGGATGCCCTCGCTATCAGCAGTTACCCGTTCCTCAGCGGCATCCGCACTGCGGCAGACCTCCGCGCGGACTACCACTCGCAGCTTAAAACCTACTGGGGCGGCGAAATCCTGATCTCCGAAACCGGCTATCCATCGGCGCCCGTTGATGGCCAGGTGAACGTAGGCACCGAGGAAGACCAGCAGGCGTACCTCGCCCACATCCTCGATGAGGCGAACACGCTGGGCTTCAGCATGGTCGTCTGGTTCGCGGCGCTGGACCCCGCGTTCGCCAGCACGGGCGCGGCATCGGTCTTCAAGGACATTGGCCTGCGCAAGAGCGATGGTGCGAACAAGCTGGCCTGGGCTACCTGGGAAGATTGGTCGCGCCGTCCAGTCAAACCCTAGGCGGGTTGAGGCTGGCTCTTGGCGAACGGCCTTGACGAGACTACCCTCGCTGCATGACCACCATCGACCTCGAATCCATCCCTACCGAAGAGCCGGTGACCTACGACTGGGCAACGCTCGTGGGCGAACTGAACCAACTGCTGCGGCTGAAGACCACACCAATCGGCATGAAAATGTTCGCCACCAAAGCCGAGATGGAAGCCGTCCCAAAGATTCGGCGCCCCGGCTCGATACACACCACCGACCAGATCGTTGCCCAGGCGGCGCGCCTCGGCTGGACGGTCGGCATTACCAACGATGACCTCGTAGGCGCGCAGTGCGGCGCAGTCATCGGGCTCCACCCGCAGGACGACAAATGGCTCTCGGGTAAGAACATGGCCGGTGTCTGGTTTGAAACGATCGAAGACTCGGCCGACCACCAGGCGGCGATGGATTGCGTACCCTACGGCAACTTCGAAGCGATGGCCGTCTCGCCGCTCACTTCTGGCCGCCTGGACCCGCCGGACATCTGCCTGATCTACGCCACGCCTGGCCAGATGATCATCCTCATCAACGGGCTACAGTGGTCCGGCTACAAGAAGTTCGAATGGAGCGTGGTGGGCGAATCCGCCTGCGCCGATTCCTGGGGCCGCGCTCTCAAGACTGGCGAGCCAAGCCTCGCAATCCCTTGTTTCGCTGAACGGCGCTACGGCGGCGTTTTGGACGACGAACTGCTGATGGCCATGCCGCCGAAGTACCTCCCACGCGCAATCGCCGGCATGAAGCGACTGGCGGGAAACGGCCTTCGTTACCCGATCCCCCAATACGGCATCCAATCAGACGCCCGCGCTGGGCTATCGGTGAGCTATGGCGGCTAACGGAACAGAGTCTCCAGCACCACGGCCACGCCGGGCAGCGATTCCACTGGCACGGGGCCGCTCGTATAGAGCGTTTCCCTGTACGTCCTGTCTGGCTGCCGCCTCCAGGCGATGATCGTCTTTTCGTACGGGTGAACGCGCCAGATTTCGAGGTCACCGCGCCGCTGGTACTCCGGAAACTTCTCGTCCACGTCGTATTCCCCGGTCGACGGCGACCAGACTTCGGCGACGAACGGCAAAGGCGCATCATAGCTCTCCAGCGCCCGGCTGCCGTGGAACTTCACCGTGTAGTCGTACGGCAGAACCATCACGTCTGGGATGAAAGAATTGGCCTCCCCGCGTCTTGCGTAGCCCGCATTGATTCTGACTTCGAAGCGCGTCCGATCTAACAAGGATCGAATCGCGTAGCCCAGTTCAGTGCCCGCAAAGTTGTGCGGATAAGTCATGTCCGGCTTCCGCCGGGGACGCCCACAGACCAACTCCCACTGGGAGTCTTCGTCCTCCAGGGCGAGCTTTTCAAAGGTTGCCACCGAAACTGCCATTGCCGCACCTCGTTCCTCCAGTGTAGCGCTCCCGCTCGCGCGCATTATGGCGGTTTGCGACCACGTTTCTTCAAGCCTGACTTTCGATCCCGCGAATCTCAGTGTCTCGATGGTCCCAAATTGCAAAGTGTGGATAATGCACCTTCCTGAGGCGCGTTTCCGCCCGGTAAGGAGCGCACATGGACTACCCAATTCGCCCGATGACCAAGGACGATCTGCACCCCTTCTTCAAAGCGCAGGCTTCTAGCTTCGGTTACGACTTTCGCGCAGAACGGTTCGAAAACGACATGGGGCCGGACATTCGCGAGTACGAGCGCTCCACCTCCGTCTGGGACGGCGACCAGGTGGTGGGCACCGCTGGCATCTGGTCGTTCGAAACCACCGTTCCGGGCGGTGTTCTACCCACTGCCGGGGTCACCTGGGTGTCCGTACGCCCGACGCACCGCCGCAAGGGCATTCTCACGGCGATGATGCGCACACAGATGGACGCTGTGCACGAACGCGGCGAGCCACTCGCGACCCTCTGGGCCTCAGAGAGCGTGATCTACGGCCGCTTTGGCTACGGCAACGCAGCGGAAGGGGCGAACCTCAGCATCAATCGCCACCGTGCCGAAATTCGCCATGCTGCGCCGAACCGGGGCCGAACGCGTTTCGTTGAACGCGAAACCGCGCTTCGCGATTGGCCTGCAATCTACGACCGCGTACGCCTGACGCAGCCGGGCATGCACACCCGCCACACTAACTGGTGGGAGGTGCGCAACTTCAACGCCGTCGATACTCGCGCTCCCGAAGGCTTCACGAAGAATTTCTACGCGCAGTACGAGGAAGACGGCGAACTCCGTGGCTATGTCATGTACCGCACGAAGGCGAGCGAAGGCCTGGGTATTCCGGACGGGCTCATCCGCATCACCGAACTGATGGCCGAAACCGACGCCGCCTACGGCGCGTTGTGGGAGTACATCTTCGGCGTGGATCTCATCGGTACCATCGAAGCGCCGTTCCGCCGGGTCGATGAGCCGCTCACCTGGATGCTCGCAGACCCTCGGCAACTCCACCGGCAGGTAGCTGACACCCTGTGGGTTCGCCTCGTGGATGTGCCCGCGGCGCTCGCCGGTAGGCGCTACATCTCCGAGGGCTCGCTAGTCATCGAAGTCGCCGACCAGTTCTGCCCGTGGAACGCTGGCAGCTACCTGCTGGAAGGCGGGCCTGGCGGCGCGACCTGCTCCCCGACCACTCGTACCCCGCAGGTCACGCTCAATGCCAACGACCTCGGGGCTGTCTTCCTCGGCGGTGTGCGGCTCAGTACGCTCGCACACGCCAACCGCGTAGAGGGCTCAGCCGATGCCATTCGCCTCGCCGATCGCATGTTCCAGTGGGACTGTCTGCCGTGGGAATGCGAGGTGTTTTAAGCCCACGAGCCCCGGAAAGCGACGGTACCATCGAAGCATGGTGACGAAGCAGCAACTGAGCGTGCAGGAATAGCCGGCAATGCCTGAGGGGCCTCCCTATAGCGAGTACGTCCGTGGGGAGGTTGTGCGAAAAATAGCGCCACAAAGGAAGCACGTCTCCCTCGTGGAGGAGCTCAGCCATTACATCGGCGGCTATCGGAGACGCGCGGGCGGCTTTTCAGGGGCCGAACAGCGCGTCAAGTTCGAAACCGAACGCGCCCCGATTTTCGCCTGCCTGACTACGCCTATTGGCCCCAGGGAAAGTCGCAAGGCCCGGACGAAACGCTGCTCCCCCTAACACTGGCGATCGAAGTCTGGTCGCCTGGCGAAACGACCGAGAGCCAACGCGCGACATGCCGCTACTACCGTCACCATGGTGTGGATATCGCCTGGCTGATCGATTGTCAGTCGCGCACGGTCGAGGTGTTCGAAGGTGAAGCGGGTGGTGTTCCTCTGGCCGGTGACGAATCGCTGCAATCTCCGCTGCTTCCGGGCTTCGAATTGTCGCTCTTGCTGCTGTTCGCCGCGATGGATTAGCCCCGGCTGCGCCGCTCCGCCACGCCCACCGCGACCGTATGAGCGGCGCCCTCGGCTCCATCGTCTAGCGGCGCAAGCGCGACCGACTCGCCATAGCGCCGCTCCAGAGCCAGACGGATCAGTTCGTCTGCTAACGCCGGGTTCTTCGGCAACAGACTGCCATGCAGGTAGGTCCCGAACGCGTTCTTGTAGCGCGCCCCTTCCTTGCCGTCCTCGGCGTTGTTCCCGAAGCCGCGCGTCACAGTGCCAAACGCCGGCTGGCCGGGCGCCAGGTAAGTCCGCCCTCCGTGGTTTTCGAAGCCCACCACCTCGCCCGCTTCCGTCGCCAGCACAACGTCGCCAATGCACCGATCCGCCATTGGGCCGGGATGGCGCGTTTCAAGGTCGAAAACGCCGATCCCGGGAATGACGCCGCCTTCCTGGTCCACGTACCGCCGTCCGAACATCTGGAAACCGCCACAGACCGCCAGCGCCGCCAGTCCGTCATCGATCGCAGCCTTTAGCGCGGGCCCGCGCTCAACCAGGTCGTCGGCGATGCGCCGCTGCTCGCGGTCCTGTCCACCGCCCATCAGCACGAGGTCGAAATCCCTGGGATCGAATGGGTCGCCCACGTTCACTTCAGTCAGTTCAAAACCGATGCCGCGCGCCACGCAACGATGCCGCAGGGCGATCACGTTCCCCCGGTCGCCGTAGATGTTCATCACGTCCGGATAGAGGTGGGCAACGCGCAACGTGCGTCCTTCTGCTGAAGCCATGGCACCACCTTACGAAAGCCCACCGCTCGCCGCCAATCCCGTTCGCCCGCAAAGCCCGGGCGCTCTCTATACTTCGCTCCCGGCCACCCGCTCGGCCACACCACGCTCACGGATACGCCAATGGACCTCACGCCCACGATCCTGCTCGACGGCCTCAAATTTCCCGAAGGCCCGCGCTGGCACGAGGGCCGTCTCTGGTTCTCCGATATGCACGCCCACCGCGTGATGACTGTCGAAGAGAGCGGTCAGACGTCCATCATCTGTGAGGTGCCGAACCGCCCATCGGGCCTCGGATTCACGCCAGACGGACGCCTCCTCGTTGTTTCCATGACCGACCGCAAGCTCCTCTGTTTGAATGGCAACCTTGGCCTCAAAGAGGTCAGCGATATTAGCTTGCTCGCAGGCGGCGACGCCAACGACATGGTGGTGGATGACCAGGCGCGCTGCTACATTGGCAACTTCGGCTTCGATTACTCGAACGACGAAAAGTTCAAGGCGGCCAGCCTTGTCATGGTCCGGCCGGACGGCGTCGCGCAGGTGGTCGCTGATGATCTACTTTTCCCGAATGGCACCGTGATCACCCCCGACGGCGCCACCCTGATCGTCGCCGAGTCTTACGGCCGCCGCATGACCGCTTTCGACATCAACAAGGAGGACGGCACGCTTTCGAACCGCCGTATCTGGGCCGAAATTGAGCCCGCGACGCCGGATGGTATCTGCCTTGACGCCGAGGGCGCGATCTGGGTCGCCTCGCCCACGACCGAGGAGTTCATCCGCGTCAAGGAGGGCGGCGAGACTACTGACCGCGCCAAACTCCCACCGGGCAAGGGCGCTTACGCCTGCATGCTCGGCGGCGCCGATGGGCGAACGCTCTTCCTCTGCACTAGCGAAGGCTCGCAGCAGGACCGTATAGAAGGGCGTTCTCAAGGCTGGATCGAAACCGTCCGCGTCGATGTCCCGGGCGCTGGCCGCCCGTAATGGCGCCCAACTACCTGGTGCGAGCCACTCGGCACACGGTCGAAACCTGGTCCGTCGCCCGAATGCCATTCGAGCCGACGGGCTGGAAGTTGGAGTGGCGGAATGAACTGAAGAGCGCCCTCCGTGGGGTCCATGCTCCGAGCGGCTTCCTCGCGGCGCGCTACGAGTCCGCGTCTGCTGCGCTCTGCGATACTGAAAACGTATTGTTCTATAACGTGGGCGGTGTGTTCGCCGTCTCCACTCGCCGCGGCCTTCGTTTTGAGCGCTCGTTTGGGACACCTCGAAGCCCCGAACCCCTTAGCGCCTCAGCGATGCACAGCCAGAGCTATTCGGCGGCGTGGCCAGGCGAACCGTTCACAGTGTGGACCGAGGGTAACCAACTTGCCGCCTTCGCGAACGTGACCATTCCGGCGATCGGCGGAAGCACCAATCCCGCGCTTATTTGGCTACCTATAAGACGTGCTATGGCTCGACGTGCACGCTCCAGCCATCAGGGGCAGCCCTTCGCGCTACGATTGACTCTCGATTGCCCGCTACGGACGAGTGCGGCCGCGGGTCTCGTGAAGCCCTTGTTCGATGGCGTCATCGCCGCCTTTAGTGCTCATGATGGATCGAGTTTGGAAGACATCGTCGCTTGGCTCCGGGACCGATTTGGCATAGATCTATCGCTCGCACGAGAGACGCTTGGATCCCACCAACACGATCCTCTAGGCACACGGCGGCTGCTTCATCGGCGAGCAGGGGGCTTTCAGTGGGCGCCCGACGATGATCACTGTGTCGCTGGCGAACTCGTCATCACGAGAAGACACCAGAGTGATTTTCAGTTGACCGGGCAGCTAGTCGCTGTCGAACCGCGCCCGGCTGCGTGAACGGCCGGTACGGAGTTCGCTAGAGCGCGCTGACTTCCGCCTCGGGCTCCTCCCGCGGGAGTGCTGGCAGTTCTTGTGGGCTGCGGATGCCGAAATGCTCGAAAAACTTCATCGTCGTCCGATAGAGCTTTGGCTTGCCGGGGCCGGCGCCCGTGCCTACATGATCGATCAGGCCGCGCTGCTCCAGCGTGCCCACCAGCTTGTCGCTGTTCACGCCGCGAATCCCCTCAATCTCGGCGCGCGTGCATGGCTGGCGGTAGGCGATGATCGTCAGCGTCTCAAGCGCTGCGCGCGAGAGCCTTTGGCCCGGCCCGCTGCCCAGCAGTTCGTCCACCAAGCGGCCGTACTCCGGCGCGTTTACCAGTTGAAACTTCTGGCCATCTTCCATAACGCGCAGCCCGCGCACTTCGTAGTCAGCAGTTAGCTGCTGAAGTGACTTGCGCGCCGCGCCGTCCGAAACTCCAGCCGCGCGCGCAAGCGCACCCAAACTCTGAGGTTCGTCTGCGACAAAGAGCAGCGCCTCCATCACCCAGGGCAGTTCGTTCGTGCTCGGCGGCCGTGGCCCACCATCAGTCACGGACAACCGGTTCCTCGGAGCGTGGCGGCGGTGTCATCCGTGGTGGCTCGGGGCCGTAATCGGGGGCCGCGTTGCTGAGCACATCCGCCGTCGGGACGGGCATCTCCATGTCTTCGCGAACCACCGGTCGAGCGTCCGGCTTGCGTGGCCTGGAATAGCCCGCTGGCCGCCCCTCGGAAGACGCGTCGTAGCTGATCTTGATCGTGGGCCGGCGGACATTCGTCACGCCCACCTGGTCCCGAAGCACTGTTGCGACGCCCTGTGCGAGCATCGTCGTAACGTTCGCGATGTTCGCTGTCGGCTCAATGCTGGCGTCCAGCGATGTGTCAACCGCGCCGCCATTCAGGCGTACACGAGGCATCACCTTGTGCACGTCCGGGTAGCTTTCCAGTTCCTGGCGCAGCAGACTCTCAACTGCCCCGGCCGTCACTTCAACCACGCCGCCATCGGCCTGGGTCATCCGGATAGTTCCCGAACTGGTCTCTTTCGAAGCCCGCATTACCGCAACAACCAGCGTGAAGAGTCCGAACAATGCCACCGCGCCGCAGATCGCCGTGAAGGCCACCTTCGCACTGTCCGTGCTGCTGATGAACGCCTGCATGTTCAGGTCGCTCATCGAAATATCGAGCTTGCGGTCCTGGTTCCAGGCGAGCCCGATCAGGCCCCCTGCGGCCGCGATGAGCAGAAGGCTGTAGAGAATGAGAAGTGCTCGCCGAAACGCGTTCATGCTTCCTCCACTGGGCAACCGCCCAGCACACCGTCATCGTACAACGCGTAAAGGAAGGCGGGCGTCAATTGATTGCGGATCGTCCTGCCAGTTGTATAAACACCGATGTAATTGTCGGTGTGACCAAACCACCGCCTACCGCCTTCGCAAGGCTGCTCCGTCTCCCAGAGCACGGCGCGAGTCGTCCCCAGGAAGCGGGTCCGAAAGGCCGCGGCCAACTCCTCGTTTAGGCCCGCGAGTTGAGCCATCCGCTCCTTGCGCACCTCGGGCGAGACCTGTCCGGCCATTCGGGCTGCGCCAGTCTTCGACCGTTGGGAGTACGGAAAACAGTGCAGCCTTGCGAATCCCACCTCGCGGCAGAGCGCCAGCGTCTCCTCGAACTCTTCGGCCGTCTCGCCGGGGAAGCCCGCGATAACATCCGTCGTGATTGCAGCGTCCGGTGATGCAGCGCGAATCCGCTGTGCCGCCAGCAAGAACTCTCGCGCCGAGTAGCGTCGCCGCATGCGCCCCAGCACAGCTTCGCTCCCGCTCTGGAGCGCGAGGTGGAAGTGCGGCATCAGCCGCGGGTCCTGCCAGAGCGCCAATAGTTCCGGCGAAATATCCTGCGGTTGCAGCGAACTGAAACGCAGCCGGGCCACATCTGTTCCTTCAAGAATCCCGGCGATCAGGTGATGCGGCTTGAGCCGCTCCGCCAGGTCCCGTCCCCATGCGCCCAACTGAGTACCGGTGATCACCACCTCGCGCGCCCCGCTCTCCACGGCCGCCTGCACCTCAGCCTCCACGCGTGACACGCTGCGCGATTCCTCCCGCCCACGCGTCTGCGGCACGATGCAGAACGCGCAAACATCGTTGCAGCCCTCCTGCGCCTTCACGAACGCTCGCGCATGTGACGTTCCAGCAGGCCGCTGCTCACTGTAATCCGGGGCTTCGACAGTTCCGCTCCCGACGACGTGGGACCTCAGAAACGCGACCAACCGTTCCTTGTCTAGTTCCCGCGTCCCCACCACCAGGTCAGCGCCAAGTTCCAGCGCCGCCGCCTCCCCGGCAGACTGCGGAAAGCAGCCCGTCACCACCACCTTCGCGCCCGGCGCCAACCGCCGCACGCTGCGCACCAACCGCCGTGATTTCGCATCCGCTACGTGCGTAACGGAGCAGGTGTTCACCACAAACGCATCCGCCTCGCAGACGTGATCCACGGTCGCGAAGCCCGCCGCCCGCAATCCGCGCGAAATCTCCTCGCTGTCCGCCAGGTTCAGCTTGCAGCCGAGGGTCAGGATCGCCACCACGGGTCGAACAGCCATCCCGCCACAATAGCTCGCCGGAATGGGAGCGGCGAGTCACACACACGAGTGGTGGGCGAACCTCCGGACCGGCGGCGCCAGCCCGCGAACCCCACCGCAGCCCGTTGCCTCGTCGGTCCAGTGGGTGCGCTTGGCCCAACGCTCACCCATCTATACCGTTAGCCCGATGAAGATCCGGGTGGCCGTCGCCGGGTTCAGTCTGTTGCTCATCTGCGGCGGAGCGTTCGCCTTCCACGGCGCCGCAGACGCCAGCCGCGGCAAGGTCTTCACCGTCGAACTCAGCGAACGCGGCTTCAACCCCCAGCTCTGCCGCATATCTCGCGATAACTACGTCCAGTTCAAAAACGTCGGCACAACCATCCGCCGAGTTATCCTCCCGGGCGTCGGCGCGAACGCGCAGCCGGCCTTCGACAGCGGCGACCTTAAACCCGGTGACACCTCGAACCAGCAGGTCTTCCCTCACGGTGGCACGGTTAAATTCCACGACAACTACAAGCCGGAGTTGACGGTCACAGTACTCCTGCCGGTCTTCACGGCGGAATGGGAAGACATCTGCACACCGCTCGCTGTTGGCCCCGCGCCCACGCCGCCGGCGTCCGGCTGCCCGGTCAAGGGGCTCTGCGCCGTCGTCCTCCCTTCGATCGCGCGCGATCGATAACGCCCCCGTCTCTGGCTGGCCCGCACGGGCGGCGTGCGCTACCTTGACGATGCTCTTGGCGGGGCACGGGGCTGGTTGGGGTTTGTATGACGGGACGTTGGTACCGGCCGCTGCTCGCGGTCGCCGCGCTTAGCAT
>JBBQGT010000042.1:0-23622 GCA_038323265.1 Tepidiformales bacterium
ATCGAAGTGGCGGCGTAGCCGTCTCGAACAAACAGGTTCGACGCGGCAGTGATCACCTGCCATCGCGTAGCCGCTTGCTGAGCTGCGCGTAAAGGAGAGCGGTAGACCCGCTTGACTTCCCTTGTCATTTCATCATACTGGAAGTGTATCCATTAATCACGTAGGTCACCCGAGTTCAGCATACCCTTGAGGCACACCAATGGCGACCTTGTCCGACACCGCATCACTGGGGATCCTCACCAGGCTCCAGGAGGCGATCAACGACCACGACCTCGATGGTTTCACGGCCTGTTTCGCCGAGCGCTATCGCGCGGAGATCCCGGCCCACCCCCAGCGCAGCTTCGGTGGCTCCGAACAGGTGCGGCGCAATTGGGCGCAGATCCTTGGCAGCGTTGCTGGCATGCACGCCACGCTCCGCGGTTCCATAGCAGCCGGTCGGTTCACTTGGGGCGAGTGGCTGTGGACGGGGACGCGAGTGGATGGCGCCGCCTTCGCCATGGCCGGCGTCACCATCTTGGAGATCGATGACGAAAGCGGACAGATCGTCAGCTCTCGCTTCTACATGGAGCCCGTCGAAACCTCCTCTGGCGATGTGACTGCCGATGTCGGCCGCGTTACAGGGCGGAAAGCAACGACGCGATGATTCTCGTGACAGGTGGGACAGGCACTCTGGGCCGGCGACTAGTGGTTCGGCTTGCTGCCTCGGGCGAACTGGTGCGCGTGCTCAGCCGCACTCCCGGCACCGCGCAATTCGATTCGAATATTGAGGTGGTGGCCGGCGATGTGCGAGAGCGCAGCTCGGTCGCCAGGGCGATGGAAGGCGTGACCACGGTGATCTCGGCAGTGCACGGTTTTCTCGGCACGGGTGCAGCCGGCCCTCGCGGCATCGACTTTGAGGGTAACGCGATCCTCGTGGACGCCGCCCATCGCGCAGGCGTCGAGCACTTCATCCTCGTCTCTGTGCAGGGCGCCGCGACCGATAGCCCACTCGAACTGGCCCGCATGAAGTTTGCCGCCGAGCAGAATCTCCGCGCCAGCGGCCTCGCGTGGACGATCATCCGGCCAACTGCTTTTATGGAGACCTGGGGGCACATCATCGGCGACCCCGCTGTGCGCAGCGGCAAAACGGTGATCTTCGGGGGCGGCTCGAATCCCATCAACTTCGTCTCAGCCGCTGATGTCGCCCACCTCATAGAGCTGGCAGTGCACGATCCTGCGCTCCGCGGCGAAGCGATCGACTTCGGCGGCCCGCACGATCTCACGCTGAACCAACTGGCCGACACGATCGAAAGCCTCTACGGGCAGCCCATCGCACGAAGGCATATCCCGCTTACCGTGATGAGGGCCGCCTCGGTTGCCGTCAGGCCGTTCAAGCCAGCGCTTTGCCGACAGATCCGTGCCGGGGTGGTGATGGACACGGTGGCAATGGCCTTCGACGCCGCGCTTGTACGCGAGCGCTTTAGCTCGATCCCGTTCACCACTTTCGAGGACGTCGTCCGCGCCGAAATTGTTCCCCGAGGGGCGGCCTCAACCAGCCCGGAGCCACTGCCAGCGCATCCGCGATAACCGTCATCGCCTGGCCAAGGAATCCTACCGGTCCGGGTTTGGCTCAGATGGCCGCGTGAGGCCCAACCCCGCCGGGCCGACCTTCACGATCGACGACGGGATTGGCTCGCCGAAAAGCACGGACTGCTCCCGTGTCCATTTCTCGCCAGTGCCACTGAAAACGATGACCGTTTCCGATTCGGAGTCTACCAACCACGCCTCGTGCACCCCGTTGCGCGCGTAGATTCCAAGCTTCGTGTTGCGGTCGAACCGGCGGGTGCCGCGCGAAAGCACTTCGACTACGAGATCTGGCGCGCCGACGATGTGTTCGTGGACGAGGTCAAGGTTCGCCTTGCCGATGTACAGCGCGTCCGGCTGAAGGACGTTGCCATCGGGCAAATGGCAATCCATCGGCGCGATGAACGCTTCGCCGCCCTCCTGCCGGGCGAATTCGAACAGCGCGTGACCAATCGTGAGCACAATTCGTTGGTGGTTCGCGAACGGGGAAGGGGACACGTAGAGCCGCCCGTTGATGAGGTTATGCGGCGCGGTCGTTTCGGGCAGCCCAAAGTAGTCGCCGGCCGTCAGACCTTCGCGGACTACGGCCGGCTCGCCTTCTGGAAATGCCGGGGGTTGGGAGGTTCGCGCCTGCGCCATGTTTGAATTCTCCGTGATCATGCTACCACCCGCCCACCGCTTGACTGACAACCGATTTCAGATCCCGTACCGTACCTGCACAGGCGTCTCCAGCGGCGCCGTTGGAGGGTCTCCATGGTTCTGCGCTTCCGCTATTCGATGTGGGACGGCACTCAGGAAGTTCCGCCGCTCGAAGCCAACGAAGTCCTCGACAATCTGACCGACGACCTGATGAATTTCGGGGATCTGCAGCACGCCCTCCGGAACCTGATGCAGCGTGGCATGCGCAACCCCATGGGCGACCGCACCCAGGGTCTGCGCGATCTGCTTCAACAGCTCCGTCAACAGCGCCGCCAGCAGCTGGACAAGTTCAACCTCAACTCGATCTTCGATGACCTCAAGAAAAAGCTCGAAGAGATCGTCAACATGGAAAGCTCCACGCTGGACCGGCGGCTGGACGAAGTGTCCGGGCAGCCACCGCAAGATGGCAGCGGCCAACCGCAGGGCCAAGCGGGCCAAACGAGCGGCGAAGAGCAGGCTGGACAGCAAGGCCACCAACAGCAGGGCCAACAGGGACAGCAGCAACCGCAGGGCCAGCGCTCGCAGGGCCAACAACAGCAGAGCGGTGAACAGGGCGGGAGTCAGCAGCAGCCTGGCGGCCAGCAGCCTGGCGATACCCCAAGCGAATTCGCGGACATGCTGCGCAACATCGCCAACAAGAAGAAAGATTTCCTCGGGCAGTTGCCGGAGGACGTTGCCGGGCAGGTCAAGCAGCTCCAGAACTACGAGTTCATGGACCCCGAGGCCCAGGAGAAGTTCAACGAACTGCTCGAAAGCCTGAAAAAGGCGATGACCGAGACGTTCTTCAAGGACATGTACGAACAGATCGCGAACATGGGCCCCGAAGAACTCGAGCGCATGAAGAACATGGTCTCGGACCTCAATCAGATGCTGCAGGACAAAATGCAGGGCCGCGAGCCGGACTTCGACGGCTTCATGGACAAGTACGGCGACTTCTTTGGAGATAACCCACCGAAGTCACTCGACGAACTGATCGCCCAGATGCAGCACCAGATGGGCCAGATGCAGAGCCTGATGGACAGCCTGCCGGGCGACATGCGCCAGCAGCTTTCAGACCTGCTTTCCGAGAAGGTGGGCGACCCCGGGCTCCAGCAGGGACTGAACGAACTCGGGCAGAACCTCGAATACCTCTTCCCCATGCGAGAGCTTCGCAACCAGTACCCCTTCCGCGGTGAAGAGCAGATCGACCTCGAATCGGCAATGGGCCTGATGGACCAGATGCAATCGATCGATGAGCTCGAGCGCCAACTGGAGCGCACCCAGTACGGCGGTGAGATCGACGACATCGATGCCGACAAGCTGGAAGAATTGCTCGGCCCCGAGGCTCGCGACACGCTCGACCAACTCAAGCAGTTCCTTGAAGTGCTTGAGGATGCTGGCTACATCCGCAAGAAGGGCAACAGCTGGGAACTGACCCCTCGCGGCACGCGTAAGATCGGCCAGCGCGCGCTCGGCGAGATCTACTCCTCGCTAAAGAAGGACAGCTTCGGCAAGCACGAGATCCGCGAGAGCGGCACCGGCGGCGACCGCACGGAGCAGACCAAGAAGTACGAGTTCGGCGACCCGTTCTACCTGGATATTCAGAAGACGATCATGAACTCTATGTACCGCGAAGGGCCTGGCGTCCCCATCCACCTCAAGCCGGACGACTTCGAAGTGGCTCGAACCGAACTGCTAACGCAGACAGCCACGGTAATCATGCTGGACCTCAGCTGGTCGATGGCGTTGCGCGGCAGCTTCCAGGCGGCTAAGAAGGTGGCGCTGGCGCTCAACAACCTGATTTCGTCGCAGTACCAGCGGGATAGCCTCTACATCATTGGCTTTAGCGCGTATGCCCGCGAGTTGAAGGCGGATGAATTGCCCTACGTGCGCTGGGATGAATCCGTCCTGGGCACGAACATGCACCACGCCCTGATGATCGCCCAGAAACTGCTGGCCAAGCACACTGCCGGCACCCGCCAGATCATCATGATCTCCGACGGCGAACCCACCGCTCACCTGGAGAAGGGCCGCAGCTACTTCGCCTACCCGCCGAGCCCGATCACGATTCGTGAGACGCTCAAAGAGGTAAAGCGCTGCACCACCAAAAACATCACGATCAACACCTTCATGCTGGATCGGAACTACTACCTCAAGGAGTTCGTCAACCAGGTTGCCCGGATCAACAAGGGCCGGGTGTTTTACACCACGCCGGATAAGCTCGGTGAATACATCCTCGTGGACTACGTGGCGAGCAAGAAGAAGAAACTGACGGGGATCGGCTAAGCTCGCCGCTGGCGGCGGGAGGCAAGCATGATTCCGAAGGCTTCTGAATTCGAGCCGTGGCTGCGCGCTGTGCCAGGCTTCGCCGGGGCTCGGGTCCGCGCCATCGCCGTTGCTGATGGCGGAGCGTCGAACATCACCTGCCGCGTCGAGGTCGAAGGTGGCGAGTTCGCGGCTGTTGCCCTGCGAATGCAGCGCGAACGCGGGATCTTCGAGCCATACGACGTAGTCCGCGAAGGCGAAGTGTTGCGAAAGCTAGCCGCATCTCGAGTCCCGGTGCCAAATTTGCTGGGCAGCGAGCGTGATTCCTCCGTCCTCGGCGCGCCGTTCATCGTCATGGAGTGGGTGGACGCCCCACATATGGGCCTCGCGCCCGATGCCAGCTTCTCAGCGTTTACCGCGGCTGTGGCGGCAGTTCACGGTGTGGACTGGCGGGCGCTAGGACTGGATTTTCTTGGTGTGCCAGCTGATTCGCGGGCGGCGGTCCTGGGCGAGGTGGAAGCCGTGGCCGCGCGTATGCCTTCGTTCGGTTGCGAGAACGAGCCACTGCTCGTGCGCGCGCTCGCCATCCTGCACAAGATCGCTCCTGCCGATGGGCTCCTGCAGCTCTGCCAGGGCGATATCAACATCTTCAACTACCTCTTTCGCGGCGGCGAAGTGGTGGCGGTAGTCGATTGGGAGCAGGCGCGCATCGGCGATGCTCGCTCCGATGTCGGGCAGTTAGTGGCGCTCTCGCACCTGAAGGGCGCGCCATTCGGCCCCGCTGAGCAGATGCCGTTCGTACAGGCTTACCAGGCGGCATCCGGGCGCCAGGTGGCGAATATGTCGTACTTCCGCGCCCTCTGGCTGTTCGAACTCGGGGTGATCTACCGCGGCTGGGTGGCTTTCAACGAGTCGGCGCCGTGGTACACATGGGACGCGCTGACGGAGCTGCTGGAGGCTTCGTTGGCCGAGATCGCCTGAGGTGGCCTGGCGCGAAAGCCTCACGGCCTACCTCCGAGCGCGGCTCTCCGCCGCTGATGCCGTGCAGATTGGCGCGCTGACCGGCATGCCCGCCGGTGCCAGCAACGACACCGTCGGCCTGGACATCGACATCCGCTGCGACGACCGTCAGTTTTCCTTGCCGCTCGTGCTTCGCCCCCAGAGAGCCGACGGGATCCTCGCGCCGTACGATGTTGGCCGCCAGTTCCGCGTGATGCGGACGCTCGCGCACACTGCGGTGCCCGTGCCTGCGGTGCTCTGGCACGAGACGGACGCCTCGGTGCTAGGAGCGCCGTTCTTCCTAATGGCGCGCGTGGTCGGCGAGACTTTGCCGCTGTTCTGGTACGGGCCCTCGCCGCGCCTGATGGCCGCCGCAGAGATGCTGACCACCATCCACGCCGTTGACTGGCGAGCTGCCGGTCTCGCCTTTCTGCTGCCCGGCCAGCCGCACCGGGACAATCTGCCGGCCCCGATCGAGTGCGAACTGGCCAGCTGGCGAGCGCGCGCCGAAGGCTTTCGAATTGGCCGAGCGCCGCTGCTGGTCGCGCTCGCAGATTACCTCGCGCGCAACGAGCCAGCAGACGCCCGCCATGCCCTGCTGCACGGCGACCCCAACCCTGGCAACTATCTGTTCCAGGGAGACCGCGTGGTCGCGGTGCTCGATTGGGAATTGGCGGCGATTGGCGACCCCCGCTCCGACCTCGGCTTCTACGCGGCACTGCTGGGGGTGTTTGGCGGAATGCCGGGACAAGGCGGCAAGACGCTTCTCTCCGAGGCCTACGCCGCGCTAAGTGGGTCGCCGATCCAGGACCTTGACTACTACGAAGCACTGGGCCTTTACCGGATGATGATCATCCTCACCGGCTGGGGCGGGCGCATTGGCGGCTTTTCTAATTACGGCATGGACACCATCGCGCGGCGGTTGACGGTGCTGCTCGGCCCTGGCTGGGACCGTGACCGCGCAGGCGATTCCGCGCCCTAGACGCTCTTGGCGGCACGCCGGCGGCGACGCGCGTCTTTTGGCGCTGGCCGGCCGGCAGTCGGCAGCGAGAAGACGAACGTCGTCCCTTTGCCAGGTTCGCTCGTCGCCCAAATCTCACCGCCATGCGCGCGCACTATCTCCCGGCTGATGGCCAACCCCAGGCCGTGGCCCTTCTTGTTGCCGTTGCTGTTGCTGCTCCCATTCGCATTGTTGCCCGAACGGTAGAAGCGTTCGAAGAGGTGCGGCAGGTCATCAGGGGGGATGCCCTGGCCGGTATCGCTAACCGTCACCTGTACCGTGTCCGGCTGGAAGTTGCGCGATGTTATGCGCACCGTCCCGCCCTTAGGGGTGTGCCGGAAGGCGTTGTCTAGCAGGTTGTTCATCACCTGCTCCAGGCGGTCAAAATCGCCGCGAATTTGCGGGCGGCCCTGCAGGTTCATATCGAGGGCTACGCCCGAATCTTCACTGCGCAAGGCGAACACCTCGGAGACGTGTTCGAAAAGCTCGTTCAGGTTGAGGTCGTCCTGCTGCATCGAGACCTGGCCGCTTTCGAGGCGCGAAAGGTCGAGCAACTCCTGTACCAGGCGCAAAACGCGGTTCGATTCGTCATTGATGATACGCGCCGACCGCTGGATGCCCGCGGGGTCTTCAATCGTGCCGTCCAACAGTGCTTCGCTAAAGCCGTGGATCGAGGTGAGCGGCGTCTTCAGTTCGTGCGAGATATTGGCCAGCAGGTCGCGCAACGTCTGTTGCGAACGTTGCACTTCCTCGGTCATACGGTTGAAGCTGGCGGCCAGTTCGCGCACCTCCGTTGGACCCGTCGCCGGTACGCGCTGACGGTAGTTGCCTCGCGCTACTGAACGGGCAGCCCGGGCGATATTTCGCAGCGGCGCCGCAACGCTCTGACTGAGAAGGAACCCAAGCACCAGCGCAGCAGCCACGCCGATGAGGCCAGAGAACAACAAACGCGGCATCAGGTCGCCGAGCACTTCGCCCAGGCTTGCCGCCGGCTTGGCAACGATGATTGCGGCCGCCTCCGTGCCGGGGAACGCATCCAACACTTTCTGGCTGAGGGCCATCCGCACGCACAGCAGAGGGGGCTTGTTCTCCACGTCAATCTGGCAGTGTTGCGGCTTCCGCGCATCGGCGGCTGCCGGCTCCGGGTCGTTGACGTCCCGGATCACCGCGTTCTCCAGCGAATAATCGGAAGGGCTGGCGGAATAGCCGGGGATCACGCGCCCGTTCTTGTCGATCAGGGCCAACGAGGTTTGCCCGCCGGTACGCTGTCCATCCGTGGGATTGAAGAAGGAGCGAAGCGCGAGCAGAAGGTCTTGCGATTCGAGTGGCGTCTGGTCCGGCACCGGGTTGCGGCTCTCTACCGCTGAGCGGATCTCAGCGTTCGCCTGCGAATCGACGAGCGGGCCAAGGTCGTCGAGCGAGCCGTACGAGATGGAATTGCGGTAGCCGCCGAGCAGGAGGAAGAGGCTCAGCGCTGCCAGCCCCAAGGTCACGCCGATGATGACCAGGTAAGTGAGGAACAGGCGAACCTGAAGACTGCCAATCAGCAGCGGCAGACCCTCCAACGGCTAGGCGGACGCCGAGCCTACGATCAGTTTGTACCCAACGCCGCGCAATGTATCTATCTGAAGGTGTGCCTTGTGCAGTTTCGAACGGAGATGCTGAACGTGCACATCCACCGTGCGTGTCTCGCCGCCGTAGTCATAGCCCCAAACCCCTTCTAGCAACTGGTCCCTGGTGAGGGCGATGCCGGGGTTCTCCACAAAGGCGATGAGCAGGTCGAACTCTTTCGTTCGCAGATTGAGTGGCATGTCATCAACGCTGGCCTCGCGGCGCGCTTTATCCACCGAAAGGTTAGCAACGGTGATAGCATTCTGCGGTTTCCGGCCCCCTTCGAAGCGGCGCAGGATGGCTTTCACACGAGCCACCATTTCGCGCGGATTGAAGGGCTTGGTCATGTAATCGTCCGCGCCGATTTCCAGGCCAACGATCTTGTCAACGTCGTCGCTGCGGGCGGTGACCATCAGGATTGGAACGTCGTGCTCGCGGCGCAGTTCGCGGCAGACTTCGAAGCCGTCCATGCCGGGCATCATGACGTCGAGGATGACCATCGCAGGCTTGATCTCGGCGAAGCGCGCAATGGCGTCCCGGCCGTTGACGGCGGACTCCACGGTGAAGCCTTCTTTTTCGAGATAGAGCGTGGCGAGGTCACGAATATTCTGTTCGTCGTCAACCACAAGTATCTTTTGGGCCATTGGTAGTTTGGGGCGCCTCCGCCGGAAGCTGAGGAATTGACTTCCAGTATGCGCCGAGGGCTCCGGGCCTGCCACCCGGCGGAAAGCCGGGACGGGGTTGGCATGCCTGGAGCCCTCGACCACCAGAGGGGTGTGAGCGGATGGGGCCGTTGTTCCTTCCGCCTTGGCGCTGATTCTCCGCTGCTTACGTAAGGCGCGAAGCAACTCTTTGCAAACGCAGTGTAAATTCGTCGGCCAGTTGAGTCGGCGACAGCCTCTTGGGGTGCCCGGCCCGTTAATGTGCCGTTAAATCCGCCTTTCTACCTTCAGGATCGAAGCTTCAATTTCGAGAACGACAACGACAGGGGTAACAAGCACTTGATGCAGATTCGCGCGACGCGCAAGGGAAAGTGGGCAGTTCTACTGCTCGCCGCGGTCTCCCTCATCTCTCTCCTCGCCGCCGCTTGCGGCGGGGATGACGACGACACGCCGACGGCCACAGCAGCGAGCGCCAAAACCGCCGCCGGATCACCTGCCGCCGGTTCGCCTACAGCCGCCGGCATTGCGGCGAACATTGGCAAAAATGATAAGGCGCAGCTGAATGGCGCGGGTGCCACGTTTCCGGCGCCGATCTACCAGGCATGGTTCGACGATTACAACAAGAACGTCGCCAAGGGCGTCCAGATCAACTACCAATCGCTCGGTTCCGGCGCAGGCATCCAGCAGTTCACGGCAAACACCGTGGACTTCGGCGCCAGCGATGCGCCGATGAGCAACGACGAATTGGCCAAGGCCCCCGATGCCCAGCACGTGCCGACAGTCATTGGCGCGGTAGTGATGACATACAACCTCGCGGGCATCACTAGCCTCAAACTTGACGGCGAGACCGTCGCCAAGATCTACCTGGGGACGATCAAGAAATGGAACGACCCGGCTATCGCTGCCCAGAACGCGGGCGTTAACCTGCCTGACAAGGACATCCAGGTGGCATATCGCTCGGATAGTTCCGGCACCACGTTCGTCTTCACAGACTATCTTTCGAAGGTAAGCGCGGACTGGAAGACGGCCGTTGGCACCAACAAGGCCCCGAACTGGCCGGCTGGCCAGGGCGGCAAGGGGAACGAGGGCGTGACCAACGTGGTTAAGCAAACGCCGAATGCCATCGGTTACGTAGAACTGAACTACGCCGTCGAGAACAAGCTCGCCTTCGCGGATATGAAAAACAAGGCCGGCAAGTACATCAAGCCCACAATCGAATCGGCCAGCGCGGCTGCCGCGGGCGTCACCATCCCAGACGACTACCGGGTCTCGATCACCGATTCCACTGGTGAAGCTGCCTATCCAATCACCAGCTTCACGTACTTGCTCGTCTTCAAATCGACGGGAAAGTGCGCGCAGCAGACGCCGCTCGCTAACTTCCTCTGGTGGTCCGCACATGACGGTGCGGCGGCGGCCGATGTGAAGACATTGAACTATTCACCGCTGCCTTCGAGTCTACTGCCGAGGATCGAGGCGACGATCAAGAGCCTCAAGTGCGACGGCGGGGCGAAGGCAAGTTTGAGCGGCCAGTAGGCCACGCAAACGGGGAAAGAACCGCCAGGCCGGGCAGGTCCAATTGGGCCTGTCCGGCTTTAAAATGTACGGACCGGGTCAGGGGAATTCAAGGATGAGCGCTAGCACGATCGGTGGTCAACGCAAACCAGCCAGTTTGAAGAACCGGCTGAAGCCAGGCGAATGGGCCTTCACGGGTCTCACCGCCGCCGCCGCGATGATCATGATCTCGGTCATCGTCGGCGTCTTCTACGTCCTCATTGACCAGTCATGGGAGTCGGTCCGGGAGAACGGGTTTTCGTTCGTCTATGGCTCGACGTGGGATCCAGCGAAGGAGACATTCGGCGCCTGGCCCTTCATCCTCGGCACGCTTATCACCTCAATCTTTGCGTTGGTGTTCGCCACCATCATTGCAGTCCTGGTGGCCCTGTTTTTGGTCGAAATCGCCCCGATGTGGATCAGCCGGCCCGTCTCATATCTGGTGGAACTGCTGGCGGCCATACCCAGCGTTGTCTTCGGTCTCTGGGGCATCTTCGTCATGGGCCCATTTATCCGTGACCACTTCGGTCCCGTGGTCGTGGCGCTCTTTGGCTGGATCCCGTTCTTCGATGGCACGCCGCAGATCACCGGATTGTTTTCGGGCTGCGTGATTTTAACGATCATGATTCTGCCCACAGTCATGGCCGTCTCGCGTGACGTCATCGCCGCTGTGCCGCGCAGTCAGCGTGAAGGCATCATGGCCCTCGGCGCCACGCGCTGGGAGATGATTCAGATCGCCGTCCTCCCCTACGCCCGTTCCGGCGTACTCGGCGCCTCGATCCTCGGACTGGCCCGCGCCGTAGGCGAGACCCTCGCCGTAACTCTCGTCATTGGCAACAGCGTGCGCATCCCCGAAAACGTGTTTGCGCCCGCCTACACCATGGCCAGCGTCATCGCTAACCAGTTCAATGAGGCTACGGGCATCCACCGCGCGGCACTCATCGAAGTGGCGCTCCTGCTGCTGCTCATCACCTTTGCGATCAACGTCGTCGCCCGCCTGCTCGTCTGGCGAGTAACAGGCGGCCAGCGAGCGGTGGTTCAGGAGTGAGCACGTTTCAGCAATCGTTGATCCTTGCCCGCACCGAGCGACTCTACCGGCGCCGTAAGCTGATGAACCGCGTGATGACGGGCGCCATGATCGTCGCGGTCGGTTTCGCAATCGTCCCTCTGTTCCTCATTCTCTTTTACTTGCTCAAGGAAGGTCTCCCCGGCTTAAGCATTGACCTCTTCACCGAAGACCCGAACCGCCCCGGCCGTGCCGGTGGTGGCGTACATAACGCTTTGGTCGGTAGCGGGATTATGGTTGGGCTGGCGCTGCTTATCGGCGTGCCGGTCGCCATCGGCACGGGCGTCTTTCTCTCTGAATTCGGCCAGAACCGGGCTGGTGCCTTCGTCCGCTTCATCATCGAAGTGATGGCGGGTATCCCTTCCATCACCATTGGCCTGTTCGTTTATGGGCTGGTGGTGGTCAACCAGGGGCACTTCTCGGCACTCGCTGGGGCGCTGGCGCTGGCTATCATCCTCGTGCCGATCGTGGCCCGCATTAGCGAAGAAATGATGCTTCTCGTTCCGCGCTCGCTGCGTGAGGCGAGTTATGCTCTTGGCGCCCCCCGTTGGAAGACCGTGCTCCAGATTGTTTTCCCCACCGCCTTGCCGGGAATTATCACCGGCGTCATGCTCGGCCTCTCGCGTATCGCCGGCGAGGCGGCCCCGCTGCTCTTCACCTCCCTCGGCAACCAGTTCTACTCCACAGACGTAACGGCGCCGATTGACTCGCTGCCAACGCGCATCTTCACGTACGCAACTGGGCCGTACGACTACTGGCACGAACAGGCCTGGGCGATGAGCTTCATCCTCGTTGGCATTATTCTAATAGTGAGCCTCTCCGTCCGGACCCTTTTCGGTTCGCGCGTGACGGTGCGGCAATAGGTGGGACCGATGACCGACGTTCAGACCCGTCAGCCCAACGAAGCAGAGTCATTCAGTGGGGCGATTTCGATGCAAGTATCAATTCCCCAGGCCCCTCCGTCCGACCAGACGGCCGAGAAACCGATCGCGATTAGCGCGCGAAACGTTTCCGCCTGGTACGGGGCGAAGATGGCGATAAGCGGCATCTCCATGGACATTCATAAAAACTCCGTGACGGCGCTCATCGGGCCATCGGGGTGCGGCAAGAGCACCTACATCCGCTGCTTCAACCGCATGCACGAGTTCGCCCCCAACGCCCGCGTTGAAGGCACGATCCTCGTGGACGGCGCAGATATCTACGAAGCGGGTGTCGACCCTGCTCGCGTCCGCCAGCGCATTGGCATGGTCTTCCAGAAGCCCAATCCGTTCCCCACGATGTCGATCGCTGAGAACGTCGCCGCCGGCCTGCGCTTCATGGGCGTCCGTTCGAAGTCCGAGATCGGCGACCGCGTGGAAGCCTCGCTGAAGGCTGCTGCGCTTTGGGACGAAGTGAAAGACGACCTTAAGAAGCCGGGAATCGCGCTCTCCGGCGGGCAGCAGCAGCGGCTCTGCATTGCCCGCACCATCGCCGTCGAACCGGAAGTGGTGTTGATGGACGAGCCGTGCTCCGCGCTGGATCCGGTGGCCACGCTGAAGATCGAAGACCTGATGCGCGGCCTGGCGGAGCGCTACACGATCGTCATCGTCACACACAATATGCAGCAGGCTGCCCGCGTCTCGGACTACACCGCCTTCCTCCTGATGGGCGACGACGGCGCCGGGCATCTCGTAGAGTACAGGCCAACAGCGGACATCTTCACGAACCCGCGTGAAAAGCGAACCGAGGACTACATCACCGGACGCTTCGGTTAAGGAAGGTCGCCCATGACTCGAGACCTGTTCCAGTCAGAACTCACCCATCTCCAGGATGAAGTCCTGGTGCTTGGCTCGATGGCCGAAAAATCCATCCTCGACGCTATGGAAGCGTTGCGCGACGGCGACCCGGCCTGGTCCCGGAAGATCATCGAAGACGACAACAAAATCAACAAGAAACGCTTCGAAATCGAGGACCGCTGCATCTTCGTCGTGGCCAGCCAACAGCCGATGGCTTCGGATCTGCGCGCCCTCGCCAGCATCCTCTACATCATTACGGACCTCGAACGCATCGCCGACCACGCCGAGGGGATCGCCAAGATCAACCTGATGCTCGGCGATGAGCCGCTGCCTCGCCGCCTTGGTTACATCCCCGGCATGGCAGACCGGGCGGTGGCAATGCTCCGCGGGAGCCTCAAGGCGTACATCGACCACGATGTCGAATCGGCCCGCCAGATCTGCGACGCGGACGACGAAGTGGACCACCTTCAAGACTCGGTCTACGAAGAAAGCATCAAGGCGATGATTGCCGACCCTTCGACCATCCAACGAAATACCTACCTCATTTGGACAGCGCACAACCTCGAGCGCATCGCCGACCGCTGCACCAACATCTGCGAGCGCGTCATCTACCTGGTCACCGGCCGGATGGAAGAGATCAACGTTTCGAAGTACTAGAGAGCGGGTTGCCGCTCCGAGGCGCACATGTCGTTTCGGGCCTTGGTCACGGCCACGCGATCGGCAATCTACGCAATACTCAAGCCGGAGATGGAACAGGCGTAGAGGGAGCGGGGCGCCGTTCTCTTGTCGCACATGTCGCTAACTGCGGCGTCTGCTAGACTTCTCTTTCGTGCGTCGTGGCGGGCGTAGCGTAGTGGTTATCGCGTCCGGATGTGGCCCGGAAGATCGCGGGTTCGATCCCCGCCGCTCGCCCCAATCCTTTTTTCCATCTTGTTCAACGAAGTGCCGCGTTGCGGCAGAAAGTCGCCGTTCGCGCGGCGACGCGTAAGCGCCGGAGAGGCCGCATTCATGACCACCCAGATCGCCGCGGAGACCGCGAACCGGCCGCTCTTCATCGTCAATCCGGCGTCGGGCGGCGGACGCACGAAGCAACGGGTTGGCGCTCTGATCGATGCCATCGAGCGCGCTGGGTTGGTCGCCAACCTCGTCTTCACCGAGAGCATCGGCCACGGGGAGACGGTTGCGAGCGAAGCTATCGAGCGTGGTCACCGCTTCCTCGTTGCCTGCGGCGGCGATGGCACAATCAACGAAGTCGTGAACGCCGTGCTCCACAGCGGCGCGGGCGGCGATGTGCGCATTGGCACGATTGGTCTCGGGACCGGCAAGGACGTTGCGAAAGGCCTCGGCATCGGTCGCGCCTCTAAGGCGATCGCGGCGATTGCATCGGGTTCCGAACGGCGCATCGATGCCGGGCGCGTGCTTGCGAAGGACGGTGATGGCGCAGACGTCACGCACTACTTCGTACTGGAAGCGAGCGCTGGTTGGGTTCCCGAGATCTCGCGTTCCACGCCGCGCTGGCTAAAGAAGCTGGGCGACACCGCGCCGTACTTGATCATCGGCGGCGTCAAGATGGCCGGGCCGATGGGCCGCGCCTTCACTCTTGCGATCGACGGTGTGGAGTTCGATGGCCGTTACAACACCGTCAGCACCCACAACATGGAACTGTGGGGCGGCGACCTTGTAGCGGCGCCGGGTGCGCTCCCGGATGATGGCCTGTTCGATGTCATTCGCTGGGGAGATCGTGGTCGCCGAGATGTGTTCAAGGCGATGATGGGCCAACGCGCCGGCGGCGCCCATCTCGAGATGGACGGCATCGACCACCACCGTGCTCGCCGCGTCGAGCTTGCGTCGCCCAAGCGGACGTCGCTGGACCTGGACGGCGAGTTTGGCGGCTACTTGCCGGCGACCATCACCATCATCCCCGGGGCGCTGCGGTTCGTCGCGCCCTCGTAAGCGCTTACAGCTACAGCCCATGCGAGGGGCCTGAGTGGCCGTGCTTCGCGCGCTGCGTATCTTGCAACGTGCCGATCGTCTCCGCCGAACGGTTGTAGATCTGCGGCACGTCCCAGCCGTTCATCCCCGCGTACGTATCGATCTGGCTGCGATGGTGGATGTCGTGCTCCATCATCATCAGGAGCAAGCGCCAACCAGGCAGCGTAGCTTCGGAGTCGATCATGTCGACGCGGCGCTCTAACCACGCATCAGGCGTTGCTGCGATTCGTTCGCGGAATGCCGCCGCGCTTCCTTCGAGAGCGGGAAGCCACTGCTCGTGAGAGCGGGTATCCGGTGGCTCCGGGCTGATCCAACCGGTCCCGCTATAAGCACTGGCGAAGTAGAGTCGCGAGCCAGCCATGTGCCCAATGAGCTTGTTAATGCTCCAGGCCTTTTCGCCCTCACCGCTGGAGGGCGTCCAGCCGTCCGCTTCGGGAGGCAGGGCGGCGATGTCTCGCATCGCGCGCTTGTTTACGCCGTCAAAGTAGCGGAGGAACGTCTCAGTGGAAGTAAACATGACACTCCGTTAATTTCTGGGATGGCTTTGCGATGGAGCTTAGCGCGACGGATGGTGATTTGGCTTGCCTCGCTGCATGGCGCTGATACCCTAGCCACGCGCGAAGTCTTTCGCATGAGGCGAATCAATGGCGAGCTCCCCACCTGCTTCCGAACATGCCGTCGATGCCAGCATCCGCCACATTGGCGCGATGTTCGCGATGTTCGACCCCTTCCGCTTCCGAGCCTGGGCTGAATTGGGGCTGACGACCGCGCAGCTGCGAGTCCTCTTCCTCGTCCGGAATGACCCTGGCGTAACCGCGGGGGAGTTGGCCACGCGGCTCTCCGTGACCCCTCCCACGATCTCCGGCATCGTCGATCGTCTTGTGAAGTTGAGCCTGATCCGCCGCGAGGACGACGATTCGGACCGGAGGCTGGTGCGAAACCAACTGACCGACGCTGGGGAAACGGCCTGTAGCCGCCTTGAACGCGGCTCCGAAATTTTCACACGCCGCATTTTGATCGAGATGAACCACGAAGACCTCGATGCGCTGTTGATGGGCCTGAGGGCCTTCCTGAAGGCAAGCAGCTACGTTTCCACCGTCGAACCGAATCTCGCCGTCGTGGCGATGCCCGGAGCAGACCAATGACCAGCGTAAAACGCGTCCGCACGATCGACCTCGAGAACCCGTTCGTGGATTCGTTCGAAGGGATGTGCGAAATGCTTCTCGTTCGTCACGGCGAACAGCAGTACCGCGCGAACATCCCCTTAGGTGAGGCGATCGACGCCCCGCTCTCGGAGCTTGGCTGGAAGCAGGCGCGCGCAGTCGGCGACAGGTTGGCCCCAGCGCGCATCGGCGCGGTCTATGCCAGCCCGTTGCAGCGCGCTCACAATACCGGCCGCGAAATCGCCAAGCACCACGGCCTCGAACCGATTGTCCTCGAAGAGCTACGCGAAATCGACCTCTGGCAAACCGCGCCCCAAGACAAGGGCCTCTTGGAGCTCTACACCGCCGCGGAACTCGGCGAAATCTACCGCGGCGTAAGCCGTACGCGAAAGCACAGCTCATGGCCGCACTCGGAAGACCCTGAGGCCTTCAAGGTGCGCATCGTTGCCGCCCTGGACAAGATCGTTGCCGAAAATCATGGCCACCGCATTGCCGTCGCCTGCCACGGCGGCGTCATCAACGCCTACCTCAGTCATCTGCTTGGCTCGGCCTTCGACCACGTGGTGACGGTCCACCACACCTCGATCACCGTGGTCCGCGCCGCCGACACCCGCCGCGAGTTGCTGACGATCAACGACTACTCCCACGTCATGCCGTTCCAGAGCTCGCGCGGAGACATCAACGCCTGATCGGCAGAGCAGCGCGGTGACGACATGAAAGCAGACGCCAGTCAGCGTGCGGCAAAACATGCCGCCATGAACGCCGGAGCATGGGACGAGATCGCGGTCGAGCGGCGCGAGTGGCTGGACAGCATGGGCTTCGATGCCGCCTTCTTTAAGTCCGGGGGCAGCACGCTTTCGAGCGTCGAACTGGCAGCGCTGGGCGAACTCGGCGGAATGCGGGTGCTGCACCTGCAATGCGCCACCGGTGAGGACACGCTCTCCCTGGCGAACTGCGGCGCCGTCGTCACCGGGCTGGACGTGTCTGCGAAGGAAATCGCCGAAGCCCGAGCAAAGGCCGCCGCCGCCGCCATCGCGGCGACCTTCGATATTGCAGACGTACAAGCCCTGCCGGAGGCATACCGCCGCAGCGCGTTCGACATCGTCTACACGGGCCTTGGTGCGCTCGTCTGGCTCGATGACCTGGACGGTTGGGCACGCGGCATCTCCGACGCGCTGGCTATGGGCGGGACGTTCGTGCTTTACGAGGAACACCCGCTGGAGTACGTCTTCGAAGAGATCGACGGTCGCCTGGTCGTAGTGCATTCCTACTTCGAAAAGGCCCCGGAATACGAGACCGGCTGGGGTCATTTCCCAACCGAGGCTGGCACCGCAACCAAAATTGAGTTCTCCTGGACGTTGAGCGAGGTCCTCTCGTCGCTGGGGCGCTACGGCGTCGCCACCGTGGAGCTAGCAGAATTGGACCGGTGGGCTGCATCCCCCGATGGCACCCGTCGCTACAGTCTGGACCGCTTCCCGGAGCTCATCGCCGGCGATGCCGGCAAAGTGCCCGTGGCGGTCCTCATACGTGCGAAGAAGATCTGAGGTCCACCTCCTCGACGGGCCTCCCGCCGCCCGCTTCGCACCTGCTGACGGCGCTTGGCGCCTGGTGGTAGCCTTCGCCGATGAAACCCAGCGAACCGTCAAAGGCGACTGCGCCTTTCGTACCCCGGCAAAAACTCTGGCTGGAACGCAACGAAAAGCTCGTGATGTCCGACTACCGGTTGCGCCTGCTGGAGCTGATCGCGGAGAGCGGCTCGCTCGCCCAGGCGGCCACGATGCTCGGGCTTTCGTACCGGCGGGCGTGGGGAAAGGTCAAGGAGCTCGAGGCCAACCTCGGCCTCTCGCTTGTGCAATCCGAGGTCGGCGGCGCGGGGGGCGGCCACACAACGCTTTCGCCCGCGGCGGGTGAGCTCGTCGCCGCCTACGCCCGCTTCACCAAACGCATGAGCGAGGCGCTGGACGAGGCGTACGCGGCCGAACTGGGCGGAATCATGGTCGGCGTTCCACTGGCACCTCAGTCTGCCTCGGACCAGAGCAGTTAGACTCCCGCGCTGCTAATCTCTTCCCATGCTCAAAGATACCTACGCTGGTGATCTGCGCGCCTCCGATGCGGGGCGGATCGTCCGTCTCGCTGGCTGGGTGCATCGTCGCCGGGACCACGGCGGCCTGATTTTTGTCGACCTCCGCGACGCGAAGGGCGTCGTCCAGCTGGTCTTCAATCCGGAAAATGGTGCAGCGCACGATGTGGCCCATCGCGTGCGCAGCGAGTGGGTGCTGCAGGTTGAAGGCGAAGTGCGGCTGCGGGCCACTGAAACCACCAACCCCAACATGGAAACAGGCGAGATAGAGATTGTGCCCACGGCCTGCACGGTCCTCAACGAAGCCATCACGCCACCCTTCTACATCAACGAGCAGGTGGATGTGGACGAGCAATTGCGCCTGAAGTTTCGCTACCTGGACCTGCGCCGTCCGGAGGTTGCCGAGGTCATTTACTTGCGTCACGAGGTGGTGCGCTTCATCCGCGAATTCCTCTATGCCCAGGGCTTCACCGAGGTGGAGACGCCAACGTTGATCAAGTCCACGCCCGAGGGAGCGCGCGACTTCCTCGTGCCTTCGCGCGTGCGGCCGGGGCACTTCTTCGCCCTGCCGCAGTCGCCCCAAATCATGAAGCAGCTGTTGATCTACGGCGGCATCGAGAAGTACTTCCAAATCGCTCGCTGCTACCGCGATGAAGACACACGCGCCAACCGCGTCGCCGAGCACACCCAACTGGACCTTGAGATGGCCTTCGTTGAGCAGGAAGACGTCATGGCGCTCATCGAACAGCTGTACACCGGCATCGCCCAGCGCTTCGGCAAGGGCCCGATTCGAGCCACCCCCTTCCCCCGGCTGGACTACGCCGATTGCATGGCGCGTTACGGCATCGACCGCCCAGACATCCGCTTCGGCCTCGAATTCGTGGACATTGCCGGGCCACTGCAGGCATCGAACTTCCAGGTATTTGCTGGCGCGCTGGCGAACGGCGGCGAAATCAAAGCGATCCGTATCCCCGGCAAAGCCGATATGACGCGCCGCGAAATTGACGAGCTGACGGAGATCGCGCGCGGTGGAGGCGCAAAGGGCCTGGCGACGATTGGCATCGTTTCCGATGACGAACTCCGTTCGCCAATCGCCAAGTTCCTTTCCCCGGCAGAGATTGCCGGGATCAAGACACTGACGGGCGCGCAGGCTGGCGACATGCTGGCGATCGTGGCGGATCAGCCGCAGACGGTCGCTTCGTCGCTGCACGCTGTGCGCTCCGCGCTCGGCGTCCGGCTCGGGTTGATCGATGCGACCGAGCTGTCGTTCGTCTGGATCACCGGCTTTCCGCTGCTCGAATGGCGGCCCGAGGAGAAGCGTTGGGACGCCACCCATAACCCCTTCTGTGGCTTCCCGGAATCCGAACGGCACTGGCTGGACGAAGACCCCGGCAAAGCCTCCTCCTACCAGTACGACTTGGCCTGCAACGGCTCGGAGATCGTCGGCGGCTCGATTCGCATCAGCAACCGCGCCGACCAGGAGAAGGTCTTCGCGCTCATGGGCCACTCCAAGGAGCAGCAGCAAGAACGCTTCGGCGTGGTGCTCGATGCACTGGAATACGGCGCGCCCCCAGAAGGCGGCATCGGCGGTGGAATCGACCGCCTGATCATGACGCTTGCCGGCACCGAAAACATCCGCGACGTCATCGCCTTTCCGAAGACCTCCTCCGGTTCCGACCCGCTGATGAGCGCCCCATCTTTGGTTGATAAGGCGCAACTGGACGAGCTGGGCCTGTTGCTGGCGCCGCAGTTGAAACAAGACTTGGGGTTGAACGCGTAAAGGGCCGTTTCCAGTAACGCGGAAATCCGTGTCCTCGTCTGCGGTTCCCGTGTATCTTTCGCTCAGCTTCACCGCTCCGTTTTGCGACGGATCGGCTGAGGCGTCCAGAACGTACTGTCAGCGAATCTCGCCTTTGGCTGGTGTCCATGTCCAACAAAATGCTCACCCTGATGATGGGCTTCGTCGCCTTCCTGATCCTCGCGATCGGAGTGGTCTTCGTTTTTGCCCTCGCTGGAGGAGGCGACGACAACAGCAGCCCGGCGGACGGAGGAAGCAGCACCCCCCGACCGGGCGCCGCCTCGGGCAAGATCTGCGAGGGCAACACCCTCTATGTTCCCGGCGGCGAGCCGAACTCGCTCCTCGACCCCATCCAGGTGGGTGACGTTGAGACCAGCGAGTACATCGAGGAGATTTTCGGCGGGCTCGTAACGCTGGACACCGATCTCAAAGTCCAGCCCGATATCGCAAAAAGCTGGGAAGTTTCGAACGGCGGTAAGACCTACACCTTCAAGCTGCGCGACAACGTGGTCTTTCACAACAACAAGCGCATCACCTCCGCGGATGTGAAGTACAGCATCGAGCGGGCGGCGGATCCCACAAACGCTTCGCCAACGGTGCTCGCCTACCTCGGCAATATCGTTGGACTCCGCGACCGCTTCTCGAACAAGGCCACCAGCGTTTCGGGCGTGAAGGTAATCGACGAAACGACGATTCAAATCGACCTCATCGAGGCCTCCGACTTCTTTATCTCCGAACTGACGTACCCCGTCTCCTTCGTCGTCGATAAGGACCAGGTAGAGAAGAACCCGCGCAACTGGACGCAGAAGCCGAACGGCACCGGCCCCTTCAAGCTCGCCGAATTCACGCCGGCCGAAACGATCAGGCTGGTCCGCAACGATCGCTACCATCTCGGCCCGCCGAAGCTCGATGAAGTTGTCTTCGAACTGGGTGGCGGCTCACTCCTCACGCGCTACGAAAACAACGAACTGCACGTCGGTTCGTTCCCCGCTTCGCTGCTCGATGCCATCAAGGCCGGCAGTAACCCGCTGAGCAAGGACTACCGCGCCGTGCCGAGCATGGCCACCTTCTACTTCAACCTGAACTCTTCGCAGTCTCCCTTTGATGACCCGAAGGTACGCCAGGCGTTCGCCATGTCCATCGATCGCCAGCAGATAAACAACGTGCTCTTCTACGACGCCTACCGCGTCGCGGATGGCTTCCTCCCTCCAGAAATGCCCGGTTATTCGGAAGCCGTGACTTCGTACAAGTTCGATCCCGTGAAGGCCAAGCAACTGATCCAGGATTCGAAGTACGCTGGCAAGCTGCCACGCATCACGCTGAGCTACAGCGGCTCGGGCGGGACGCCCGGTGACCTGCTTGTGGCCATCCAAAAAGGCTGGGAAGACAATCTCGGCGTTACCGTGCAGCTCCAGGCGATTGACAGTTCGGCCTTCCTCCGGGAGCAGCGCCAGGGCAAGTTCCAGATGCTTTCGGATGGCTGGTCAGCTGACTACCCGGACCCCGAGAACTTCCTCGGCAAGCTGTTCGCCAGCGATAGCCCGCTGAACTACAGCAAGTACAAGAATGGCGATGTGGACGCGCTTCTTTTGAAGGGCCGTACAGAGACCGATCGGACCAAGCGCTACGCCTTCTACAACCAGGCCGAGCAAAAAATCGTGGACGACGCTTCGATCATTCCGCTCTTCTGGCCAGTGGACTATCAGGTGATCAAGCCCTGCGTAAAGGATTACCCCGCTGTCCCGATGACTGTTCCGAAGTACCGCTACATCTCGATCGACCCGAAGGCGAAGTAGACCGTGGGCCCGGGGCTGTTCGGCTACACCGTGCGCCGGCTGCTCTGGGCCATCCCGGTCCTGTTCGTCATTTCGGTCGCCGTGTTTTATATGCTCCGCCTCGCTCCCGGCGACCCCGTGGACGCCATCCTCCAGAAGAACTACCAGGAGGAGCAGGCGGCCCTGCTGCGCAAAAAGTACGGCTACGATGAGCCGATCCACATCCAATACATCAAGTACATGAAGAACCTTGCACAAGGCGACCTCGGGATCTCGACTCGCCACCGCGATTTCACCGCGAGCGAAGTAATCCTTCCGAAGATCTGGGTGTCCACGCAGATCGGCTTCGTGGCGCTGCTGATCACCTTCGCGCTCGGAATTCCGGTGGGCGTGTACGCGGCGATGGCCCGAGGCACGTTCCTTGATCCCCTTACGATCGGCTCGTGGCTGGCACTGGACGCGGTGCCGCCGTTCGTCCTTGTGCCAGTGGTGCAATGGCTCTTCGCCTTGAAGCTGGGCATCGTCGGGCTGGGCTACGAAGGGGTGTGGAGCAGCCACATGTTGCTGCCAATCCTCATTCTCGCCTTGCCGGGCGTCGCCGGAGTGGCGCGACTAATGCGCGCCTCCGTGGTTGGCGTCCTCAACGAGGACTACGTGCGCACCGCCCGCGCCAAGGGATTGCGCGAGCGCACCGTGGTGATCACCCACATCACGCGTAACGCCATGCTGCCGATGGTCACGGTCATCGGTCTATCTTTGCCGGGAATCACGGCGGGGGCACTGTTCGTCGAGCAGCTCTACGGCATCCCCGGTATCGGCCAGGAGTCGCTCGCTGCCGCCCTCGCGCCGGACTTTGATGTCATCCTTGCCCTCGTGCTGTTCGGTTCATTCCTCTTCGTCATGGCGAACGTTGTGATCGATGTCATTTACTCGGTCATTGACCCTCGAATCCGCGTCGGCGCCGGGAGAGGCAACTGATGGCCATCGCCGCTACCGCCGAGGACCTCTATTCGGCGGGAGAGATCGCCCAACCGCGGCGCTACCGTATGCTGCGCAACCTCCTGCACAAGAAGCTGGCGGTCATCGCCATCGCTTACCTGCTGGTTTTCTACTCGGCCGGCATCTTCGCCCCGCTGGTTGCGCCGTACGACCCCAACGAACAGGAACTGAGCCGCGCGGCGGTGCGTCAGGGCCCTTCCGCCGAGCACATCTTTGGTACCGACGGCCTGGGCCGGGATCTCTTCTCTCGTGTGCTCTACGCCGCGCGCACCACCATCCTTTTCACGTTGGTGGTGATTTTCACCGGTGGGTTGGTCCTCGGGCTGGGCCTCGGCTTGCTGGCGGGTTATCGCGGCGGCTGGGTGGATACAGCCATCATGCGCATCGGCGAGGTGCTGGGCGGGCTTCCGACGCTGATCTTGATGCTTGCCATAACGGCGGCGTTCCGCGGGCGGATCAACGATCTTTCGTTCTGGCTGGAAGATCACACCTGGCTGGGGAGCGATTCCAAGACGATCGTGAAGTTCACGATCATCGTCGGCGCCGCCACGCCATTCGCCTGGATCGGCAGTAGCCGCATCGTCCGGGGGCAGGCGCTTTCCATCCGCGAGTCCTCCTTCGTCACTGCCGCCGAATCGATGGGCG